>JBIKNA010000396.1:0-7143 GCA_044358965.1 Polyangiaceae bacterium
ACGATGGGGAACTTGTGCGCCCCAAGGAACGCCTTGACCTTCTGGGGCGTGGGCGCGTGCGCCAGCAACTCTTCGATGGCGAGCCGGGGGGGCGTCATGCGGCCCTCTTGCGCGGATCGAAGGGCCCGTGCTCGCCCGTCGAACGGAGCTCGAGCACGTTGTCGGCCGCAGAGAACCGCCCGGACTTCCAGGTGACGCGGGAGCGCGCAGGCAAGGCCAGGCAAAGGGAGGGGGCAAAGCGCCGGACCAAGACCTGCACGCGATCTTTTTGCTCGAGGCGCAGGCGATCTTCGGGCTGCGGGAACACGACGACGCCGCGCACCAAGCCAAGGCCCGCGTCGAGCACCTCGCTGGCACCGGGCCCCTGCGGCGGCGCATCGTGAAACAGCACCACGCGCTCGCTGATGGCCATGGCGCCACCGGACCAGGCAAACACGATGCGACCGGTGCAGTTTCGGGCCACATCGAACAACTTGAGGCGGTTGACCAGCGTGGCCACATGGCCGCCGGCGATGGCCACGGCGTCGCAGTCTTTGAGCAGCCCGGCGATCTCTTGGCGGTGTTTGGCCACGCTGGGGCGCTCGGACAGGTTCCAGCGCTCTTCGAACTCGCGGTGAATGCGCTCGCACTGCTTGAGGTGGCGCACGTCGAGGGAACGAATGGACTCGATGGAGGACTGGTCTTCTTCGGCCAGAATCTCTGCCGGCGCGGCACGACCACGAATGGTGCGCTCGGCCTCGAGGGCAGCTTCGAGGCGGATGCGATAGAAGTCTTGGCGGTGCCGAAGCACGTCTTGGCGCTCGCGGTGCGCGGCGTGCAGCTCCGGGTCTTCGCGGAAGACCTCTTCGGCCCGGGCGTGGAGCCTCAGGTTGACCGTGCGGCCACCGACGTGTTGCGAAAGCTCGGCGTCTTCGGCCTCGCGCTCTTGCCAACCTGCGGTAACCAGGGCGATTTTGCCCTCGACGCGGAGCTTGGACACCGAAGCTCCCAGCGACGGATCGAACCGCTGGGCACCAAGGAGCACAACTGCGCGGGGAGCCTCGGGCATGGGAGAGTGGCGGGATATATCAGGATTCTCGCCGCTTGGGGGATCGTATGTCCGGTCTTGGGCGCGCGCGCCGGGGACGCCGGTTCCAAGGGCCGGACAGCGCTCTACCTGGCGCGGACTTTGACCGTTTGGCCCACGGTGTCGAGCATACCGCGAAGGGTGTCGTAGTCCGGGTGCTTCATGCGAATCCAGGCGTTGGCCATGTATCCGGCGTCGACGGCACCGGTGGGCGTGCCGGGGTTGGGCAGATGGTAGTCCATGATGGCGCCGCCAAAGCGGTGCTGGATCTCGCCAATGCCGTCGTACCCCGTGATGTGGCCGTCGCACTCGGGCCGCAGGGCCACGATGCCGGCGGCGAACCTGCGCGTGAGCTTCTGGCTGGTGCGGCCGTGCACGATGGTCATGGCCCACTCGCGGTAGATGTCCATCTCGTTGGACGCGGCGTAGAGGTCCCAGGCGCGTACACCCGGCGGACGGCAGCCGATCTCGCTGAACTTGAGCCCCTTGGGGCCAAAGAACCACTCCATGTGCGTGGCCGAGGTCTCGATGCCCAAGGCCTCGATGACCTTTTGGCCCATGGCCTTGAGGGCGTTGTAGCCCTCGGCCATGTCGACGCGGTTGGTGGCGATGAACTGCGGCGAGATCCAGCGCGTGCGCATGGCCTCGAGCACGTTGGGGTAATAGTGGCTGACGAAGTCTTCGTGCACCTGGCCGTTGATGGTCAGCGTGTCGTAGAAGCCCTCGTGCCCCTCGATGAACTCTTCGATGGCCACGCTGCGACCGCGGGTGACACCGAACGACACCATGGCGTGCTCGAGCGCCTGCACGTTGTCGACGCGCTCGGTGCCCGAGGCCCCCGCGGCGTCGCGCGGCTTGATGATGAGGGGGAAGCCCACTTGCGCGGCAAACGCGCGGATCTCGTTGGGGTCGCTGGAGCCAATGGACTGGGCGCAGGGCACGCCGGCCTGGCGCAAGGCCTCTTTCATGGCGGGCTTGTCGCGGCACAAGAACGTTGTCTTGACGCTGGTGCCCGGAATGTCGCAGCGCTCGCGCACTTTGGCGGCGCACATGACGTGGGCTTCGACCACGGCTTCGAGACGGTCGATGTGCACGCGCTGCTGCAGCCAGCGGACAACTTTCTCGACCTCACCGTCGTCGGTGATGTTGCCAACCTGCTCGTAGTGCGTGAGCCAGTGGCGCAAATCGCTGTCGAGGGCCTCTTTGGGGCGCTCGCCGATGCCCGTGACGCGGGCGCCAACAGCATGGAGCGCGCGGACGAACTCGCGCTGGTTGGCAGGAAAGCAGGGCTCGAGGAACACAACGTCAAAAGGCATGGCGCGAGTCCGACACTACCAGGCTCCGGGCCCATCTTCGATGCCCGAATGGCAGGAACAGCGTGACATTGCCGCAACGCCCGGCGAGGGCTCGATGGGCTCTGGGGCGCACGCTCAGCTCGTTTGCCGGCCTTGGGCATCGCGCACCCGGGCGAAGGCCCGGGCAAGGGCCCGCGCTTCGCCTTCGTCGGCTTTGGTTTGCCGAAACTCGCGCAGGATTTGCCAGCCGTCATCCGGGTGCAGGTGCATGCCCAGCACCTCTATCAACCGGGGCACGGGCAGCTTGAGCAAGGTTCGAACGAGTCGCCGCTCGAACAGCCGAACTTCGGCGCGGGTCACGGGCCGGCGCCGGGGCCACCTTCCTGCAAAACCATCGTCGCCGGCCATGGCATCGAGAGCTTGGGACAGCCGTGCCTCGTGCTGCTGGTACTGCGCCACGGCGTCTTGACGCCCGGCTTCGGACAGGACGCCCAACACCTTGGCCAGCACCTCGCGATCGTCGAAGAGCGCGTCCTGCACGTTGGCCCGAAGGAACTCGGCGGCCTTGGGATGCCCCTGTGCCCAGGCGCGGGCGCGAACGCGTTCGAACAGAAGGCCCAAGATGGCCGCGGCGCTGGCGAACGTCGCGACGGAGATCCCCACACGCGGGCCCAAGGCCACATCCATGAGGGCGAACTCCGAGAGCGCCGAGGCCAGACCAAGGGCAACCCCCACCCGGTAGCCGCCGTGCCCCGCCGGAACCAGGGCGCGGGCTTCCTGGAGAAGCTGCTCACTCGCCTGCTCGAGGGCCCGATCTTGGGCTTCCACCTCGAGCTGCGCCTCGTAAGGGTCGACGTCCACGCGTAGGGCCCAAGCCTAGCCGGAAACCACACAAAACACCGAGCTGCTGTGCCGCGGCCGGCGCGAGCCCAAGGATCCCTTGGGGATCTCGGGCCTATCGTTTATGGTGCGCCGAATTTTTCGTGAACATCCTTTTTGTATCCTCCGAGGTTGCCCCCTTCGCCAAAGCTGGCGGTCTGGGTGACGTGTCCGCCGCGTTGCCGCGGTACCTGAACGCGCTCGGGCACGACGTTCGGCTGTTCTTGCCGATGTACTCCCGGGTGCACAAGGCCGGCCGCGAGTTCGAGCTCGTGATCCCCGAGATGGCCTTGCAGCTCGGCGGCACCAACGTCCGCGTCTCGGTGTACACGTCTCCCCTGCCCGGCACCAACATGAAGGTCTACTTCGTGCGGTGCGGCGCTCTCTACGATCGCGCGTCCATTTATGGCTCCGGGCCCGACGAGGCCCTGCGCTTCGCGGTGCTCAACTGGGCCGCGCTCGCAGCGTGTCAGCGCTTGGGCTTTGCCCCGGACATCGCGCACTGCAACGACTGGCAGACCTCGCTGATCCCGGTGCTGCTGCGCAGCTTGTTTGCATGGGACCGCTTGTTTGCGGGCACCAAGACGTTGCTCACCATCCACAACATCGGCCACCAGGGCACCTTCGGTGCAGGCGCGGTGCACGACGTGGGCTTGGGCCGCGCCGCAGACTTGGTGCACCAAGACGAGCTTCGCGAGGGGCGCTTTGGGTTCTTGCTGACGGGTCTCTTGCACGCCGGCGCCATCACCACGGTGAGCCCCACCTACGCGCGAGAAATCCAGACGCCCGAACACGGCGTGGGCCTGGACGGCTACCTGCGCGGCCGGCGCGACACGCTCTTTGGCATTTTGAACGGCATCGACGAGAGCGAGTGGAGCCCGGAGACCGACGGCCGCATCACGCATCACTACAGCGCGCAGGATCTGTCGGGCAAAGAGCGGTGCAAACAGGACCTGCTCGAATCGGCCGGGCTCAGGTACTACGAGCACGTCCCGGTCATCGGCGTGGTGTCGCGCCTGGTGTGGCAAAAGGGCTTCGATCTTTGCATGAGCGTGCTGCCGCGCGTGTTGCAACGAAGGGCTTGCCAGCTCGTGGTGCTCGGCACCGGCGAGCCCAAGTACGAAGACTTCTTCCGGGCGCTGGCCCGGGCGTTCCCCAGGCAGGTCGTGTACCAGCCGGCCTTCAGCGAGAACCTCGCGCATCGCATCGAGGCTGGCGCCGACATGTTCCTGATGCCTTCGCGCTACGAGCCCTGTGGGCTCAACCAGATGTACAGCCTGCGCTACGGCACGGCGCCCATCGTGCACAAGACCGGCGGCTTGGCCGATACCGTCTGGAACTACAGCGAGAGCACGGGCCGCGGCACCGGGTTCTCCTTCGAGAACTTCGACGAGGGTGGCCTGTCGTGGGCTCTGTTGCGTGCCCTCGAGGTGTTCGGTACCGGCAATGGCCGCGATCGCGAACGCTGGCAACAGCTGCAGCGCAATGGCATGCGGCTTCCGCTGGGGTGGGAGCACCGCGTGGGCGAGTACGTGGACCTCTACCGCAAGCTCGCCCCCGGCCGCGCGTAGGCCCCAGCCTGCGATAGCTACGGCAGCCAAATTTGGCTCGTTCCACCTGGTACACGCGTGCACCAGTGGATCACCTTTCGCTCTGCGCACAAGTGCGACCAATCTGCGCAGGGGGCTGAATGGGCCCCACAATGCAGCCGTCGTACGCATGGAGAGGGAGAGGTACGAAAGCAGTATGCGCAAGGGTGGAGCGATTCTGGTGATTGCGTGCTTGATCCAGGTTTGGTCGGGCCAGGCGGCGGGCAAAGCCACCGCGGGCGCGGGGGCCCGCAGCGTTGTCGATGGTGTCAGCATTGCGACCTACGACATCCGCGAGGAGACCTACGAAGCCGAGGACGGCAGCAAGACGACGGGCCTGCGGGCCACGCTGGAGTTGTCGAGCGACGCAAGCAACGGCCACGAGAAGCTGACAATGCGCGTTCGGCCGAAGCATCGGTTCCGCGCCGGCAACACGGACCTCGAGGTCCAGGCCATCACGGCCACACAAGTGCTCATCGCCGTGCGCTGATCATGCGTTGGGTGCGCGCAAGAGAGCGGCCCCCCGAGGAAGCGCAGCGATGGAACTGTCGGTTCTGATACCAACGTCCCGATGAACGCGCCGATCGCGTACGCCATGAGCGCGCTGGCGGCACTCGCGCTTTTCGCCATCTTGCTCTCGAGCCCCGACACGTTGCCCAGCGTCACTGGCAAGGCACTCGTGTCGGCTGGCGCCCTTGTGGTGTTCGTCGCACTCGGGGGACTCGTGCTTCTGCTCAGGCGACTTGCGGCTCCACGCGATCGCGTCGCCTGGGGCGCGATGCTTGCGTTCAATCTGATACCCGCGTTTGGCATCAGCTACAAAGTCGTCGGGCACCTCAACGCACGCCTCGATGATTCGCCGCCGAAGGTCGAGCAAGCCGTGGTTACCAAATGGGTCGTTCCGCGCGGAGCAAAGGCCGGAGGCTCTTGGCTCGAAGTCCGGGGGCTCACGAACGATCCCGTGCAGATCGACGGCCGCTATCGCCCAACCGGCATCGGTACGGAAGATCGCGACGTCCCCGTGCTCGTGACCATGCACCCCGGCGCGTTCGGAATGCCTTGGGTCGAGCGCATTCTTCGCAAGGCACCGTAGTCGCGCCGTTGTGGGCCAGAAACGGCAAGGGCCAAGGGTCACCCCAGCGGCTTCGCCGACGGAAGAAGCGCTCCGCCACTTGAGCTCCAGACAGACCATACTCCACGACCGCGCGCGATTCGACGGCATCGCCGCACGCCATGTGGACTTGAGCCCCAAGTGCAAGAGAGGCAGCCCCTAGCGCGCGCGCATGACGGAGATGTAGATCCAAATCCCCGCCTGAAAGAGGATCATGAGCCCGAGGCACAAGGTCACGGGGCCCCAGAACGCCTTGGTCTTGTAGAACGAGTACACCTGGGCCTTTGCTGCGGCCATGGCCCGGCGGGTTGCGTCCCACTCGGCATCCAGGGCTTGCTGCAACGCAGGGTTCACCGCGGGATGCGCGGGCTTTCGGTAATCCGCGGCCTGGGGCTGCGGCGCCTGGGCCTGGGCCTGCGCGAGAACGGCGAGCACTTTCCTGCGCGCAAGTTCGGTGCCCCCCATGGAGATGAACTCTGCAACGGCGATACGGTTGTGAGGGTCCACGAGCTCCACGACGAACACACGCGTGCGCGCGGTGCGGGGCATGCGGACATGCACGCCTGTGGTCAGTGGGTTGAACCTGCGGGCGCCAAACAGCTTGGTGACCACCAGGGCGTCGTGTTCCACCGAGACCCACGCGAAGGTTGCCGCAAACCAGAAGCCGAGTCCTGCGGTGGTGAGCCCGGTCATGCCCAGGGCATACGCCCCCTGCCCCGCATACAACACCATGAGCACAACAAGCGCGGACCCAATTGCCCCGGCGGCTGGCAACAGCTCCGCCGACACAAGGCCGCGCGCAGTCCGTATCAGCACCGAGCAGCAGCCTCGGGCAACATGGCTCTACTGAAAGTCTGCCGCCAAGCGCGGGTAGAGCTTGCGGTTGCCGAACGAGAAGCCCGCGATGCCGATGATCTTGGTGAACGTGCGCCCGACTTTGAAGGTGTCGGGTGGGTACGGGCAAGGCGAAGGCGTACAAGTGGCCGGCGTGCCGTAGCGCGCATAGATCTGGTCGTCGATGCGCAGCGGGCCCGTGACGACGAACTCGAAGAACGGACCGCTGTCCGGGTTGTCGTTGGTGATGGCCAAGGCCCCCGGGGTACCGCCGTCGTCGATGGCCAAGAGCAAGCTCTCGTAGGGCTCGGCGTTCTTGCCGGCCGTCGTGTTGATGTCGGCCACCTTGACGGCGAGGGAGATCGGAAG
>JBIKNA010000397.1:0-7140 GCA_044358965.1 Polyangiaceae bacterium
GGCATCCACCGCGGCCACCATGTTCTCCGAGATCTCGGACTGGAGCCGGGGCGTCAAGGCCATCGTGGCCGATAAACTCGCCCAGACCTACGAGGTCGAGACCGAGAAGCCTACGCCGCCGCCGCCGCCGCCCGAAGAAAAGAAGGACGAGCCGCCGCCGCCCACGCCCGACAGCAAGCAAGAGCCGCCCAAAGACGAGCCGCCGCCGCCCGCCCCGCAGGCAGCCCAGGCCGGGCAGGTGCTCACCGCTGCGCCCGATCCGAACGAGCCCGTCGACTTCACGGGCAACACGTTCGTGCAGGGCACCGGCACCGAATACAAGGGCGGCACCACCCAAGCGGGCGCCACCGGCGGGCCCACCTACAACCCCGCGGCCCGCGCCACGGGCACCCCCGGCGGCACCGGCACGGCCCCGCCCGCGCCACGACCGGCGGGCCCCGACTTGTCCAAGTCTGCTGGCAACGGCAGCGTCAACTGGCGCAACGCGCCCTTCCCGTCCGAGGCCGACGCCGAGCAAATCGACGACGCCTACGTGATGCTACGCATCACCACCGATGCGTCGGGGCGCGCCCTCAAGGTCGAGGTGCTCAAAGATCCGGGCCACGGTTTTGGTCGCGAGGCCAAGGCGTACGCCATGCGCCAAACGTTCCAGGCGGCCAAAGATCGCGACGGCAACCCCGTCGGCGGCGAGTTCACTGTCAACGTGCACTTCACCCGCTAGCCCGCGATGACCGACGATCTGCGCAGCGAGCTCATCGACATCGTTCGCATGGTTCGGGCGCACGTCGAATGGCAGGTCGACGCTGGTGCGGTGGGTTTGCCCAAAGGCTCCTACGTCAGGCCGAAGGCACCACTTGCGGCCCCCGCCGAGCCCGCGCCCACCGAGGCCTCGGCAACGCCCCCGCCCGCGTTGCCCCAGCCCGCATTCCCAGAGCCCACCTTCGAGCCCGAGCGCGGCATCAAAAAAGGCGCGACGGCCAAGGTGGCCGCCGTGGCCCCCGTCGACCGGGGCCCCCTGCGCGAGCTACCGGTGGTGCAACAAGAGGTTGCCGCGTGCACCAAGTGCCAACTGCACGAGACCCGCACGCAGACCGTGTTCGCCCGGGGCAACCCTGCGGCACGCATTTGCTTCGTGGGCGAGGCGCCTGGTGCCGACGAGGACGCCCAAGGCCTGCCTTTCGTCGGCCGCGCGGGGCAACTCTTGGACCGCATGATCACCGCCATGGGGCTCGACCCCGAGCGCGACGTGTACGTGTGCAACATCGTCAAGTGCCGCCCGCCAGACAACCGGAAGCCCACGGACGAAGAGATGGCCACGTGCATTCCGTTTCTGCACGAGCAGCTTCGTACGGTGACCCCGGAGGTCATTGTCACCCTGGGCAACACCGCCGCCCAAGGCCTGCTAGGCACCAAGCTCGGCATCACCAAGCTGCGTGGCCAATGGAAGCTCTACAAGGGAAGCATCCAGGTCATGCCCACGTACCATCCTTCGTACCTGCTGCGCCCGAGCCCGCAGCAGGCCGAGGCCAAGAAACAAGCGTGGGAAGACTTGCAGCAGGTCATGAAGGAGCTTGGCCTTACGGCGCCCACCAAGAAGCGCTGAGACAGCCCCGAAGCGCCAACCCGGCGCAGGCCTACGCTGACCGGCTACTTGCGCTGCGCCGTCTCTTGCATCGAGCGCTCGGCCTGCGCCATGGCAGACCGCGCGAGCTTGGAGTAGGCGTCCATGCGCGTGTAGACGTGGTTGCCCTTGCCCGTGCAACTGCCACCACGCGATACGATGCCCACGATTTCTCCGCTGCGTGCATCGAGCGCCGGGCCGCCGGAGTCGCCGCGGCACGTGGCATTGTCGACCTCGAACTCGCGCGGCCCGAGCACCGCGCCGGTGTCGGCGTTGGAGGCGGGGCCCGTGGTGAGCACGGTGCCGAAGGGGCGTGCCACGCGCTTTCCGACCACTTGATCGCGACCGCCGCCGAAGCCCACGGGCATGACCACGTCGCCGGACTCGACGGACGCGTGCAGACGCATGGGTATAATCGCAGCGTTGTAGACCGGGCGATCGAGCACCAAGAACGCCACGTCAGCGTCGCACAGCACTTGCCCCGAGGGGTGAATGGTCACGAGCGCCTTGGCGCTGGGCGTGTCGGTCTCCGGGCGCACGTGGTCGCCGGTGTACACGGCAATCATTTGCGGGTCGGCGTCTTCGGCCAGGTGCGCACCGTTGTGCGAGCGCCCACGGGCGTCGCACGAGGGCGTGGCCGTCACCGCGCGAGACACGCAGTGCCGGGCGGTGAGCACAAGGTTTGGGGCCACCAGAGCGCCGCTGCACAACGTCACGTGCTCGGGGTTCTCGTCGAGGGCCGTGGCAATGGCTACGACACCCGAAGTGGCACCTTCGAGCTGCCGCTTGGCCACCTCGGTTGGCATGACCGGATGTTTGATGCAGCCCGCACCAAACAACGACAGGGCTGCCGCGATCGCCACCGAGAGTGACGTTCCCCGGGCTTGCGCTGCCGTGACCACCCGACCGCCGCGCAGCATGGACACGTGCCCAGAGCCACTCTCCGCAATCCCCCCACGTCCTGCACCGACGAGTCGGTCCAACATGGAACACCAGCCTTTGGAGGCCTCAAACTGCAAGGCTTCCTTCAATTCAGCGTGGCAGATCTTTCGCAGGTAGCCATGCGTTCGCGTGGGGTGGCGCAACGATTGGGAGGAGCTTCTGCCGCGCTGTCGTACATGCATCAATAGGGATTAACGACGCACGCGCCGCGCAGAACAGTGGACCTCGGCGTTGACTTCGCGCCAACGTGTTACGCACTGGGTCCGTCGGGCTTGACCTTGCGTCGACCTTCGAGTTGCGCGTTGAGTTCGGCGCCCATGAGCAAGGCCAAGCTGGTGAGCCAGAACCACACGAGCAGCACGGCCATGGTGGCAAGGCTGCCGTAGAACAGCGCATAGCTGGCAAGCTGCGAGACATAGGCACCGAAGGCCCACGACAGCAGCACCCACGTGGCCACGGCCATGGCAGCGCCAGGCCACACTCGACTCACTTGGCCCTTCTGCCTGCGGACGCCGAATCGATACAAGGCTGCCAGCATAGCCGTGCCGATGAATGCGGACACCAAGCTGGTGCCCAACTGCTGCAAGCGAGAGCCGCGCAGCGCGGGTCGTGGGCGGCGCGTGCTGGGACGGCCGTCTTTGGCATTCGAGGTGCCCCGAGACTCACGATGGGGCGCCACGCTGGACGCTGCGCCCATGACCGCAGCCTTGCCCGCCTCGATGCGGCCCATGGCCGAGCGCGCTTGGCTCTCTGCCGCGGGCCTGCCCACATCTTCCCATTGCACCAGGGCCCAGCCCGATGCGGTGAGCCCCACCAGCGCAAGCACCACCCACCCCAAGGCGAAGGCGCGCTTGCGCACCCAGGGGCGTCGTGGCGCACGGTACAACCGCTCGAGGGCTTCCATGAACGCGTGGGCGCCGCCGGAGGCGAGCCACAAGAAGCCCAAGATGGCCACGGGCGCCGGCGCGACGCTGCTGCCCGCCAGCCGCTCGAGCTCGCGCTTGACGAGCACCTGCGTGGCCTCGGGCGCCGTTTCGAGCACGGGCCCGAGCACGGCTTCGACACCCTTGACCCGTACGAAGAGCCCAAGCAAGTACCCCAAGGACACGAGCAGCGGCACGAGGCTCAGAAAAAAGTGGAAGGCCATCGAAGGCGCCACCAAGAGTGCGTCGTGCTCCATGAGCCCCTTGCCGAAGGCGTGCACGGCGCCCCAGACGCGTAGCGCGACACGCCGCGCCACCACGGCGACTTGGGGCTTTTCGGGGTTCACGGTGACCCACGAGAAAGCACGGACCGCGCCCCCACGTCAAACCGGAGCACGTGGGGACAGGCCTGGAAGGCGGGCGCGGGTGTCTGGACTCTTTCCCTCGGGCGCGGGCCGTGTCAGGTTACGGATGTGCAATCCCTTGGCTTCTTCTCCCGCACGGCATTGGCCCTGAGCCTTGCCGGTTGTATGGCCGCGGCGCCGCTCTTTGCGTGCGGAGGCAGCTCCGAAGACGTACCTGCGTCAGGCATGGGCGGCGCGGACGGCGGCGCGACGGGCAACAATCGCTTGCCTGCGCCCCTGCGGCCCGATGCCTCCTGCGAGGTCATCATCGACACGCCACCGGCCTCGCCGGACAACGCCCATGTGCCCGTGGGCACCGTGGTGAACTACACCTCGAACCCGCCTTCGTGGGGCCCGCACTATCCCATTTGGGCGGCGTTCCAGGCCTACGACCAACCAGTGCCGCGCTCGTACTGGGTTCACGACCTCGAACACGGCGCCGTGGTGCTGCTCTACAAGTGTGACGCTCCCTCAGGCTGCCCCGACACCGTGGCCGCGCTCAAGCAAGTGGTAGCAAGCTTGCCCGACGACCCACTTTGCACCGCGCGTGGCGAAGGCGTGCGCCTGCGCTACGTGCTGACCCCGGACCCGCTGCTCGATGTTCCGGTGGCGGCCGCTGGTTGGGGCTGGACCTACAAGGCCCAATGCGTCGACGTGCCGACCCTCACGCAGTTCTTGAAGGATCGCTACGGCCGGGGCACCGAAGTGACCTGCAGCAACGGGCAGAGCGTCTTCTAGCGGCGCGCCTTCTGACGCTGCTGCGAAATGAAGGGCTCAGCTGCCCTTCGGCGGCTCGGGCGCGTAAGCATCGTCGTGGACTGCGGGAGGCGCTGCAGGTGCTGCAGGCGTCGCGGCCGAGGGGTCATTGGATGCTGCCGGCGTTGCCGCGGCCTCGGCAGCAGCAGGCGGGGCGGCGGCTGCCGCAGGCGGCTTGGGGGGCGAGCCCGGGTGAAACAACTCTTTGTCGATGGTCTCGGCCACCGTCTCGAGCGCCTTGCCCACGCCCTGCGCCGTGCCCACGACGAAGTTCTCGATGTTGTCTGTGGGGATGCTCTCCACCGCCGTTTTGGCCGCGCGAAAGAGCAGATTGAGCCCTTGGGTCACGTCGTCCATGGGGTTCGGCTTGTCCTTGGGACCTTCACTCGACATGCCCTCGATCATGCGCACGGCGAGGCCCGTTGTCGATGTCCCATTTGCTCGTTAGGCTCGTGACCATGCGTGGCCCCCTTGTCGCTTGTTCGTCGCTCGTGCTTTTCCTGCTCGCCGGATGCCCACAAGAGCCTCCTTTGGCCCCCACGGGCCCGGCCTCCAGCGCGGTATCTGCCACGGCGGCGCCCACGACGACCCCCTCTGCCAAGGCTTCGACCGCGGCAACAGCCTCGGCCCCCCCTGCCGCATCCACGGCCTCCGCCGAGCTACCCAAGGTCGCCTTGTGTGGCTGCGGCCTTTGCGCCCCGGTGGTTTCCAACGACGCTTGCAGCACCGACGCCGATTGTGCCCCTGCAACGCCGTGTCACGCCGACAAGTGCGTGGCCAAAGCCAATGCCGCGCCGCGCAAGACCGATACGGCCTGCACCATGAACCTCATGTGCAACACCATCGATGCGAATACATGCGGATGCCATCAGGGCAAGTGTGCGTTGATGCCGCGCGTCAAGCCCTGATCTCGGCGAGAATAGTAGGAAAACGGCGTCGGTTGTGGAACCATTTGCGAGGTTCCAGCGTCCAACCCAAGAGAGTCGCTTGCCCCGCCATCGTGCGCTTTCGGTCACCGTCGCCGTGCTCCTCGCTCTGTCGCTTGCAGAGCCCGCGGCCAACGCTTGCCTGAACGAGGTACGGGGAACTGACGAGGTGGTGCGCATCATCCGCGATGCAGAGCGTGAGCTCGAGCGGCAGGACTTCTCTGCGGCGCGCACCAAAGCTGCCACCGCGCACCGTCTCGGGGGCGCAGAGCCCGGCCTCCGCGACCGCGCGCTCCGTGTTCACGCCCTCGCGACCATTCGCGATCCACGCAAAGAACGCCCCGACAAGGAGAGCATCCAAGACGTCACGAGCGCAGTGGCCAACCTAGAAGCCCTCGCGCGGGCGACCCCGCTAGACGTCACCTTGCAGATCGACTTGGCCGAGGCCCTCGAGCACGATCCGGCAACACACGGGCGTGCGGTGGAGATATTGCGTCCCCTTGCCCAAAAAGACCTCATCGGCAGCGCCTACGCCTACGCTGCCCTTGGCCGACTCGAGAAGGCCCAGGGCCGTTCGTCCGCGGCAGCCGAGGCGCAAGCCCGCTGCGAGCGCACGGCAGTGCAGCCTTCCATGTGCCGCGGCAAGAAGCCATCGGCGCCGTGGTTCCGCGCCCCCGGCTGGTCGTACGCGTGTTTCGGCTTGCTGGCCGCGCTCTTCACCCTGTGGCAAGTGCTCTCGCTTCGCCGCCCCGTGTTCCGTCGTTTGCCGGCACAGCTGCCCGATGTGCTCGTGCACATCGCCGGAGTGGCCACGCCGGTGCTCACCACCCTGGTTGCCCCGACGTGGCCTCGTTTGCTTCTCGCCGTGGGTGTGATCATGACCGTCGGGTGCGCAGGGGTGGCCCATTCCCTGCGCGTACAGACCTTGCTCGGGGGCCGCGTACGTGGGCTGCGCCTGCGCCGTTGGAAGGAGACCGACCCGCCCCCTACAGACCTTCCGCTTTTGCTGGAGCGCGCCGAACCGGATCTGGTGCTCGAGGAGATCACGGCGGTTGCAGGCTCGCCCACCCCGGCTCGACGCGTGCTCGGACGCATCGGCGCGCGCCACGGTGCCCGCGGCTTCCGCGTGTTCCGAGGGCTCTTGGCCGCTGGCCTCGTGGTTTGTGTCGTGATGGGGGCGCTTGCGTCCCTGACGCTTCGCTCGGCGGCAGACCAAGGCGACCGCATCGTCTACAGCAAGTAGCTGGAGCCACATGCCGGTCAAGACCCCGTCGTGATTCCCCCGGCGGCGACAGCCCGTTCGTCTGACTCGGTGAGCCTACATCCCGCGACAGACGCCGGCCTCCATCGAGGCTCGGGCCCCAATCGGCCGTCTACATGACCGAGTGCCATTCGACTACAGACGCCGGGCGCCATTTGGGCTTGGGACCCAAATGCAGGACGTGGGGCCCCAGCGGCAATGCCTCTGGGGCGGAGGACAGCGTCCTCCGATAACAAAGGAAGCTAAATCGCTGAGCTTGATCGAAGAGCATGCTCGGTGATTTAGCGCGTCGACTTCTTCTTCGTCG
>JBIKNA010000398.1:0-7137 GCA_044358965.1 Polyangiaceae bacterium
CGGATCCGGCGCATCGACGGGCGTATCGGATGGCACCCGCGGCGCTGCCACGATGAGCAAACGTCCGTCGGTGAAGCGTGCGTAGACCGAGCCATCGTCGAGTGCTTCGGCATCCTCGAACTCGGGCCGCGACTTCAGGTACTCGGCGATCTTGGTGCGGCTGGCGGCATCGGTGTTGGGAAGCGAAGCAACGAACCCCTCGACCCCCCGCAGCGCCGTTTGCCGGTCGTTGTCTGCGGGGCTCGCGCCGCCGGTGCTGTCGCCGCCCCCGCAGCTCCATGCCGTGGTGAGGACACAGGCGACAAGCAGTCGAAGCCAGCTCTTCATGGGCGAACGTATAGCGCAGGGGCCACGCCCGCGCCGCAAGGCAGTGCAACTTAGGTCCGAGCGATGCGTGGTTACCGATGCCGCAGACAATCAAGCGAGGACGGAGACGGTCCTTAACTCGGGGCTGCTTGGGCCGTTCTTCGGGTGGGCCCCTCACGTCGGGTCTTGTCGCTTGCTGCCCATGGATTCGCCCCGTTCGCCGAAGCCGAGCACTGGACATCGCCCGGACAACTACGGCCAAGGCGTTGCGGCCATCGACGATGCCGAGCAGTCATTGGTCGACGGCCGCTTTCTCCAGCACCGGCTCAAGGAGACGTTTGCCTCGCCGGACTACAAGCCGCCCGCGCTGCCCGCGGTCGCGCTGGAGCTCCTCGCGCTGTCTCGGAAGCCCGAGGTGTCGTTTGCCGCTGTACGCAAGCTCATGGAGCGGGACCCGATTCTTGCGGGGCGCGTGCTGGTCGTGGCGCAATCGGCGGCGTTTGCATCGGCGGGGGTCGTGCGGTCTCTCGAGGATGCACTGTTGCGCCTTGGGCTTCGAACCCTTGGCGACATTGTCATTGAAGCGGCGCTCTCCACCCGTGTGTTTCGCGCCGAGGGCTACACCGATGCAATGAGAGCGCTGTCGCGGCACTCCACCGTCGTGGCGCACCTGGCGCGGCACATCGCCCGTCGCACGGCCATCTACGACGAGCATGCGTTCCTTTGTGGGCTCCTGCACGACGTGGGGGCCGCCGCGGGCATGATCGTGTTGGGCGAGCGACCTCGGGGGGAACCCTTGCTGGAGCTCGACCTGGTTTGGCCGGCCATCCTTGCCGAGCACGAGAGCGTCTCGGCGTCCCTGTGCCGCGCCTGGACCTTGCCCGCAGAGGTGGGCCTTGTGGTGGGCAATCACCATGGGTGCCAGATCGGTGGTCACGTGCACCCCGTGGCCGCGGTGGTGCACCTTGCGGATTGGGTATCGGCGCAGCTTGGCGAAAGCGTGGAGACACCCGGTGAGCTTCCGCTGGCCCCGGCGCTTCGCGCCCTGGGTGTAGCTCCCGAGGCCCTGCGCGGCTTGGTCGATGAAGGCCGCGGCATTGTGGCCAAGGTGCCCCGCTGACACGTCGGGGACTTGGGCACGGCAGAACTGCCCGCTCAAGAACTGCCGCCCAGGGCCGTTTGTAGGGGAACCAACCGGCGCACCTTTGCGCTCTCGAACCAAGAGGCCTCCGACATGAACACGTTCCGCTCCGCCTGTTTCTTCGCTGCCGCTTTCGCTGTCACCGTTGGCTTCGTGGCCACGGGGGGCACCGCCCAGGCCGGGGCTTTGGTGAACGGGCACGACGCCGGGCACGTGGCCAACGGCCACGATGGCGGCCATCGGAACATCGACAACGGCCACGATGGCGGCCATCGGAACATCGACAACGGCCACGATGGCCATCGGAACATCGACAACGGCCACGATGCAGGGCACTGAGTCGTTCGCCCGCGGGCCGGTCCCGCAAATCAACATCTTGTGCAGCGCACCGACAAAATAGGTGAAGCCCGAGGATGAGCGCGTCCTCGGGCTTCGGGGTGCCGCATGGAGGTGCAGCCGGAGTCTTTGCCTTGGGTCAGTCGTCGACGACCACGGTGAGCATGCTGTTGATTGTCGAGTCGATGGACGCGGCGTAGTTGGCCACGCAGATGTCGATCTTGGCGCGGCCCTTGCCGCGGAATGCACCGCCCGTATCCACCACGCGGAACTCGATCTGCCGGCCGTACTTGGCTTCGAGTTCCTTGATGCGCAGCTTCTGGCCGTAGCCGAAGGCGTTGGTGTCCATGGCGACGGACACATAGGTGGCTTGTCCGTTCAGGTACTGCTGCAGCGTGCGCAGTTTGGCGCCCTTGCGATCGACGAAGCCTCCTTCGAGGCTGCTGCTGGACGGGTAGTACCCCGTGCCCTTCGACCGGAAGGTCTCGCCTGTCGCCGGAGATACGCTGCCCGAGGAGCCGTTGCTCGCAGAGCCCGCCTCGGACAGGTAGTTGCCGTGAACCCAACCCTCGGCGCTCCCACTCTTGACCTTGATGAATCCGCCTTGGGCGCCGCCGAGGCTCGTGACCTTGGTGCCTGCGGAGAGGGTACGGATGACGTCGTAGCTGGTGCCCGGACCTTCGCGGAACCGAACGCCCGTCGTCGTGACGAGTTCTTCGCCGGCGGTCGAACTCGTGATTGCGTCGGCGGTCGACGACATCGAGTCGTCTGCGGTCTCTTCTTCGACCGACGCTTCGCAGCCGGCAGCCAGGAGGGTGAGGGGAAGAACGAGGAGGGTGAGAGCGCGCTTCAGCATACCAACACCCACAGCAAGCTTGATGCCGCCGGCAAAAGCGCAGCCATGCTGGAAAGATTCGACCGGAGCGGCGAAAACGGCCGTTTGCCTACATTTCCTCCGAGTCCATGACACCCCGCCACGTCACGCGGCCGAGACACCGGGGGAGCGAACCGCACGAAGGTATCCGTCTGTCTTACATGGATCGAAGGAACCGAGAGCTGAGCCGCTCTCGGAGTCGCCAGAGGCCAAGAACCTAGAAGTTTTGGCACTTTCTCGTTGGCACCAGCCTTGCGAAGCGCATGGCCATGCTCCGCGCCGCCTGGGTCTTGCTCACCCTATCGATGGGCCTTGGTGCGGTGGCGTGTTCTGCCGAGGGGCTCGCCCCCATGGAAGTGGAAGACGACGGCGACAGCGACGAGCCCGCCTCGACGAAAGAGGTCAAGGCAGCGCCGACGACCACCAAGCCCAGCACGCCAACGCAGACCGTTGCCCAGACCGACGACGCGGGTGCGGCCGATGCCGCCCCGGCCAAGCCCCCGGTGCCCGTCGAGACGCCCACCGAGAAGGTCAGCATCTCGAGTCCCAGCAAGATCTTCGACTCTGCGGGCCCATGGCAAGACAAGCGCCCCGCGGTTCGCGCCAACGAGCGCCACGCCGAGCCCGTCAACGGTAAGCACTGCATGGGCTGCCATGGCCAAGGTGGTACCGCCCCGCGCTTTGCCTTCGCGGGCACCATCTACGAGGGCGAGGACTTCGCCGGCAACGGCCGGCCGAGCACCCGAAACAAGCCGGCGCCCGGTGCCCAGATGCGCATCGTTGGCAAAGACGGCCTGGTGTTCAACACCTTCGCCGACGACGACGGCAACTTCTACTTCCGCACGGACACCGAGCTCAAGTTGCCAGCATTCTCTGGCGCCCGCCGCAACGGCTTCTCGGCTGCGGGGCAGCTCAACGGCATCTCCTGCTTCGATTGCCACGACGCCAAGTCGAGTCCCGGCCGGCTCTGGATTCGCTAAGGCGCGATCCCTTGAGACAACGGTCGGCCCGAGCGCTGAGCTGAGCTGTGCGTTAGCGATTCTCTTCGCGCCGGACGCCGGAGACTCCTCTCGCGGCAAGCAACAAGCAGTGCTCTACCTCCGGTGAAGCTCGCGTGCGCCTCCCGTTTGTTGACGTGGTGCCCCGATGCGGCGCCAGTGATGCCGCGCAACGTGGGTGCGATCGAAACCCCGCGCGTCAGCCCTCGCGAAGGGGACGATGTGCGTGTCGCTCGCACAGGATCAGGCATCGGTCCGGTTGTCGCCGTCGGGTAACGCTGCGGCTTCCTGCCATCCGTTGAAATGATTCAAAAATCCGGTGGCATCGCGTGTGCAACTCCAGCCCACATGCTCCGCAACGCTCAAACCCTGGTTCTCCTCGCTGGTCTCCTTGCTGCGGCGTGCGCCGCGCCCGCGCAGAACGACTACTTGGACGGCAAGGAGGAGTCCGCGGACGAGGATGGAGACGACAAGGAAGGCTCCATCGTCAAGAGCGGCACCACGGGCGGCACTTCGACGGGCAAGACGCAAACGGGCACCACCAGCAGCTCGGACGCGAAGCCGTCGACGGACACCGGCACAAGCGCGTCGCCCACGCCCACGGGCACCGGCACCACGACCACGCCCCCGGCTCCCACGGGGTTGCCGTTTCAAGTGCCCACCGAGAAGGTCAGCATCTCGAGCCCGAGCAAAGTGTTCGACTCGAAGGGCTCGTACAAGGGCGGTTCGGCGCTGGTGCGCGCCAACGACAAACATGCCTCCTCGGTGACGGGCAAAGACTGCATGAGCTGCCACGGCAGCGCTGGCCCGGGCCCGCAGTTCGCCTTCGGCGGCACCATCCACAAGGGCGAAGACTGGGACTGGTGGTGGGGCTGGCCCAACAAGCGCGAAGATGGCGCCAAAGAAGTCGAGGTCCGCGTCATCGGTGAAGACGGCTATGTGTTCGACACCATCTCGGACAAGGACGGCAACTTCTTCTACAAGTCGCAGACTCCGCTGAAGCCCAAGTTCACCGGCGTGCGCAAAGAGAAGTTTGCTCGCAGCTTCAAGTCCAACGGCGCCGCCTGCAACAGCTGCCACGAGAACGGCAAGAAGACCGACCCGGGCAAGATGTGGATCTGGGAAGGCTCGGCCCCGGGGGGCTGGGGTCCCGGCGGCGGCCCGTACAGCGGCGGTGGCTTCGGCATGTGGTGATCTGCGGAAGGGAACCTCGCGCCGTGGTGGCAAACACCCGGAGCGTTTTCCGTTCGAGGGAGGGGGCTTCACGACACCAGCGGTGGATCAGCGATGACAGCACCCGTACGTCTCTGTGCCGACTCAACGCCCTTGTGACGCCAATGTAGGCCCAAACGAAACGTCGACGAAAGGCACTGGAGAATCCAGTTGTTGGGCAAAATCGATTGCTGGCACTCCGGCTGCACTGCATTGGAGCATGCTGCAACGCAACCACACCGCGTTCCTGATTGTCGCCCTGCTCGCCGCCGCGTGCGCAAGCCCCCAGGCGGGTCTGCTACCCAACGCACCGGACGATGATGCGCGCAGTCTCGACACGTCGGATGACAGCGCAAGCGCCCAAGCCGTGACGCAGGCGCCCCCAGCGACCACAACGAGTGCTGCGGGGCTTCCGTTCGAAACACCCACCGAGCGTGTGAACATTCGAAGCCCGCGCGAGGTCTTCGCCACCGCCAAGCCTTACGCGGAGAGCAAGCCCGCCGTGCGCGCCAACTCTCGGCACGCGCAGCCTGTCACTGGCAAGGACTGCATGTCTTGCCATGCGGCCGGCGGCACGGCCCCGCAGTTCGCCTATGGCGGCACCATCAAGCAAGGCGAAGATTGGGATTGGAAGTGGAACTGGCCAGAGCAACGTGACGGCGCCTCGCCCGCCACAGAGGTTCGCGTCATCGGTGCTGACGGTCTTGTGTTCCAAACGGTGACCGACGAAGACGGCAACTTTTGGTTCAAGACCCGTAGTCCGTTGCAGCAACCGGCGTTCACCGGCATTCGCAAAGGGGCATTCCAACGCTCGCTGGTGTCGAACGGGCCAGCCTGCGGCAGCTGTCACGAGAACGGTCAGCAAGATGCCCGCAAAGAACAACCTGGGCCCATCTGGACCTGGGACGGCGAGGACCCGGGCGGCGATGCCTGGGGTGACAAGTGGGGCGACGACTGGGGTGGGGGTGGCTGGGGCGGCGGCTGGTAGAGAGGGGCACGCATCGCGCACAAAGGGCGGAAGGGGAGCAACGAGCCACGTTGTTCCCCTTCGTCGTTGGCCAGCGTCGCAACCCGAACGTGCTGTTCTGGCTGCGCCCGAATGGGCCTCAGCTCACTTGAGGTTGATGTTGACCTTCCTGTCGACCATGGTGGCCACGGGGCCTTTGGTCTCGTACAGCGTGCCGTTGCCCTTCTTGTATTTTGCACGGAAATCGTGCGGCGGCGCGCACCCGGTCTTGAGCTCGACGGCGCGCGACACGTTGCCGTGTGCCGGTACCGTCACGTCGGCGGTCATGACCGTGGCCCAAGGCGCGCCGCTGACGCGGGACTCGAGTTCGAGCACCGTGATGGGCTCGTTGCTTTCGTTGATGAACGTGAAGGTCATGCCGCAGCCTGCGTCGCTGTCGCGCGCGTATGCGACGGTGGCGAGCAGACCGAGAGCGGCGACGAATTTCTTGATCATGGGGTGAGTCTCCAAGCGAAGGGCCCGGGGGCCTTGGCGACGGCATTGCGGAAGAATGTCCGCGGCCGAGAACGGTCACGCCCGGTGTGACGGACCAACGCGCACCCTATTCGACACAAACCTCAACAAAGCCTCATTCTTGGCGCCTTGGATGGGGGCCTCCCGAAAGGGGCGCGGCACCTGCCAATGCCTAGCGCGGGATTGCAGGCGAGGCGGACTATTCTGGTCTCGGTGCTCGCTACGGCGCCTTTCCGCGCCGGCGCAATCGCCTGAACGGTATGGGTTACCAAGTTCGCCTTGCGAATTCTTGCGGACGTGCTTGAAGGACCCCGCGCTCAAGGAACTCGAGGCGACTGGGCATCTCGGTCGGTCCCTCGCTGCTGCTCTGGGAGTTTTCCCTTATGTCATCGCACCTTGCCGCGCTCGTTCGTTCGTCTTTGGCCCTGGGCTCTGTGGGGGCCGGGCTTGTCGTGGCTTGCGCGCCTCCCGAACTCGAAGACTACCAACGCCCATCGCCCGCGCCGGTCTCCGACGAATCTGCGCCCACGGGCATTGGGGCACCCCGCGCGGGGCGTGATTGCGCGAGCGCCGTAGAAGGGCGAGACCCGGCGCAGTTCACCACGTGCACCGGCACCCAGGCGGCGCCCGGGCGCTGCGTCCCCGGCACGCTGATGGGGCCCTTCGCGGACACCTTCGAGGTCTCTTCTTGTGCTGCTGGCTCCGCGTGTGTGCCCGATGCGCTCGTGACGACGGGCACCAATGTCACGCTCAAGAAGTGCAAGCCCGTGCTTGGCAAGACCGTGGAAGA
>JBIKNA010000399.1:0-7115 GCA_044358965.1 Polyangiaceae bacterium
TGTAAGCGCGATACAGTCGCTCGACCTGGCGGAGGCTTAGGCCCAGGTGCTCAGCGACCTGGGCCTGGGTCATGCGCCGCTCGTGGACGCGGAGCATCCACTCGGTACGATCCAATTCTTTGCGGCTCATCGTCAGGAGCCCAGTGGTGCTCATGGGCCGAGCCGATAGTCCGACCCGACATTTCCACTTGGGACAAACCCGACATTTTCACTTTGGGCCTACAGGCGAAGTTCGCAGATCGAGGGTTATGTTGCCTGCGGGAAATGGCTTTGGTTTGGCTATGCTCCACCAAAACGGCGAGTGCGGCTACCGACGTCGCTGGCGTTGGTGCCCATCACCGTGATCGGCACAGTCGCATGCTGAAAGAGGGCCTGCAAATTCAATGACTTGCCCCAGCCTTTAGGCCGACGTCGGGTGGCCCCGATCATGCACCGAGGGAGAGCATGCGAGCCAACATCCAGCCGAGTCTGCCAGGTCAATCCGCCTCGGGCCTGCCGCTTCTCCAACCCCTTGTTTCTGGTAGGCGTCTGCGAGGAGTCGCGATCCTCTTCCTACTCGCGACCGCAGCTGGAGGAGTCACGGGCTGCGCCAGCGCGGACGAGGACGACCTCGACAGCGACAGCGCCGCCGTCACCAAGAAGGCCCCAATTGTGGTTGACGGGGCGAAGGCCTTCTTCAACAACTCCGAAGACGGCTTCGAGGCATGCCCCAAGCCCACGTCGAGCAACGGAGCGACAGTTGGCGTCACGCAGAGTGCGCTCGAGAACTGCAGGCTCAAGCAGCTCGTGGTGCCCACGAAGGACGCGGTCAAACGCGCTCTCCAGGCCCACAGGTCGCTGTTCGAGACGACCTTCGGCAGCAGGGGCAATCGCTTGGAGCTCGATCGCATCGACTACACGAAGTACTCCCTCAAGCAGTCCTTCACGAAGCTCGACGCAAGTCTCGATGTTGGCGGCCAGTCCGGCTCGGTGAACGCCACCTTCGCGTGGGCCATCGGTGAATACGGAACCACCTTCACCTTCAAGCAGTACGACAGCGACAACAATCCGGTCGGGATCAAGACCAAGACGTATAGCCTCGCCAATAACTACTTCATCACACCCTACTCCACGTTCAACATCAGCGCGCAGATGACCTTGAACCTGGGTGCCATCGTCAATGCCATGGGCGCGGGCAACCCGGCGTTTCTCCCGCTGGCCACCGCCGTCGGAAGCGCGGGCGGCTCGCTCAAACTGAGCGGGGAGCATGGCCAAGAGGAGACCAGCTTCAAGTGCGTCGACATGTCGAACTCGAAGGGCGGCTCGCAGGTCTTTCAAAACGACGTGACGCTCAATGTCGTCAAGCGGCTGTGTGTCGATTACCAAGCGGCCAACGGGGGCGATAAGAGTGCCTGCAACGCCATCACGGCGGGCTCGACGACCGAATTCATCAACGGCAAGGCGCAGCACTTGAAGAGGGACATCGTCTACAAGCTCGAGAGCTGCGCAAAACAGCAGGGGCTCCCGACGCAAAGCGACTACATCGTCAATTTTGCCGCTCCCGCCGACTGGGGCTTCGACGACGGCCAGCACGTCAACCTCTACGAAGCGACGAATGTGACCAATCTGTGGAAGCGAGCCTGGGGAACCGAGGACTGGATGACCGTGCGCGGCGTTAGCGAGCCGGGGGCAAAGTGCGGAGGGAAGACGCTGCCCGCGGACCGAGTCTGCGTCACTGCCGCGCTCGGCAAGCACGAGGACGTGTGCATGAATCTCGGCAAGTACCGCGCGTCCCAGGCCAAAGAGGTCAACGGAACAGTAGTGGTTCCCGATTGAACGACTGCGCCCCCTGGGTGCGATCGAAGAGATTCTGGTGGAGTCCTCCGCAATAGAATGCGGCACGGCGATGTTGGTGGTCGGGTAGCCCCGGGTCGTTGCCTTCCCGGGGCCCCCACGGATCCGGACGTGCAGATTTCCCGCATCCGGCTCTTCGAGACACGGCTTCGCTACGCGACGCGGACGGCGGATGGCTGCAGGAGCGGATAGCGCTTCAAGAGCCGATTCATGGCCGCCCAGGAGAGACCACGCTGCGAGCGGCGATGTAGCCATCGCCACCACGCCTTCGTGGCCTGGTGAAGCACGGTTTCACGATTCACTGGGGCCAAAGCCTCACGGGCAGGTGGGCAGTGAAGACACGAACGGCATCCGACCGCTTTCGACGGACGCTAGCCGTAGTGGCCGCGCATCTTCAGATTCAGGACGTGCTGCTGCCTCGCAAGTGGTTCGTGGCGATGCGCCTTGCACCACTGCGAGATGTAGGAAGTCGAAGGTGGCCGGCGCGGCCTGCCCCTCCTCGTCGTGCGGCATCCGCTTCATCCGAGCCGGCCGCTTGAACGGCAGAAGCCGGGTCTTGTTCGGATGAAGCGTCAGACCGTACTTGCCGAAGCGCGTAGGCAGCACGCCCATCATGCCGTCTGCCCGCTGCCACGCCACGCCGCCACATGTCGCAGTTGTTCCTCGCTCAATCGCACTCGTCTCATGCCACGAGTCTGCGTGGCCAGAATCCCGCGCGCCAGATGGGGTCCACGCTGCGGTTACTCTTCATTCGGGATGACCTCCTTCAAAGCTCAAGGGCACAACCTTGATTCGAGGCATCCCGGATACCTTCATTCCGACCGTGCGGCCCGCACGACGTGCCGCCCCTGCCGCGCCGAACTCGAAGCCAACCCGAAAGCCCTTCCGGCTTTCCACGGCCCGCTTCGCTCCGCCTTCACCCAAACCGACCGTCACCACCATCTCGAAGTGCAGCCTGCTACAGCTGACTACGCTCCCCGGGGCTACCCGACCTCCCTTAGCGAGTCAACGCATCACGCAGTGCACGCACCCGTGCCGACGAGACCGTTCCGTGACGCCACGCGAGGTAAATCGTATTGGTCACGGTCTGGCCGCTACGCTGTCGCGGGCGCCCTCTGATCGAGGGTTCGAGCACGACGAGAGCCTTCTTACGGACCTCGCGCTCGACCCAATACGACGGCAACACGCAGGCGCAGCGCCCTGCCGTGGTCCACGCGAGCAGCTCGTCGAGGCTAGGCGCTTCGGCGACGACATGATCGGGAGTGGGCGCGGACTCACCGAAATGGGCCCGCCACCACGGAGCATGCATCGCGAGATCGGGATCGAAAATGGCAAACGGCAGCGCGCGAAACGCAGCCTCGTCCCGTGGTGTTCCGGTGCGACGAAGGAGGGAGGGGGCGGCGACGGCGACGAAGGTCTCCTTGGCGACCGCCAGCGTCTCGGTGGTCGAAAGCTGCGCCGGACGGACGAGTAGTACGGCGTCCAAGCGGCCTTCAGCGAGGCGTTCCTCGAGGACCGATGGCACGTCGAAGCACATCTGCATCCTGAGCTGGGGATGAGTCTCGAACAAGGCCAAAAGACGAGGACGGACCCAATACTCGCCGAACGCCCGCGCGGTGCCGATCCGAAGGAGACCGGACACGGCGCCTTGGTCCAAATCGAGCTGCGCTACAGCGTCCTCGATCTGGGCGAACGCGGGGCGAAGGGCTGCTGCGAGGCTTCGGCCTTCCGACGTCAATTTCACGCGCCGTCCGAGGCGGTCGAACAGCGCGACGCCGAGCTGCGACTCGAGCAACTTCATCTGCTGCGACACAGCCGAAATCGTAACGAATCGCGCGAGCGCAGCGCGTCGAAAACTCTCGTGCGCCGCGGCGTCGAGGAAGGTCTTGAGGAGTTCGAGGCTGATCACGTGGGCTCAACTAGCTATCAAGAGGAGATCGATTGTCGCGGTTCGCGTTACGCCGTATCTTAAATCCGCCGACGTTGCACGAACCGAGGGCGAACCAAGATGGATACCCAAGCGACCAAGTACGTGCTGTTCGTGCTCTCCAACTCGGCCGGCTTGTCACGGTCCGCTGCCCTATCGCTGTGCTCTCCGATCATCGAATTTCAACCGAAAAGGTGGATGCAATGAAAGTTCTCCCTCCCTCCCTCCCTCTACTTGCTCTACTTGGGTTTTTAGGTCTTGTGACCGGTTGCAGTAGTGGAGAGGAGGATCAATCCGCCGTCGGTGGAGCAATTTCGGCTGCTCCTGGAAATTCCGAGATTGTCGAGTTGACGAACGCTGGCGCGGCGCAGGAGGTCACCGGTGTTCGAAAGTTCAAGGTTACATTTCCTCGTCGCGGCGCTGTTGGCTTTTCGTTTTACGGGGATCGAGACCCGGTGACGCTTACACTCAATGGAAGAACCTATGAAGTAGGAAGCCATGGTGGAGAAGATGGCGGCTTCACATTTGTAAACGAATACGACCAAGTAACAACGCAATTATTGAAGGTGGACGCGAGAGGGAAAAAGGCCTCGTTTAGCGTTCGGATTCGGTCTTGGGCAGACAAGTGGTCGGAAGGATCCACCTCGATATTCCCAGCAGGAATGCCATGTTCGACTACCGGAAGAGCTGAATATACTGGATACACCGATTATCACCGAAGCGGCAAATGGCTAAGTCTCCAAACGGGTCAAGCAGTAACTGCTTACGGAGACTCCTGTGTTCCCAGGCCCGTAACGCGCTAGTAAGACCCACGTCGGTCCACGCATCCCCGAGGTTACGACAGGTTGTGCCACGTTGGCCTCCGCGTAACGGACCGCGAGCCCTGGGCAACGTGCGCCTTTCGGCACATGTTCTCGAGCAATGGCGAGCTCTTACTGCGTCTCCTGCTCCCCCCCGGGCTTCCGGTACTCGACCTTGCCGTCCCTGATTGCCAGGACTTTCTACGCACTCGTTGACACCCTGGCAGAGACGGTGAATACTCTTCAGCGCGTTCCCGGAGGGATTAGTGGCGGCAATCATCGCTCGGTACGGTGTCATCTACCTTCTGGGCGCGCTCGGCCTCGTGGCGCTTGTACGGCCAGTGCGAGGCGCTCGGCCCCACGGCGTGCAGGTGAGCGCCCTTGTCTCGTTCTCCGCCGACGGCGCCGCCGCTGCTCGCGCTTGTAGCGAGATAAAGAGCGACCGAATATCGATCTAGGATCTGCAACAAATCGCTCCAGCACATCAACCAAGTCTAAAAGAGAGATATTGACAATGCTCGCAACGACCCGGAGAACGCCAGGCCTAATCTGCAAGGCCTCGACTACCCTCTTGGCGGTTTCAATGCTCGGATGCGGAGTCTCTGAAGGGACCGTGGACGAAGGGGCGGTTGACACGGATAGCGTTGCAAGGATTGCTTCGTTTCAAGACTCTGGCAACACCCCTAGACTCACGCTCCCCTCCGGGGCACGCTGGGAGTGCGCTCAGGTGAAACAAGAGAGCAATGGTCTCAGGAAGATCAGCTGCTCGGCGCGAGCATCTGGGGAAGACTATACAGCCCAGCGAACGCTGTCGGGAAACGACACTAATTTCGAGTACAGCTTGGTCAGGTGCGGGACCTGCAGCGGGTCGTTCGACTCTTGCCCAAAGGGAAAGCCAGCGAGCGTAATCCTCAGTATTTTTTCGAAGCTAGACCCTCGAGCCCATGACCTGGTCTCGTATCGCGCGAACGAGCTTGGGATCTGGGGCGCCAACCAGAGCTCCGAATGGCGCACCATTGTCTTGGGCCAGACCGGTTGCACGAAAGGCTGCAAAGTCGACGATAACCGGTCCCGCATCGACGAAACAGGCAACGCTTGCTGGTGCGACGGACAAGCGTATGGCTGTACCTACTAGCCTGAAGGAACACCTCGTGAGCGTGGACCGAGCTCACCGGGTCGGTCGACGAGGAAACCCCGGCGGACGCGATCGCCTACACGGAGCGTAGCTCACGTCGGTTCACGCCACCCAAGGGTGGCCCAGCTTGTGCCAGACGGGCGGAAGTGGCGCGGCCCAGCACAGGGCGCGTAATGGGCGGTTATGTCGTCCGGGGGTTGTTCGTGCAAGAGGGCTTTGGTTTTCCTACGCACTTGGGTCCCAAGCGTCCCAAGCCCAAAAGTCGAGCGGCGCCTGTAGTCGAATCGCGCTCGGTCGTTTAGCCCACCCACTTTGGCGCAACGTCGCTCCGCGCGTCGTAAGTGTGTGCCGCGTCGGCGCGCTCATCCCCCGTATTGCCTGAGCCGGCCCGGTCAGCGCGTGGACGCTGGCTTACCGTTGATTGCAAAGACTCTGGCGTTGTCGAGCGTGAAGCACCCCTTGTAGATTCTCTTGGCCTCTGCCTCGGACACCCCGAAGGACACACCGCCGGAATAGGTTGCGAAGGTCTGCGACCAAGCCGGACTACCCGACACGTCCCAGCCGCCGGACTTCCCGGGCGGGGGAATGACACCAACGTCGTAGGACGCGTAGACTCGTTCTCCGCCGGCTGTCACGTATTGGTTGCCGTTCTTGTCGAGCACTTCAGCAATCCATCCAACGGAGTAGATGCTGCCTTCTCCTTGCCAAGAAATCACTGCGCTCCGGGTGGGCTCGCCAAGCAAACTTCCCATCCGGTAGCGAAGATTCATGGAGTCGACCCGCGCGCCCTCCGCAGTGAGCGGCGCGTTTTCGATGGAGAGTGCACCGGAAGCTCCGAGTGAACCACCAGAGCACCGCACCTCCTCACCGATGGCCGTGGTTCTCGTCGAAGAGCGAATGACGACAGCCGGACCCGAGGCAACGAGTCTTTTGGCCTCGGAGCCTCCGGTCACATTTCCCGGCGGCCTGGATGACGGCAAAGGAGTTGGTTGCGCAGGGGGCACAGGGGGCGCAGGTTGGAAGGACGCCGTACGGCTCTGTTGAGCGCGTCGCGTCAACTCTAGCTGGTTGCGCGCGGCAGCCTCCTCGCGCTCTTTGCGCAAGCGCTCTCGAGTATCAGCCATGGCTCGCTGCTGCTGGTCCTTTTGGGCGCGGTCGCGCGCGAGAGCTTCTGCCCGGTCGCGTGCGAGGTCTTGCGTCCGGCCGCGCGCAGGCTCCTGCGTGCGCTCCCGAGTCTGCGCCTGTATGCGCTCGCGGGCTTGCGCCTCCGCCCGGTCGCGAGTCTGCTCCTGCTGGCGCTCCCGGGCCTGCGCCCCAGCCTGGTCGCGAGTCTGCGCCTGCGTACGATCCCCAGTCTGCGCCTGTGTGCGCTCCCGAGCCTGCGCCTCTGCCTGGTCGCGAGTCTGCGCCTGCATACGAT
>JBIKNA010000400.1:0-7113 GCA_044358965.1 Polyangiaceae bacterium
AGCGTCTTGCCGCGGGCCACGAGAGCCGCTGCGACAACCAGCCCGAACACGCCTACCAAGACCATGTATTCGGTCATGGTGGCGCCGCGCTGCCGTCGTGCTCTCTTGCGTCTCACGGAAAAGAGATGCTGCACGGAGCTTGCCAACGAATCTCGTGCACAAGGGGGCAGCTCTTCTCACGCGCCCGCAGAGTGTGCGCCCTAAGCCATATCCATCACTTGCGGAGCCCCCCCCAACGCCAACCCCAAAAACGGCTGGTCCATCGCGATCACCCCTGGATCACCCAGTGTGGATCAGGATGCAGATTGCACGGATAAACCGTGCACCAGGGACACAAAATTTCAGCCGAACTACCGCGAAATTTGAATATCCGCCGCGTCGCGCTGCCGCGACAGGCTTCCTCGCGCGCAGGGCAACTGGGGCACCCGGCGGTTTCGACGGTTTCAGCGGGCGAGACAAAATGGCCGCGGGGCCGCAGCTCCAAAAAGCGCGGCCCCGAGGGCGCTGACCCGATGCATTCCGCTGGCTACATGCGAACCGGCAGCGGGGGACGGTATGCCGCCCTCACCACAGGCTTCGGTCGCTCTTCGCCAAAGGGCTGCGCGTAGGTAAAGAGGTCGTCGCTGTCGCCAACGGTGAAGCTGGCTTCCGGACTCTGCGGACGCAGGAATTGGTAGCGCGGATCGCGCGTATCGAAGGTCAGGGTCACGCTCTCCCCAACCTTGCTGTCCATGCTGATGAGGGCAGCGCCGGTTTCGTCGGTGCGCCCGACGGTTTGGCTTAGGTGCAAGATGGGGACGCCACCGAGCGGGATGGGCGTTGCAGCGCTCACGTTGGCCTTGAGGGCGATAACCACCGTCCGCATCAGGTGCTTGCACTGGACAAAGTACTCTGGGGTCTTTGAGCCGCGATGCAGGGCAATGCGCAAGGGCTTGGCCGGCGGCGCATAGCCCTCGGGGCACACAATGGCGATCTCGAAGCGGGTCCCGTCGGGCCCATCGAGCTTGATGCGGGCTGTCCCGGTGGCGTCGGTTCGCCCCAGCGCACCTTGGCTGGTGCCGAGCGTAGCGTTGGCCACAGGTTCATCGGGGTCGCCTTGCACGTGGATGATGATCTCCTCGGCGGCGGCCGGCGGCGGCGCCAGAAGAGACCCGTCGCAGCCCGAGGCCGCAAGACCCAATACCGATAGAGCAAATCCACGAAAGAGCGCGAAACCCATGTATCCAGGGACCGTTGAAGCACCCGGCATGCCATGGCCAAACAGCGCCGTTCCTGCGGGAATCGGAAAGGTCACGGCTGGTAGGGCACGGAACGGATGGATCGCATACCTCAAGCACCGCTGTACGGAGAACCGTGCCACTCCCCTACCCCGCGCATGCCACCTCACCTGGCGTGCGTCACCCTGTTGCAAGCATCTCTTCGGCTGTCGTGCGCGCGGCCTGCGTGACCTTGACGCCGCCAATCATGCGGGCAAGCTCGGCCACGCGCTCGCTGCGCTTGAGCCGACGGAGCGTGGTGACCGTGCGGCCGGCCTTCTCGGCCTTGCCCACTAAGATGTGCGCATCGGCCTGGGCCGCCACCTGCGGCAAGTGCGTGATGCAGAGGACCTGCCTGTGTTTGGCGATGTCGCGGATGGCACGCCCCATGACCTCGGCCACGGCGCCGCCGACCCCCGTGTCCACCTCGTCGAAGACGTAGACCGACGGGCCCGTCGCCCGCACCAAGACGCGCTTCATGGCCAAAAGGGCGCGTGACAGCTCTCCGCCGCTGGCCACGCGCGACAGGCTACGATGCTCTTCGCCGGCGTTGGCTGCGAGCAGAAACTCGACGCGGTCGATGCCCGATGGCGACAGCCGCACATCGCCCGAGGACAGCGGATCGGATGCGAGCGGCGCGACCTTGGTCACGGACACCAAGAACCGAGCCTTGGGCATGCCCAGCTGCGCAAGCTCTCGGGAGATGTTGCGAGACAGCCCCAACGCCGCCCGGGTGCGCTCTGCGGACAGGGCCAGCGCCTGCTGCAAACACTCGGCCCGAAGTGCCGCAAAACGCCCTTCGACGCCGGCAAGCGCGCCATCGCTCTCGCCCAACGCGCGCAGCTCTTCTTCGAGGCGGTCCCGGTGCGCGAGGAGCTCTTGTGTGCTGGGCCCAAAGGCCCGCAGCAGGCGACGAAGCTCGAACAAGCGCTCCTCGACCTCGGACAACCTCCCCGGACTTGCGTCGACGGCTGCGGCGTAGCGCCGTAGTTGGCGGGCGGCCTCCATCAGCTCCGTCCGGCAGACCTCGATGACCCCCTCCATGGGCAAGAGCTCTGGGTCCACGGCAGCGGCGCCGCGGAGTTCGCCACACACGCGCCCCAACGCATCGACCAAAGGCTCCTCGCCGTCGACCAAACGATCGGCGGCCGCCCGGGTAGACTCTCGAAGGCGCTCGGCGTGTCGGAGCCGCTCGCGCTCCTGCTCGAGCTCGTGCTCCTCGCCGAGCTTGGGGTCTAGCGCTCGAATGGCCGATAGAGTCGCCTCGAGCTCCGCTTCGCGCGATGCCTTGCTGGCGATGCGCGCCAAGATCCGCTCGCGCTCGGCCCCGACGGCCGAGAGCTCCCGGACCTTGGACTCGAGCGCTTCGCGCTGTGGCACCAGGGAGGCAAATGCGTCGAGTGTAGGCCCGTGGTTGCTCGCGTCGGTAAGGCCAACGCTCTCGTGCTGCGAGGCCACGTCGCATAGCGCCCGGCCAAGCTCGGAGAGCTGGGAGAGCGTGCACAGGCGCCCATTGACGAAAGCCCGACTGCGCCCTTCGGCCTGGACCGTGCGCCGGAGTACGAGCTCGCCCTCGCAGGGGATGCCCGAGGCTTCGAGCATGCCCTTGGCCACGGGGTGCTCGCTGATGTCGAACAGCGCGCTGGCCTCGGCCTCGCGGGTGCCCGTCCGAACCATTTCTGGGTTTCCCCGCCCCCCAAGCACCAGGTTGAGCGCGGCGGCGAGCATGGACTTGCCCGCCCCCGTCTCTCCCGTAATCACATTGAAACCCGTGTGAAGTTCAATGGTTGCGCTTTCGATGAGGGCGAAATTGGACACAGACAACTGAACAAGCATCCAGTCATGATACCTATACTGAACAAACGGTCAACTCTCCACGTACAGTATTGACGACCTGCCGCCAAATTCACTAGCTTCTGCGCGTTTTTGGGGGTGCCGGGTGGTACCCCCCCCAGGTCCCTATGGCCTCGAAATCCGCTTCCAAACTACCTGCCGGCGCCAAGCGCAGGGCGGCAGCTCCCGAGCCGCCCGCCCCGAAGCCCCTCTCTATGGAGGAGCGGACTGCCTTGCTCGAGGAGCGCCTGAAGCAGGCGGACCCCGAGTTCCAAAAGGCCTACCGCGACAACCTAGACATGTCGTGGATTTACCACGACGCAGCCATCGAGGGCTCGGTCTACACCCCGCAAGAGCTGCGCGCGGCCATCGACCCCGACGCCGCCATGGCCGGAGACGCCGCCTCGCAGCCCGTGTGCGAAGAAATTCGGCGCCACCGCGAGGCGCTCGACTACATCCGCGACCTGGCCATCAAGAAGAAGGTGCCGATCACCGTCGACACCATCAAGAAGATCTTCCTGATCCTCCACCCCGAAGAGGGCGACATCAAGACGGTGCGGTATCGCAAAGATATCCCGCAGCACCGCCTGTACTTCCACGAGTACGCGCCGCCCGACAAGATCGCCGTCAAGGTTCGGCAGGTCGTCGATTGGCTCAACGATCCGGAGACCCGCAAGTCCCGCGGCGCCATCCGGCTTGCCACCCGAGCCCACTACGATTTGCTGCGTGTGTTTCCCTTTGCCAGCGACAGCGGCAAAGTGGCACGCCTGCTGCTCAATCTCCTGCTCCTGCGCAGCGGGTATCCGCCGGCCATCGTCCACTCCACCGAGCGGCAGCGCTACTACGAGGCCCTCAAGGGCTCCAGCACGGCCATGAACCAAATTGTGGCCGAAGCCATCGAGAACAACCTGCAGTCGGTCGACAAGCTGCTGCGGCAGCGCGAGAGCCTGGGCCAGATCGCCCTCCCCCGCTAAATCGCCCCGCGCGATCATCGCTCGGGCGGCAGCAGCGCTGTAGCGGCGCTTGTCCTGCACAGCCCCGGCGGCCGGCGTGCCCTCGAACAGATTTTTGCCTGGGAAACTACACGTTCGCAGAGGCGAAAGGGTATGTTTGCCCCCGAGACCGTGCGATACCCCGGACCCACCACAGAGGCACACGAAGCGGCATGAGCGGGGGCGCGCTCGAATCGTCGATCACGCTGGAAGACGTCTTTACCGTCGTCCAAGGCAAGCGTGTGCCCCTCGCGGCCGAGCTCGCGGGCTATCTAGCGCTCGAGATCGCGGACGGCGCCAACGCCGCCGCTGGTGACATCGATGCCCGTCACGTGTTCATCGGAGAAGAGGGCACTGTGGCGCTTGTGCAGCCCAAGCGCGAGGCTCAAGCCGCCGAGACCGAAGCCGCGGTGCGCTCCATCCTTGGCCGGCTGCTCGAGGCCAGCGGCTCGCAGACCCCGGCGCTGGGCGCCGCTGCCCGGCGCAAGGCTGGCGCAGGGCTTCCGGCCCTGATCGAAGAGCTCGAAGCGGCGCTGATTCCTGTCAACCGCGCCGCCGGACGTCGGGCGCTCGCGCGTTTGGCCCGGGAGGTCAAGCGCGTCACCATGGGCATCGGCCGCAACGCGGCCCCCACCTCCGAGCGCCGCGGCGAGGACCCCGTACGCCCCAAGGCCCCGAGCAACTTCGAGGACGACACGACGATGCGTCGTCCCGAGAGCAACAAAGGCTCGACGCCGCCACCGCCCGACGTTGGCGGCGAAGTCACGGCGATCCCAGGCCGCGTGGCCCCCAGCACGCCACCGCCACCCATGGCAGCCCCCGCAGCCCCGTCGCCGCCAGCGCCCCCCGTGGCTGCCGCACGCCCGCCCAGCATGCTGTTTGCGGGCGACGAGGTCGACAGCCTGCTCGCCAGCTTCGAGGTCTCGAGCAACCTGCCCGACAAGGCTGTTTCTCACGAACTCAAGGCCATCGCGGGCCTCGACCCGACGCCCCCGCCGCCGGCGGTCTTGGCTGCCGCGGCCGCGTCGGACAAGGCCGACGCTGGTGGTGACTCCGTCGAGGCGCTGCTCGCCATGACGGACCCGAAGCCCGCTGTGGCCACCAAGCGCATCAGCGAGCCCCCGAAGCGTGCCGCTGACGCCGCCAGTGTGAAGTCGGCAAGTGTCCCACCTGCGAGGCCACAAACCAAAACCGAACCGCTCTTGGACGCCCCGGTGTCCGCGCGCTCTCCACAGGCCCCGGCTAACCCGGCCGAGGCCGGCGAGTACACCCGCCCCCAAGCGCCCCGCGCGTCCCTTGCCATCAAGGTCTTTCTGCTCATCGCCCTTGGGGCCACAATCATTGCGGTATACAAATATTATCCTGCGTTCTTCCAGGGGCGCCGGGGCATCACGGCCGACTCCTCGCCCACGCAGGGCGCCACCCCGGCGCCGACGCTCGACACCAGCGCGCGATGCAAGGTCACCATGACGGTGACCGGCGTGCCCGACGGGGCCGAGGTCCTGCTTCGGGTGGGGCAGGCACCACTCGATGTCGAGCGCATGCCCAAGGGGCCGCGGCTCGAGTTTGTGGCCACCGCCGAGGGCTATGCGCCCAAGCGCACGGTCATCGCCAAAGGAGCGGCCTGGGACGTCGGAGAAGGTGGAAAGCCGCGCTACGAGCTCGCGGTGCAGCTCGACCCGAGCAAAGTCAAAGCGCCCGCCCTGGACCCGTGGCCCGCGGGCGAGCCCGGCAGCGAAGTGGGCGGCAGCGGCCAGCCCGGCACTGTGCACCTGGTGGCCACCCCCAAAGGTGCAGAGATCTGGCTGCTCGCCGGGGTGGGGCCCCAGGCGCAGATCGACCAACTGCGCTGCGACAGCGACGTCGAAGTGCTCGTGGCCGCCAAAAACCGCCCGCGCCTCAAGCTCACGAGCAAAGACATCGCGCAGGTTCCCACGGACCCGACGGGCATCAAGGCCATCAAGCTCAACGCGGCAAGCCAGCTGCAGCCCTAAATGAGCGAGCGCGATTCGCCTACAGACACCGGGGGCCATTTGGGCTTGGGACCCAAATGCAGGAGGTGGGGCCCCAGCGGCAATGCCTCTGGGGCGGAGGACGGCGTCCTCCGATAACAAAGGAAGCTAAATCGCTGAGCTTGATCGAAGATCATGCTCGGTGATTTAGCGCCCTGGCGCGGAAGCAGGAGCTTCCGCCGGGGCCTTTCCGAGTGGCGCGAGAAGACCTTGACCTCTTGCGATGCAGAAGAGATCCTGTCTCGCACCATCGAAGGAGCGCGCGAGATGCACGAACAAGATCTGGCCCTGGTTAAAGCGCTTGTCCCCGTTGCCTGGGCCGACGGCGAGTTCAAAGAGCCCGAGCGCGAGATGCTCTCGGCCATTCTCTCGGCGTACCGCGCGACCCCCGACGACGAGAAGGTCATCTTCGAGTACGCCAAAGAGAAGCGCGGCCTCGACGACATCGAGCTCGGGGAGCTGTCTGCCGGCGATCGCCGTGTGCTGCTGCAGCAAGCCGTGCTGCTCACCTTCGCCGACGGCAACCAGGCCTACGCGGAGCGCGAGTTCTTGGGTGAGCTGGCCAAGCGCCTGCGCATTCCGGACGACGAAGCCAAAGACGTCATGGGGCAGGCCGCCGAACGCGCCAAGTCGTTGCTCAATCTGCTCTAGAGCGGTCCGTCTGCAGAGCAGGGCGAAGCCCCAGGCACCGCCTACGTGGTCGGCAGCTTGGGGCTCGAACTGAGGCGGATTTTGATGCTGTCGATCTCTTTGAGGAGCGACATGGGAGAGAACGGCTTGCTGTAGAACGCCGTGGCCCCCGCGTCGAGCACGCGCGCCCGCGTGTCGTCGTCGTTCATGGCGCTGATGATCAAAATGGGCACGTGGGAGGTGGCCTCTTCGGCCCGCAGGCGTCGGCAGACCTCGATGCCATCGAAGGCCCCGGGTAGGTTCAGGTCCAGGAGCACGAGGTCCGGCGTTTCTTCGAGGGCACACTCGAGTCCGCGGGCCCCGTTCGAGGCACCAGTCACCTTGTGTCCA
>JBIKNA010000072.1:0-23181 GCA_044358965.1 Polyangiaceae bacterium
ATCGCCGACCTCTTGCGTCGGACGATCCACGATACCAACAGGTCGAGCAACCCATCACGCATCACCCGAACCCCGGAGTCCCGGCGACCTACACGGCAGGAGTCTCGCTTGCGCATGTCCGCGTCGGCACGAAGGGACTTCTGCACCCGATGGAGTCTTGAATTGGAACAACAGAAGGGAAAGTCCGATGATCTTCTTGACTACAACAGGAAGAGCAAAGCCAGTTCGCGTCGACAAGCTCCGTGGCAACATGTCGCCCGATGCGCGAACTGTAGCGAGCTGCGTCGCTAGCAGCGCCCCTGGCACAACCAGGCGTAACCCGGGGACGCGTGGACCGACGTGACCAAGTCCAAAGGACAGAGGTTCCCCTGGCGGCGCGCCTTGGGTTTGCGCCTGCGGACGCTGGGCTTGCTCGCGTGTCGCGATGCAACGCAAGCCACGCTTGTGTTGCGCCCGAATGTTCCCTTTGCCACCGGAGCCAACGTGGCGGTGTGGGCGAGTGGGTCGGGGCGATTGGGCGAGCCTGTGGTGCAGAGCGAAGAGCCGTGGCTCCAGGATGGCGAGATCGGCGACATCGTTGTGGTGCCCGAGGGGGCCAAAGATGGCTGGTGGGCGGCAACATGAGCTTGGGGGGATTTGGTTTTGCTATGGCGCGGCGCACGCGTTGGGGTCTACATCGGCGGGCACGCAGCGCCCCAAGTGATTGCACGTCGAGTTCGGATCCACGCGAACCTGCAGCATACTTCTTTGGCGCTAGGCGGTTGCTGGCGCCGGTTGCCCCTCGGCCAGTTGCCCCTCTACGGGCAGACGAACTGCGCCAGCGTGTACGTGGGCACGGCTGCCCCCTCGTTGACCTTCTTGAAGAGACACACCTCGCGGTCGCCCGTCAGTGGAACAGGGACGGGCTTACTTACCGAGCCCGAGAGGATTGCACAGCCCAGGCGACCTCCGGCAAGCGAACCGTTCAAGTTGGCGTTGAGCACCATCTCCGAGCCACCGAGGGAGTTCGCCGCAGCGGGGATGGTGAACTCGCCAAGGGGCGCAACGAACTTTCCGCCGTTGGGCACCACGTTGTTGGAGTTGACGGCGGTACCCAGCGTCTCGGAGAGCGATACCGATGCGGGGGGCACCGGCGCTCCGCTTCCACCGACCGATGTGTCCCAGCCCTTCATGGGCTTGAGGCTGAGGCCGAAGGCTCCCTTCTGCTTGGGGTCCTTGGTGACGGTGGTGTAGAAGCGCAGCACCTTGGCAGGGTCTTGCGACGAGATGGAGGTGATGCATGTCGCGATGTACAGCCCCTCTTCGGCGGTGTTCGGATCCAACGGCGCCGCGTCCGCCGGACCCGCATCGGCATCCGGCGTGCCTGCATCGGCCACACACAGCGACGCATTGATGTTGCCAGGCCGGGCACGGCCCGCAGCCATAGGCAAACGCGGGCGAAGCGCAGTCCCGTCGACACGACACGACGGCGATGCAAGTCTCCTCGCCGCCGCCCGCATCAGCATTTGGGGAAGGTGACGGCGGCGCGGTCTCGACACTGATGCACGCGGCCAAACACGCGCCCCCCACGAGCAACAGAACCAAGCGTCGCATTGTCTCCATGAGAGCAACCCCGGCCACCAGAGCGCAAGCGTTCGCAGCAGCGCACGGCATTCAACCGAACGATTGAACTTCGCAGGACAGCTCACCCCCGCCAGTGTGTGCTCGAGCCCGCCCGCCCACGCCTTCCCTGTCAGCCTGGCACCCACTGGCACAGTTCCACCCCCGAAGATCTTCGTAAGTTCCGCGCCCCCCACACTGGAACGCGACTTGCTCTCGCCGCGGCCATGACTTTCCGTGTGCGCCCCACCGGCCTTCGCTTCGCGTTCTTCTTGGCCCTGTCTACGGGCTGCGTCATCGAGTCCACATCGGCCGATTCCGTTGCCCCGCTTGGCAGCGATGCCATCGTGGGCGACGGCGAAATCGCCGGCGAGAGCGGCGACGACGAGTCCATGCGCAGCGGCAGTGCCTCGCTACCCGCCGCCGACGTCAGTGGCTCCGCGGCGTCCAGTTCCGGCAGCAGCAAAGGCTCTGGCTCCGGTGCTCCGTCCCCAACACCTGCCGACGCCGGTTCCAGTGATTCGGGCCCGCCAAACGACGCCGCCAGCGACGCCCCCACCGACGCCATGCCTCCGCCGCCTCCGCCTCCGCCTCCGCCTCCGCCTCCGCCTCCGCCTCCGCCGCCCAAAGCGTCGGCCGGCGTGCTCACCGCGGGCGCCTGGGACGACAATCGCAACTTCGATCGCTTCTTGAGCTACCGCGACAAGGTGATCGGAACCCCAAGCAACGAGAACGAGCCGCTCGCGTTCCCGCTGCCCGAGGTGCAGATGGCCCAAACAACCGCGATGCTGCCCCACGGCCCCAAGAGCACGCTCGACATCTCGCTCGTCATCGACACCACGGGCAGCATGGGCGACGAAATCGCCTACTTGCAGCGCGAGTTCACCGCGCTCTCGACCAGCATCTCCACCAAGTTCCCCAACTCCACGCAGCGCTGGTCACTTGTGGTCTACAAAGACAAGACCGACCCGTACATCGTGCGTTGGTATGACTTCCGCTCCAACGCCAACGAGTTCAAGGCCAAGCTCAGCGAACAGTCGGCCTCGGGCGGCGGCGATTTCCCCGAGGCCCCCGACCAGGCCTTTGGCATCGCGCATCGCCTGTCGTGGCGCACCGACGCCAACGTGGCCAAGCTCATCTTCTGGGTGGCCGACGCGCCGCACCACACCAGCAACACCACCGCGTTCGCCAACGTCTTGCGCGCAACCCGCGACAAGGGCATCCACGTGTACCCCGTGGCCTCGAGCGGCATCGACGAATCCACCGAGCTCACCATGCGCTCGGCCGCGCAAATCACCGGCGGCAAGTACCTGTTCCTGACCAACGACTCCGGCGTGGGCGGCGCCCACAAAGAGCCCAGCATCCCCTGCTACTTCGTAACGAAGCTCGACCAAGCCATCCTTCGCATGGTCGACATCGAGCTCTCCGGCAAGTACCGCGAGCCCGCCGCGAACGAAATCCTACGCACCGGCGGCAATCCCCAAAACGGCGCCTGCACCCTGCTCACCGGCCAAGCCATCGCCTACTGATCCCACGCGCCCCGCTTCACCCCACCGCTGGTGCCCCGGTCTCATCATGATCGGGGCCCGCACCAGCGGCTTATGCTCGTCCCCGCACCCGCTGCCCGCACTCGTGCTCATCCCCGCACCCGCACCCGCACCCGCACCCGCACCCGCACCCGCTCCCGCACCCGGCCCCTCGCCCTATCCCCGAACCCCCACCTCGCGCCGCGCAGCCTCCTCCTCAACCTCCCGCTCCCCATCCCCTTCCCCCTCTTCCCCTGCCTCCGCCAGCGGCACCACAACCCGCGGCCCCACCCTCTCCTCCGCCTGCTGCCTCTCCCACTCCCGCTGCGCCGCGCCAATGGCCCTCGCCAGCCCATGGTTGCCCCGACGCCACGTCCGATTCGCATAGACCAACGCAACGCACCACAGCACAAAGCAGCCGAACCACGGCACCGCCCCCATGGCCGTCAACAGCAACGGCCCCATCGCCACGCAAAGCGTGGCCACCACAAAGCTCATCACCGCCTGACGCCGGCGCAGACGCCGCGCCGCCCATGCCCCGCGCAATTCGTTGGCCAGCTCCGGCGGCATTGGCCACCCGGCCACCACACGCGGCACCCCACACTCGACGCACACAACCCCCAATGCCCCGCGCGCAGATGTGCCAGCGTCTTTGCCGCAATGCACGCAGCAATGCGCGGCTCCCCACACGTGCCCGCACGCGCGGCACTCGCCCTGCGACGTGATGGCCCCGCTGCCACAAGCCGGGCATACCCCAGCAATTCGGTAGTGCGACGTGGATGGAACGAACGACATGCTTGACCGAACCGCGCAGCACACCTCGGCAAGCGCTCAGCATGCCCAAGGCATGACACCTGCGCCCGCCCCGGCCATTCCCTGGCGCTACTTCACGCCCAAGATCTCACAGAAGTTCGAGCACCCATCGTTGTTGTTGGTGTTCCCATCGTCACAGGCTTCTTTGGCGTCGAGCTTGCCGTCGCCGCAGTATGGCCCGCGTGCTTTGCAGCCGGGCATGCAGCCGCCGTAGCTGCCGTCGTTCTTGCCGTCGTCGCACAGCTCGTCGCTGGCCACCACGCCGTCGCCACATGTCGATGCGCACGACGACTTGGGCTTGCCAAAGTCTTTGAGCGTGATCCGGAAGTTGGACCCGCAGGCGTTGCGCTCGGCCTGGAACATCACGGCCTCGTAGGTGCCGCCTTTGACGAGCCCAAGGTTCACCGTGCCCGACGGTGCCCCGGGCATGTCTGGTGAAGAGAACGCCGCGGTGCCGTTGCTGGCATGCAGCGTGAAGGTGCCGGTCTTGGGCGTGTGCAGGCCACCAAGGTCCACCACCAGCTTGCCGTTCACGAACACCCAGGTGTCGTCGTCGCCGGCAAACTTGAACTGCTCGCCACCTTGGTACTCGAACCAGAAGTGCGTCTCCGAGGTGAACGACACGTTGCGATCGGGGTTGCACGTGGCCAGCTTCTCTTTGCCCGCCGCCACCCAGCCCCCGGTGCCCACCGGGTCGAAGTAGTCCTTGCCGCCATTGGCCGTGGCATCGGCGCTGTCCCAGACGTACGTGCCGTCGGGTTGCCGCGCCAGGTTCACCGTCACCGTCGAGGTCAGGTTGACCCCGGGCACGTTGGTGTACCACTGCGCAAAATTGGCCGCCGTGGTGATGTTCGGTCCGCGGCCGTTGACCACCAAGTGCCCTGGGTTCTTGGTGCAATCGCCCCCGGGGCAAACCAACAGAGGCTTGCCCGCGGGGCTCAGCGCTTCTTGCACGATGCCCAAGATGCCATTGCCGCCCAGACCATTGAAATCCGGGTGCCCGGCGGAGCCACCCAGCTCGAGACCCGAGGCAATGAAGTCCCGCACCAGAATCGGCTGCACGATGCTGGCTGGCGGCGCGCCCTGCACATCGGTGCACGCAAAGCCCTTCTCGATGGTGCAGGTCGAAGAACACCCATCGCCATCGCGCGTGTTGCCATCGTCGCAAGCCTCGGAGGCAAAGCGCTGGCCATCGCCGCACTGCGCCTTGCACACGCCTCCGGTGCAAGATGGCTCTTTCTGACACCTGAAACAGCCATCGAAGGCCAGCGTGTTGCCGTCTTCGCAAGTCTCTCCACGCTGCACCTTGCCGTCGCCGCACACCACCGGCGTACAGGCCAGCGTCTTGGGATCGCAGTCGAAGCCAGCTTCGATGCGACAACTTACCGCGGAGCAACCAGCCACCGGCGCCCCGGCGGGGTAGTCGCATTCCTCGAGCCCCGCGACGATGCCGTCGCCGCACTTGGCCGCCTGGCATCGAAGGCCCGGCGTGGGGCACGCGTAGCCCGGCTCCACGTTGCAGCTCGCATCGCAGCCGTCGCCGGCCACTGTATTGCCGTCGTCGCAGGCCTCTTTGTCGCCGATGCGTCCGTCGCCACAAAGGCTCACCGTGGGCGGCGCCGCTTCTGGTGGCAAACACGCAACACCCTCGCAGGTCACAAAGCCACTGGTGCTGCCCCCAGCCTCGTTGCCACCCGACGTCCCGCCATCGCGGCCGGGGTCCACGAACGTCGACGACGACGAACTGCCGCAATGCAACACGAGTGCGGACGAAGCAAAGGCAGCGAGCACCATGCCCACGCTGCGAAGGGAGAGCGAATCGCGTGAGAGCCCCATGCCACAAAGCGTAGAGCCTGCCCCTGACGTCAGCAAAGTTCGCGCGCGCAAAGCGCGCCACGCACAACGAACGCCGACAGGCCGCAAGATAGGCGGCATATGCCACATGGCGAGATGGGCCCTTTGGGTGCCCCCCGGCGCAATGCAAAGGCCCGAGCGCAGGTCTTCCGTGGTCGCGTGTGGCGGTCCGCCCAATTTGGGCGAACGCGGCCCATCAAACAGGCCCCAAGCGCCACCTACCAGCACCGGCTCAACGTTCGGTTTGAGTAGCGCCGCGGCGGCAGCAAACATGTGCGGCGGCACTGCCCCGAAGGTGCCAAGCGCTGCGATTTCCGGCTAAGCTGCCGCCCATGAAACGAGGCCTGGCCCTTCTGCCCGTCGTGGCAGCTTTTGCGTCCGCGGCAAGCTGCCGCGAGGCCACGTCCATTCGCCTGGCCGTGCAAACCAATGTGCCAAGCAGCGCTGGCGCCACGGTGGCCATCTACGCTTCCACTACACGCGATCTCGAAGACGGACTTGCCCCGCAAGCACAGGTCGAGTCGTGGGGGCCCGACGGCAACGTGGGCACCATCGCCGTGGTGCCCCCCAGCGGCGCCCAAGGCGACGAGTCCGTCAACGTTCGCATCGTGTTGGCATTGGGCGGCGATCCGGCCCGTTGCACCATCAACTCGACAGAAAAAGACGGCTGCATCGTGGCGCGCCGCAAGGTCAACTTCATCAGCTCCAACGGTCTCACTTTGCCCGTCCGGCTGTGGGCCCGTTGTTTTGGGCAGCTCTGCTCGGCAAACACCACGTGCTCGGCCACGGGCACCTGCGTCGATGCCAAAGTCGACGGCAATGCGTGCCTGGAATCGCCGAGCGCGTGTGTGCCCGCGGGCGAAGACCCGAACGCGCCCCTGTTCCCTCCGGGCGGGCCTGACGCCAGCATCGACGGCACGGTCCCGGTCGATGGCGCTGTGCCCGATGGCACCGTGCCGACGGATGCCGGCAACGACACTGGCACAACAGACGGTGGCGGCTCCGATGGCGGGGGCACAGATGGCGGTGGCGGCACCGATGGCGGCGGCGGTACCGATGGCGGTGGCGGCACCGATGGCGGCGCACCAACAGGTCTCACCCCGTGCAACTACCCTCTTGGGGTCGACCCCGATTCGGGTTGGCCCATCAACGGCGCATGCACATACCGGCCGTTCTCCACGCGGCACGCGGGCCTGCAGCAGAGCACGACGCCGGCCCTCTTTATCGCCCCGCTCAACGGCAACTACGTGACGAACATGATCATCGGCCGCAAGACCGGCGGCTCCATTCGTATCTTCACGTCCGGAGATGGTCTCCGCTCGTACGACTTCAACGGCACTACGCTGACGCCCGCGTGGTCGGCGCCCACGGTGTTGCTCTCCGAGCTCTCCATCGGCATGCCATACACGTTGTTCGCATACAACGGCGGACAGGTGCTTCGGGCCTTCGACGGAGGCAACGGAGCGGATCTCCCGGCCTACTCGCGCATCGTGTGGCACGCCATCCCCGCCGAGGGCGGCGGCCTGATTTACGCCGAAGTATCGCCAACGGCCTTCAACACGCGCTACACCCGCATCAACTCCAACGGCATGGAGCTCTGGCACGTGGACCTCCCCGGCGAAGCTCCAGACGAAGGCAGCGTCGATGGCCGCATCACGCGCCTCGTCTCGGGCGACCTGTTCGTCAACTTCTACCTGGGCTCACCCAAGCTGATCCGTGGCGCCACGGGCGCTTTCGTCCGCAACTACGCAGGGCCCAATGGCGGCGAAGCGTATTGCTCGGCGGTTACAAGCTCGCTCCGCGGCCCCATCCACATGCGGGGCGACCAGACCACATTCAACAACGCAGACCTCTTCGATGACGCCACCGGCGCCAGCACCTTCTTGAATCTCTCGAGCGCGGCCCCGATGGCATACCCCTGCCCCACCTATGCCATGGCGCCCGATCTGCGCTCCGGGTGGGCGCGTGCCGATATCCAACACAGGATCACTGTGGCCAATGCACCGGCGGCCATCAACACCAGCTCGCGAACCCCCGTCGGTGGATACAGCGGCGGCGCGCAGCCCGTCATGGACGCGAACGGTTGGCTCTACACCATCACCGACTCGATGGTCGCCCAAGCCTACGAGCCCGTGAACAATAGCTACGTGCTGCGGTGGTCCCGCGACGTAACCAACGCAGGAACCCGCTGCGCGAGCCCCATGGTCGTCGACGGCAAAGTCTTCGCCCTCTGCAGCAACGACGGACCAGGCCCCAAGCTGGTGGTGCTGTCGCCATAAGGTTGGCCCTCTCCGAGGGGGCTGACCGCGCCGAGGATCAAGCGATCCACCGCGGAGGGACGCGCGGGTACTCGCCGCGCTGAAAGCCAGCTGTTTCCTGCGAAGAACCGCCAGGCACGCTCGTTGCTTACTGGGTCTTGGCCCTTCTGCCGTCCTCATTTCTGCCGCGTCTCACGGCGCCCCTTTTGTCATGGCCCATTGGGCCCAGGGGTTGCCGAGCGGCAGTGTTGCTTGCGCGTGCGCGCAGCGTTGGACGTGCCCGGCTCACCACGGCTGATCGCTTACGCGACAGCATGCGGAATACATACATATACTTGCACTATGCAAGTTTTGCGATCCACCCATGGATGCAAACCGGCCCACGCGTTCTCGCAGAGGTAACCACCTTGTCCACGCGAGTGTGTCCCACGTGATCTCGTAGACATCGGTCGATTACGTTCCAGTGTCTCCGCAAAATTACAGTCGGCGTATCCCTTGCAGAACACCAACGTCGGAGGTGTTCATGCTCTGTACCCACCGTGTGCTGGTTGCTGCATCCATGGTTGCGTCGCTCGTCGCGTGCTCCGAGATCGACGTGCCCGACTCTCGCGCCAAGATGGAAGCGCCCTCGCTCGAAGAGGTGCAACGTGGTGATGACTGCGCGCCCGGCGTGACCAAGAACTTCGAAGACGCGCCGTTGGCGCGCTGCGCTGTGCATCCCGAGTTCCACACCAAAGACTTGCTCAACGGCGAGATCGCGAGTGCGGCCCCCACGCAGGGCGCCATCAAGACCCAAGGCGTCAAGGCGCTGAACGCGCCGGGCGCCGTGGCCGCTGCCACGCCGCGCAGCTGCGCCGCCAAAGCAGGTCCCGGCATCGCGAGCTGCGGCGCCCAAGGCAACGAAGACTGCTGCCGCGTCGCCGCGGTGCCCGGCGGCAAGGCCGGCGGCATCGAGGTCGATGACTTCGAGCTCGGTGTGTTCGAGGTGACCTCGGGTCGCTTCGCGGCCTTCGTCGAGGCCACCGGCGGCAACCTGCGCCGCGCGGCCAAAGAGGGCAACTGGAAGGGTTGGGACCAGGCCTGGACGGACACGCTGCCCTCGAGCCGGGGCGAGGTGGATACGGCCCTTGGACCTGCATGCGTGGCCCGCAGCAACGTGCGAGCCTACGGCGCGCTTACCTGGCCCTCGGCCGACACCGAGGCCGCCGTGGCGTCGCTGATCACCGACAACAACCCGCGCGCCGAAGACATTCGCTCGGACTCCAAGAGCGCGCGGCTGTACGCCAAGCCCATCAACTGCGTCACCTACCCCATCGCCCGGGCGTTCTGCTCGTGGGATGGCGGCCGGTTGCCCAGCAACGACGAGTGGGCCTACGCGGCCACCGGCGGCAGCGAGCAGCGCACGTACCCCTGGGGCGCGGCCCGCACCAAAGAGAAGCTGGTGACGGACTTGGACAACGACGCCAACAGCTTCACGTACCCCGAAGACTTCAAGTTCTTTGGCAACGGCATGAACGCGTACCACATCGCGCCTCCGGGCAAGAAGCCTGCGGGCATGGCGCGCTGGGGTCACCACGACATGGGCGGCAACGTGCTCGAGTGGGTATCCGACGTCAGCGGCAACGCCGGCATCGTGCGCGGCGGCTCTTGGGAAGGGCACCAAGATCGCAACGATCAGATTTACAGCGGCTATCCCATCTCGCGCAGCTACGGCTCGCTGGGCATTCGCTGCGCCTACGGCCAAAAGAAAGACAAAGAGCCAGGCGTCACGTTCCAAGAGCCGGCAGGCCTCGTGAACATCTACCGCGGCCGCGCCGAGGGCGACCACCTGCTCGGCGCCACCGATGGCGAAGGCGCGCCCGGCTTTGCGCCGCAGGGCATCGTGTTCCGCATCTTCGGCGGCAACGTGGCCGACTCGGCGCCGTTGCACCGCTGCCGCTTGGCCTCCGGCAAGCACTTCGTCTCCAACGATCCGGCCTGCGAAGGTCAAATCGCCGAGGGCCGCCTTGGCTACGTGGCGCGTAACGCGGCCCCAGGCCTGTTGCCGCTGTACCGTTGCTTTGGCACCGGCGGTCACATCTCGACGGTCACGCCCACGGAGTGCGAGAAGAAGGGCCTCGCCGTCGAAGGTCAGCAAGGCTTCGTGCACGCTCCCCCGCCCAGCGCGTACATCCGCTCGCTGTACCAAGCCGCACTCGGCCGTGACGTGGACCCCACCGGTCACGCCGGATGGCTCGCAGTGGTTCGCCCCGCAGGCGCCAACCAAGGCTGCGGCGTCGACCGCCTGGCCACCGTGCTCCAGGGCGTGTTCGGCTCCGCAGAAATGGACGCCCGCGGCCTGAGCATCCCCGCCCGTGTCGACGCCCTGTACCGCGCAGCGCTCTCTCGTGAGCCCGACGCCGGTGGCCGTGCATACTACATCGGTCAGGCCGAGGCCGGTCGCTCGTGGCTCAGCATCGCCAAAGAGGTCGCCGGCTCCTCGGAGTTCGAGGGCCTTGCTGCAGCCCGCTGCACCAACTGACCCCGCACGCGTGTCCATGCCCGTGCCCGTGCCCGTGCCCATGCCCGTGCCCGTGCCCGCTCTGGTTCCTTTCCCCCCAATCCAAGACTGCACCTTCGAGCGCTCAGCGGGTCCCATCCCGTTGGGCGCTCCGGCGCTTAGACGCTCAGGGACTCGCTGGACATTGCAGTACAACCCGGTGTTACGCTGCAGCCATGCCAGTCACTGAAACGGATTCAATTTTGGTCGAAAGCATCCGGACCCACGCCTACTTCTACCGCGTGCAGTGGGTGGGCTCGATGATCGCCGGCACTGCGTTTGGCATCTTGGTCGCGGCCGTTCCCGGCAAGCCCGGCGAAGCCGCCGCCCGCGCTGGGATGGGTGTCGTCGCCGCCATCTTCTTCTTCGGTGGCTTGTACGCCCGCTCTTGGGTCAACAAGACCATGATCAAAGTGCAGGACTTGCTCACCAAGCGCCCGCGCGACATCCAGAACCCAACCCTGGTCGTCATGCGCCGCAACGGCAACCCCGTGGCCTACGCCATCGACATCTCCGACAAAGACGGCAAGAAGTACCGGCTCCGCGTCCAAACCGAGGCCAAGGCCAAAAACCTTCTCGCCCGCGCGCTCTCGTAGCCGCATCTCGCGCTCGCAACGCGACTCGCGCCCGCCCCGCTAGCCCCGCTAGCCCCCAAACACCTCGTGCACCTGTGCGGAGATCACGCCCCACTTCCGCGTCACGTCATTCTTGAACGCGATGGCCATGAGCGCCATGAGCATCGCCATGCCCACCAAGCTCACGATGCCGCGTGTGCGCACGGACACCGGCTTTCGACGCACGGCCTCGAGCAAGAACAAAACCAGGTGCCCCCCATCGAGCACCGGGATGGGCAATAGATTCACGAGCCCCAAGTTGACGCTCGTGATGGCCATGGCCCACACGAAGTACGTCGCGCCTTTGGCCCCGGCCTCTCCGGCCACATCGTAGAGCGTGATGGGCCCGCTCACCTGCGACAGGCTGACCCTGCCCTCGACCAGCCGCAGCAAGCTGACGGAGATGAACCGGATGGCGTGTCCCGTTTCCTCGAAGCCGCGGCCCAGCGCGTAGCGGTACGGCGCGGGGTTGTCGACCATGCGATCCGGCGCCGCGGGCGCCCAATGCGCCGTGTGGAACACGTACTCGAACTGCGGTCCCATCTCGCCCATCCACTCTTCGCGGCGAAGTTGGAACTGGCCACTGTGCGACACGCCGTTGCGGGTCCACGAGAGCGTGTGCATGGCGTCGGCGCCTTTGCGTAGCTCGGCCACCATGGCCGACCACTGCCGCACTGGCGCACCGTCGAGGCTGACCACGCGGTCGCCCGGCCGAAGCCCCGCGCGCCACTCGCTGGAGCCCTCGGGCACGAAGACCACGTACAAGTCCGCCGCCTCGATGCCCGTGCGGGCAAACGCGTCGCGGGCCCGGGTGGGTTCGTCGTCTTGGGTTTGCACCGGGGCCAGGGTGTCTTTGCCCAGCGGCGTGAGCGTGGCCACACCGGGCTCGAGCAGCGCGAGCTCGCCCAGGCCGCCCAAGACCGGCGTGGGCCGCGGGCGCTCGAAGGTGACCACCAGGTTGTCGCCGCGGTTCGCCGAGAGCATGCGCGCCAAATCCACGAAGCGCTCGACCTTGCGGCCATTGACCGCAACGATGCGATCGAAGGTGCGCAGGCCTGCGCGCCCTGCAGGGCTCTCGGGCGACGAGATGCCGATGACCGGGCCCGGGAACACCGGCGAGATACCAATGCGCCCCACGTGGCTCACCATCTCGAGCTCCGGCGGCTCGAGGCGAATGGCCTCGTCGGCGGGCGTGACCTCGACGGCCAAGCGCTTGCCATCACGTTCGATGGTGAGAGACACGGGCACGCCCACCTTCTTGGCGATTTCGGCCTGCACCTCGGGGAACATGGTGACGGGCACGCCGTCGACCGCCACGATGAGATCGCCCGGCAGCAGCTTGCCATCGGCAGGCTTGCCCGGTGTGACCACGCCCACCACCGGCGGCAAGAACGCCCGGTCTTCGATGTACACCGAGGCGTAGAGCAACACCGGGAACGCCACGTTCATGGCCGGCCCCGCCAGCACGATGATGGCCCTGCGCAGCAGCGATTGCGCCTCGAAAGTCCGGTGCCGCTCTTCGGGCAAGATGGGCTCGCCGCGACCCTCTTCGAGCATGCGCACGAACCCGCCGAAGGGCAGGATGCCCAAGCAATACTCGGTCTCTTTGCCGCGCAAGCGCAGCAACTTGGGGCCAAAGCCCACCGAGAACGTGAGCACCTTGACGCCAAACACCTTGGCGAACGCAAAGTGCCCGAGCTCGTGGATGGTGATGAGCGCGCTCACGAACAGGACGAAGTACAGAAGGTCCATGAGCGAAAGGTCCTAGGGGCTAACCGAGTGGCGGAAGGAGCATGGGCTAGGCCGCCTTGGCGCCAAGCGCGCGGAACGCCGCGTCGAAGAAGGTGCGCCCGTCGGTGCCGCCCACCTGGGGCTCGGCCATGCGCTCGGGGTGGGGCATGAGCCCCAGCACGTTGCGGCGGGGCCCGCCATAGATGCCGGCGATGCCAAGGGCCGAGCCGTTGGGGTTGTGGGCTTGGGAGACCTCGCCCGTGGGGCTTGCGTACACGAGGGCGATCTCGCCTTGGCCCCGAAGACGCTCGAGCACCTCGGGGCTGGCCTGGTAGCGGCCCTCGGCGTGCGCGATGGGCAGCCGAAGCGTGTGGCCCACGTTGCTGGTGAACATGCCCTCGCCGGTGACCTTGACCCAAACATCGCGGCACTCGAAGCGCAGGTGCTCGTTGCGCGTCAGCGCGCCGGGCAACAAATGGCACTCGGTGAGGATCTGGAACCCGTTGCACACGCCGAGCACCGGGCCCCCGGCCGCGGCAAACGCGCGGAGCGCAGGCACCACCTTGGCCACGCGGGCCAAGGCGCCGCAGCGCAGGTAGTCGCCGTAGCTGAAGCCCCCGGGGATGGCCACCAAGTCGGTGCCGGCGGGTAGCTCGCTCTCGGTGTGCCACACCACTTGCGTGGCAAAGCCCGCAAGGGAGAGCGTGCGAATCATTTCGGCGTCGGCGTTGAGCCCCGGGAACATGACGACAGCAGCGCGCATGGGCCGTTTGGTAGCACACGGCCGGGCCGGGTCTGCTACAAATAGGCGCCATGCGAACCGTGATCTTGCTCTCGGCATTGGTGATGTCGCTGGTTGCTTGCGGGGGCAGCAAACCGGCAAACGACGCCTCGGGTACCCCCACCGCGCAAGACGGCACCGAGCCCGCCAAGTGGGACTCCAGCAGCACCACCAACGAGCCCAAAAAGCCCGCTGGCGCCACCAAGCTGCCCGACAGCGCCCCCAAGCGCAAAGACAGCGAGTACGACAAAGAGCAGACGGACATCGTGCTCGCCCGCGCGGCCAAGCAGGTCAAGGCCAACTGCGGCGAAGCCAAAAACGAAGACGGCAAGGCCGAAGGCCCCTGGGGCAAGACCAAGATCACCGTGGTGCTCGGTCACAACGGCCACACACGGAGCGCCCAGGTGGGCGCCCCCTACGAGGGCAAGCCCGTGGGTCGTTGCATGGTGCAAGCGTTCTCCAACCTGACGTTCCCCCCGTGGGCGGGCCAAGACACCACCATCGAGTGGGACGTCGAGGCGGTGCAACCGGCGGCCCCCGCCAAGCCCGACAAGAAGTAAGCGCCCGTGGCGTACGACTTCGACTTGGTGGTATTGGGCGCAGGCCCCGCGGGCGAAAAGGGCGCGGCACAGGCGGCGTACTTTGGCAAACGCGTGCTCGTGGTCGAGAGCGCCCCGGCCCCCGGCGGCGCTGCGGTGCACACGGGCACCCTGCCCTCCAAAACTTTGCGCGAGACGGCGCTGTTCCTGTCGGGCCATCGGCAGCAAGAGCTCTACGGGCTCTCCGTGGGCGTAGACCGTGCGCACGCCGCGCCCAAGCTCTTGTCCCGCAAAAACGCCGTGGTCGAGTCCGAGGTGTCTCGCATGCGCGAGAACTTCGAGCGGCACGGCATCATGCTCGAGCGCGGCACGGCCAGCCTCGAGGGCCCGCACAACGTACGCATCGCCCACGACGGCCAATCGCGCACCGTCACCGCCGAGTACATCTTGGTGGCCACCGGCAGCACGCCGTTCCATCCGCCGGGCATCGATTTCTCCGATCCCAACATCGACGACTCCGACGAGATCCTGCAGCTCGCGGCCATGCCTGGCACCATGACGGTGCTCGGAGGCGGCGTCATCGGTTGCGAGTACGCCACCATGTTCGCGGCGCTCGGGGTGCAGGTCACCTTGGTCGAGCCCCGGGCGCGTTTGCTGCCGTTTCTCGACCACGAAATGGGCGATCGGCTCAGCCAGGCCATGCAACACCTGGGCATCAACCTGCGCCTGGGCACCAAGGCCGAAACCGTGCTTTGCACCGCCGACAAACAGGCCGTCACCTGCACGCTCAGCGACGGCACCCAGCTCACCACCGACAAGGTGCTCGTGGCGTCAGGCCGCAGCGGCCGCACCAAAGGCCTTGGCTTCGAGACCGCCGGGGTCACCATCGACAAACGCGGCTACCTGTTGGTCGACGAGAACTACCGCACCAGCGCGCCCAACGTGTACGCCGCGGGCGACGTCATTGGCTTCCCCGCGCTCGCGTCCACCTCCATGGAGCAAGCCCGCGTGGCCATGTGTCACGCCTTCCAGCTCTCCTACAAGAAGCGCGTGTCCGACTTGTTGCCCTACGGCGTGTACACCATCCCCGAGGTCAGCTGCGTGGGCGTCTCCGAAGAAGAAGCCAGAGACAAAGGCCTGCAGGTGGCCGTGGGCCGCGCGTTCTATCGCGACAACGCCCGGGGCAAAATCGTTGGCGACAAAGAGGGCGTCGTAAAGCTCTTGTTCGACAAGGGCAGCCGCAAGCTCGTGGGTTGCCACTGCATCGGCGATCGCGCCTCGGAGCTCGTGCACATCGGCCAAGCGGTCATCACCCTGGGCGGCACCGTCGAGACTCTGATCGAGATGGTGTTCAACTACCCCACGCTCAGCGAGGCGTTCAAGTACGCCGCCTACGACGCCCTGCCGCACCTGACGCCTTAAGGAGCGCATCGCCCCCGCCCCCGTGCCCGTGCCCGTGAACCGGTGCCCGATCTCGGCCGCATGCGGCGCGCGCCGGCTTGCCTGGGCAAAACAGACCCCGTTGATCCACCCCGTCCTGCCCCGCGGCGGCAGCTGCCCCAATCATTCCATGCACTTAAAAAATACGACCATGGCATACAGTGTAGGCACGTGTAGTGCATACACCCAGATGTATGGCGCTCCCCACCCACCTCCGTCGGTTCCTGTTTGCGGCTGCTAGCGTTGCACTCATCAGCGTTCCGAGCCTTGGGCTCGGCGGCTGCCAGGGCGAGGGCGAGGGCATCGACGACGCCGACGGCGAGGACGAGCCGGGCATCTCCGAAGGCGAGCTGAATTCGCCGCGGGCCACCGGGCCCCTCACCTTCAGCGACGAGTGTCGCGCGGGCAAGAAGATCACCATCGCGGCCATGGGCGATGTGCTCCTGCATGGCCCGCTACAGAAGCAGGCCTATGCATCTCGCGAGGGCTTCCACAGCCTTTGGAGCGCCGCCGAGCCGCTCATCGCCAAGGCCGACGTGGCCTACGCCAACTTCGAGGGTCCCGCAGCGGCAGGGGTCACGTCGTCCGGAACCGCGGTCACGGATCCGGGCAAGGTGTTCGACGGTCGCGTGTACTCCAGCTACCCGATGTTCAACTACCACCCGTCGCTGGCCAGCAGCTTGCTCGAGTCGGGCGTCGACGTGGTGTCCACCGCCAACAACCACGCGCTCGACCGAAGGTCCCTCGGCGCAGACCGCACCATCGACGTGCTGAACAACGCCGGCCTCAAGTTCACCGGCACCCGCGCATCGAACAACCGCGAACAGCCCTGGTACACCGTGACCAACAAGGGTGGCGTGAAGCTCGCGTGGGTCGCGTGCACCTTCTCGACCAACGGCATCCCGGACACCAAGAACCAGGTGCTCCACTGCTACGAAGACACCGCCGAGATCGAGAGCAACATTCGAAACATTCGGGCCAACGGCATCGCCGACGCCGTCATCGTGACCCCGCACTGGGGCACCGAGTACACGCACACCCCCGGCGCCGAGCAGAAGCGTTTGGCCAAGCGGTTGCTGGACGCGGGCGCCATCGCCATCTTGGGCGGCCACCCGCACGTGGTGCAGCCCTGGGAGAAGTACACAACGACGGATGGCCGCGAGACGTTCATCATCTACTCCCTTGGCAACTTCGTCAGCGGCCAGTCGCAGCTTCCGCGGCGCAGCAGCCTGATGTTGTACTTGGGTCTCACCAAGGGCAACGACGGCAAGGTCACCGTCAACGGCGTGCGCTACGTGCCCCTGACCATGCGGAGATGGACGGTGGAACCCTCGGACAAGGCCCAGGGCGCCGCAGACTCCCGCGCTCTCACCGAAGGCATCTTCGGCAAGTGGAACGCCATGGCGTCGGATGCGCCGCTGAACACCACGCCCAACTGCCGCTGACGAGCAGCCCGCTCAGATGCCTTCGTCGAGGCGCCGCATGCCTTCGAGCAGCAGCGCCTCGGTGGAGTCGGCGATGGTGCGTGACGGCGGCTGGCCCGACGGGTCCATGGAGAACTCGCCGTCTTGGAACTTGAACATGGCGAAGAAGGCGTCGACGCCCTTGGAGTTGCCCAAGGTGGCATGCACCACGTCGCCACTGGCAAAGAAGATCTCGCCCATGTCGGCGCCGCTGCGCACCACGAGCTTGCCCGTCTTGCGACCGTTGAACAGCACCTGAACCAAGTCGGCCAAGCCCATCTCGCGCAAACTGCCCGACACACCGCCAGTGCCCCGGGCAATGCTTCGCTGATCGAGCAGCACCTTGAGCTTGGCCACCAAGATCTCGCTGGAGATGGGCTTGGTGACAAAGTCCAACGCACCACTGCGGAAGGCGCGCTGCGCTTCTTTGCCGCCTTGGCGACTGGTGTGGAACACCCAGGCTAGGTCGCGACCGTAGGGCTCTTTGCGGATGGCCTCGAGCAAATCGAGACCACTGCCATCGGACAGATCGAGCTCGCTGACCACGAGATCGTACGGCTCTTCGCCGGCCTCTTTGAGGGCCTTCTTGGCAGACTCGACGTTGCGCACGATGCGGGTCTCGAAGCCTTGTTCGACCATGCGAATGTCGAGCACCGTGGTCTCTTCCGGATCGCCGTCGATGATGAGCACGTTGTAGCGGCTGACCAGTTTGTTGCGCAGGCCGTCGCCAAGCACGATGGACCGGAACAGCTCGACCAGGCCCGGGTCGAACACCGTGCCCTGGTTCTTTTCGAGCACGCCGATGGCCTCTTGGGGGCCCAAGGTCTTGCGGAAGGGGTTGCGCGGGTTCTGCGTGAGATCGGCATAGGTGTCGGCCAGGGCCAACACGCGGGCGCCCAGCGGGATCTCTTTGCCCACCAGGTTGTCGGGGAAGCCGCCGCCATCGAAGCGCTCGTACATGTGAAACACGGCGTCTTTGGTGGCCTGCGGCAGGTTCACCGACTCCATCAGGCGCAACGGCGTGTCTTGGGACTTTTGCGCGGCGATCCGGTGGCCTTCGTATTCGGCCACGTTGAGCGCCGTCAGGTGGAATTGACCCATCTTGCCCAGGTCGTGCACGAAACAAGCGATGTTGAGCCCGTAGGCCACATCTTTATCGAGCTTCATGCGCTCGGAGATGCGCTTGATGAGCCGCGCGACTTGCGCCGAGTGACCGCGCAAGTCTTGCCGCGAGTTCTCGAGCAGGCTGACCATGATGGTGAGCAGCTCGACGGTGGTGTCGCGCACCTTCTCGTTGGCCACGGCGAGCTGCTTGTGAAGACCACTGTCTTTGCGGCCAAACTGCGTGCTGCTGCGCGCGTCGGGCCGCGCCGGCTCTTGCTGCACCATGGGCTGCTGCACCATGGGCTGCTGCATCATGGGCTGCTGCATCATGGGCTGCTGCATCATGGGCTGCTGCATCATGGGTTGCTGCATCATGGGTTGCTGCATCATGGGCTGCTGCATGGTGGACTGCAGCGGCTGGAGCGCGTTCTGCGGGATCGAGTAGCCCATGCCGGGCTGCATCATGGGCTGCGGCTGCATGCCCGGCACCATGCCCGGCGCCAACATCTGCTGCATTTGCGCTTGCACCACGTGGGCCGGGGCTTGCGGCGCAGCTCCCAAGGCTTGGAGCGGGATCCCATGCGACGAAGCAGGCGGTGGTGGCGGTCGCGGCGGCGGAACCGACGGCTTGGGGGGCGTGTCCGCGCGACCGGTACCGATGCCGATCATGTGCGGGTCCAGCGCGCTCATGTTGCCGCCCATGCCGCCCATCACGCTGCGGTCGAGGGCGCCGAAGGCGCGCCCATCGGCGGCATGGTGCTTGAGAATGGCAGCGCTGATGGCGGCCGGACGCGTGACGAACGCGCGGACCTTGTGCGCGCCAGACACCAGCTCGACCTCTTTGAGCAGGTCCTCGTCGTCCGGGTCGGCGGTGACGATGGAGAGCGTGTTCCGGTTGGTGTCGAACATGACCGGGAACACGCACAAGGTCTCGGCGACCTTGCGCGGGATCATGAGCAAAGTGGCCTTGGGCACCTCGGCCTTGGAGAGCTTCTCGGTGGAGACGAACTGCGTTTGATACGCAGCCGACAACGCCTTGAGCAGGTCCGCCTCGTTGACCACGCCCGCATCGAGCATGACCTCTTCGGAGCGCTCGCCGGAGTTCTCGACCTGCGCTTGAACCTGCGCGTAGTGCGCGTCGGTGATGACCTTGCCCTTGCGCAAGATCTCCGCCGCTTTCATCCTAGGAGGCGTTCGTGCCACGAAGCTTCGTACTCCCTTCCCCTAAAGAGAATCGTACCCCAAGCCTGAGGCGGGGTGTAATTTGATCACGGCGGAAAACTGGCGCGCAGGGACAAATGTGCGCTGTCACGCCCAGGTGACGTGCCCCCCGGCCGGTTGGACCGGCCACGGAAACCTGCTGGTTTTCCACCTAAGGGACGAAGCGCGATTCCTATACAAGCCCCGCTCGCCTTTTGGGCTTGGGACCCAAAAGTAGGAGGTGGGGCCCCAGCGGCTTCGCCGATGGGGCGGAGGACGAAGTTCCTCCGATAACTAAGGAAGCTAAGTCGCCGAGCTTGATCTTCGATCGAGCGAGGCGACTTAGCGCCCGGCGCGGGTGCGAACGAAGCTCACGAGGAAATCCAAGGCGACTTTGTTCTGGCCGCCTTCGGGGATGACAATGTCGGCAAAGCGCTTGGTGGGCTCGACGAAGGCCAAGTGCATGGGCCTCACGGTCTCGTAATACTGCTGCCGCACCTGCATGAAGGTTCGCCCGCGGGTCTCTAGGTCCCTTCGGATACGTCGCATCAGACGAATGTCGGCGTCGGTGTCGACGAACAGTTTGACCTCGAAGCGCGAGCGCAGGGCTTCGTCGGCGAGCACCAAGATGCCCTCGACGATGATGACCGGCGCGGGGGCAATGTCTACGCCTTGCGCAGCGCGATCGTGCACCGTGAAGTCGTAGGTGGGCCGCACGATGCCCTTGCCGGCGCGCAAATCATCGACGTGTTTGGCGAGCAGATCCAACTCGAGGGCGTTGGGGTGATCGTAGTTGACCCGCTCGCGCTCGGACGGGGGCAAGTGCCCCTGGGCCCGGTAGTAGTGGTCTTGCTGGAGCATGACGCCGGCCCCCGGGGGCAGCGACTCGTAAAGCGCACGCGCGATGGTGCTCTTGCCCGATCCGGTGCCGCCGGCGATGCCAAGCACGAGGGGCCCCTTGGGTTGTTCCGACGTCAGGAGCGTCTCGTCCATCGCTGCGGGCATTACCAGACCCGGCGCGGCGCATCACGCGCAAAGGCTCGCCAATCGCTCATCGTCGATGTTTCGGCCCGTCAGCACGCACACCAGGTTGCCCCCCAAGAGCGCTGGAGGCAGCCCCAGCAGCACCGGCGCTAGGCCTGCGGCCGCGCTGCCTTCGAGCACCAAACCCAGCTCTTTGCGCGCAAAACGCACCGCGTGGCCAATGGCCGACTCGGGCAACGTGAGCACCCCAGCAAGCGCATCGGTGGCGCGCGCAAAGGCCGCCGCCGTGATGCCGCCCTCGAGGCCCTCGGCGATGGTGGGCGCGGTTTGCAGCGTGAGCAGCGCCGACCCGCGGGCCAGGCTCTGCTCGAGCACGGGGCTCGACTCGCTCTGGACGCCGACGACCCGGCGACGGGACACCGACGCAGGCTCGCAATGGCCCAGGGCCCAGCCAATGCCCGTGGCCAGGCCGCCGCCCCCGAAGGGCGCGAGCACCACGTCTGGGACCTGCCCAAGGGCGTCGGCGATCTCGAAGCCCACCGAAGCGCCGTTGCCCAAGACGATCTGCGGATCGTCGTATGGCGACACGAACATGAGACCGTTGGCTTGGGCCTTGGCCACGGCCGCGGCCTCGGCGTCGTCGTACGAGTTGCCCACGAGCTCGAGGTCGGCCCCGAAGCTCTCAATCGCGGCGATTTTCTTTTTGGCCGCAGTTCGCGGCACACAAATGGTGGCCGTGAGCCCCAGAGCCCGCGCGGCCTTGGCCACACCCACGCCATGGTTGCCTGCGCTGGCAGCCACGATGCGCGTGCCCGGTGCAAGGCTCGACAGCGCAAAAAACGCCCCGCGCACCTTGAAGCTGCCGGTGCACTGCATGCTCTCGGTGGCCAGGAACACCCGGGTGTTGCCGCTCGGGTCGGCGCAGCTATCGAGGTATGGGGCCCGCAGCAGCGACAGCGGCCGCAGACCATGCTCGGCAAAGCGAGTGGTCAGCGTGCGCGCGCTCTCGAAGGCGGCCGCAGAGGGTCGCTCGGCCACCTGGTCGCCGTGCGGGATCGGCGTGAAGCGCATGGGCTACTTGCCCGATGCGAGCCAGGCCAACGGCCGTCGGTACAAGGTGACCATTCGATCGCCTGGGATCTCGTGGCCAAGGCCGGGCACCAGACTGAGTTTGACCGGGATATGGCTCTGCTTGAGCGTGTCGGCCACGCGGGTGGAGTTGCTGGCCACGCCGTCGTTTTCGCCCGTGAGCAGGTACACCTTGCGCAGCTTGCTGCGCTGTTGCGCAAGCGTGGCTTGGGTGTCGCCCACCCAGTACTGGTCACTCGACGCCAACACCAACCAGCGGCCCCAGGTGCGCGCGTCGGCCAAGCCAACTTGTTGCGCAATGAACGCGCCCTCGCTGAAGCCAATCAGGATGTTGCCCGAGCGGCGAACGCGCGTCTTGAACTTGCTGCGCAAGGCGCCCATGGTGGCGTCGATGATCTTCTTGGCGCCCTCGGCGCCGTTGGCCCAGCCACGCTGGCCCGCGCCGCGGTCTTCGGGGCCTTGGGGGCACACCACCCAGCCGAAATCGGCGGCCACCTTGGCCCACTTGCGACAGTCTTCGGCGGGGTTTCCGCCGCGGCCGTGCAGGTACATGATGACCGGCTTGGCGGCTTTGCCTCGGGGGCGGAAGTAGAACGCATCGGGCGCGCCGGGCACCTCGAGCCTGGATGCCTCGCCCACGTGCGACGCCTTGGCCCACGCAAACCGCGGGGCAAAGAGCGCACAGAGCGCGAGCAGGAGAACCCAAAGGCGACGCATCGTAACGCGGCACAACTTAGGACAGATCTGGCCGAAATCGACCGAAAAATGCCCCGAACCCAGCAAGTTCAACGACTTGCGAGGTCTCGGCCCAGGTCGATTCCAAGCTGGAAGGCCTCGTCGGCGCTGGCCGGGTACGGCACCTTGCGCTCCCCCTCGCGGAACTTGGAGCCATCGGGCTCGGCGATGAACGCGCGCAGCCACATGGTCTGGCCCTCGCGGCGGGCATACGCGCCGATGGGCGTGCGGCAGTCGCCATCGAGGCTGCGCAAGACCCCGCGCTCGGCCCACACACACACGTGCGACTCGACGTCGGACACGGCGCCCAAGCGCGCGATGGTCTCTTCGTCGTCGGCGCGGGCCTCGATGCCCAGCGCGCCCTGCCCCACGGCGGGCAACATGGTCTCGGCGCCCAAGGTCTCGGTGATGCGCGCCTCGAGCCCAAGCCGCGAAAGCCCGGCGCGCGCCAGCAAAATGGCGTCGCACTCGCCCTCGTCCACCTTGCGCAGCCGCGTATCCACGTTGCCCCGTAGTGCAACGATGCGCAGATCGGGCCGTACGCGCTTGAGCGCAACGCTGCGACGCAGGCTGCTGGTGCCCACCACCGCGCCCTGGGGCAGCGCAGCCAGCGAGCCGTGCCGCGGCGCAACAAGCACATCGAACGGCTGCTCGCGACGCGGCACACACACGATGCCCAAACCCGGCGGCAGCTCGGCCGGCACGTCTTTGATGGAGTGAACGGCGAGGTCCGCGGTCTTGTCGAGCAGCGCCTCTTCGATCTCTTTGACGAAGAGCCCTTTGCCACCCACCTCGGACAGGGGCCGATCTTGGATGCGGTCGCCGGTGGTGATCACCTGGTGCTCGGGACACGAGAGCCCCGGGTGGGCCGCCACCAAGGTGGCCACAAAGGCCCGGGACTGGGCCAAAGCC
>JBIKNA010000401.1:0-7038 GCA_044358965.1 Polyangiaceae bacterium
AAGAGCATCGCGTTTCGTTCGTAGTCGAAGGGCGACGCGAGGCTGAGTTCCGTCACGCTAGGGCTCCCCAGCCGGGCGCGCTGGTAGTCGAACAGCCCATCGACGGTCAGCGTCGCAGAGGTGCAGACCACCGACGGGATGCGCGAAAAGAGCCAGTCCCGAAACGTTGGACCCATGTCGATGGGGCTCGCGCCCACGGACACGTTGCGCTCGCTCGCCTCGACCCAGACCACCTGGGCGTCGATGTCCTCGGGGGCGCCGTGGGGATCGTGCCGAAAGATCGTACGCAGGGCGGAGAGCGCCTGGCCCACGCGGCGCGTCCCGGCGCGGCTCGGCTCATCGTCTCTCGACGCAAGGCGCTGTTGCAGGGCGCCCAACGCCGAATCCAGCGCGACGCAGGCCTCCTGATGCGAGGGACCCCAGCCCAGATTTCGGACGAGCATGCGCTCGGCTCCGCGTTGCCCAGGACGCCGCAGCAAGGCAAAGAAGTTCTCGGCCCGAATCTCGACGTTCTCGGCGGCGCGGCGGGTGTCCATGGGGCTGGCGCCACCGGTTTGCAGCGCCCGGGCCGTGTCCCGCGCGAGCACCGCAAGACTGCGTGCGGAGAGCCGGGCCCCAAAGAAGTCCGTCGCGATGTCTTCGAGCTGATGGGCCTCGTCGAAGATCACCGCGTCGAACGGCGGCAGCACTGCCGCGTATTCACCGCCGGGCTTGGCCCGAAGCGCCAAGTCCGCGAAGAACAAGTGATGGTTGACGACGATGATCTGCGCAGACTCCGCCCGGCGCCGCATCTGCGTAACGAAGCAGTCATCGAAGTACTGACAAGGCGGCCCAATGCGCGTGTCTGCGGAGGACCGCACCAAGGACCACGCGTAGGAGTCCTCGGGTAGCTCCCTCAGCTCGGCGACATCCCCCTCGCGGGAGCGCTGCACCCACTCAGCGATCACACCGAGCCCCGGCGCATGTTCCGTGGCGAGGGCCTCGGACAGGCGCCGCTTACAGACGTAGTTCGATACGCCTTTCATGAAGGCCACGTTCGTCTGTGCTCCGAGGGCCCGTTCGAGCATTGGCAAGTCGTGGTGGGCAATCTGCTCTTGGAGCGCGCGGGTGGCTGTGGAGACGATGACGCGGCGCCCGGAGACGGCCGCGGCCGCCAGATAAGCCAGGGTCTTGCCGGTGCCAGTGCCGGCTTCCACCATGAGGTGCCGCTCGTCTTCGAGGGCCGCAAGTACGGCGCCAGCCATCTGCATCTGGGATGGTCGAGGCTCGTACGAGGGCAACAGGTCCCGGAGGCGTGACTCGGGACCGAGCAGCCGGCGCAAGCGATCTCCTGCCATCTCCACGGTGGCCAAGGGACTTAGCCCAAATTCGTTGCTGCCGGGAAGTCGCGCAGCCTTGGGCCCCCCTGCTAGGCTTTGCCACTGTGAGTGCGCGGCGGGTAGAGCCTCAACGAGTGGCGGGCGGGGTCCCCAAGCCCCCGGGCCCCCGCGCCGGCAGTGCCTTCTCTCTCGCCATCAGCCGCGGAGGATTCGCCCTCGAGCTCACCGCCCCCTTGCCCCTTGGGCCCCTCAGCATCCGCGAGCTGTCGAGTTCGCTGCCCCAGGTGCGTTTCCCCGCAGATGTCACCGGCGGCCTCTCGCGCTACCGACACAAGCGGGGCGAACTCGAATCCGTCGCTGTGGACCTGCCGCTGCAAGCCCTCGGCGCGTTTGCGCGCGAACGATGGGCAGGACTTCTTGGCACGGCGGCGCCAGCGGTCACGCTGACGGCGACGAAAAACGTCGTGCATATATGTGTGGCCGAGGGCGATGGCCCCGACGCACCGGTGCTGGCATTCGACCTTGTGTTCAGCGCCGTAGACGACGGTCTCGTGGTCTTTGCCGAGACCGCCCGAGGGCTGCACCTCAAGGCGCCAGCGCCCGCACTCGCGCTGCAGGCCCTTCGGGCGCTCGCCGGCGCACACGCGCAACATGCGGGCCCGGCGTCCAAGATCACCGACGTGCCTCTTCGTCTGTCGCGGCACGTGTTCCCCGATGCAGGGGTGCGGATCCCGAACGCCGGCGGACTCCGCTGCGTTGTGCTGGGCACCGATGCCGACAGCCTCTTTGCGAGGTTCCTGCGCGATGGGGCCCCCGCAGAGGTGGATCACCGGGCGGTGCTCGCACAAGAGACCGCCAGGTTGCTGCAACGGGCCGACGATGCACTGGGCACACGAGCGTGGGACGACGCCCGCAGAGCGCTGCTCGATGCACTGGGCACGGCGCCGGACCACGTCGAGACCCTACGACGCATCGCCGAGATCGACGCCCACGCCGGCGGGCGCGATGAGGCGGCCCTGTTTGCCCTCGGGCGGCCCCCCGCCGGCCGCCTTGGGCCGTGCCTGCTGCAGCCATTGCGTGGGGAGCTGTTGCTGCGCCGTGGCGAGAGCGAACTTGCCATCGCGGCGCTGACGGACGCCGGGCACCATGATCCTGCGGGTCCCCTGGCGGCGCGCTTGTTCTGCCGCGCGGCCATGTTGTGCGCGGCGCCTGCGCAACGCCTGAGCCTGCTCGATCTTGCGGTGTCCCGAGACCCGCTCTCCCCCGCCATCCGGCGCCTGCGCATGACGGCCTTGCTGCTCCGGGGGCTTGGCGACGAGGCGCTCGCCGAATCCCAAGAGCTCGTCGCCGCGGCCCGTGGGCCCCGGGCCCGGCACGCCGCCTGGGTAAGCAACGCCCGGGCCTTCGAAGATGCCGGCGCCACCAGTCTCGCCGCCAACGCATTCGAGCAAGCGCTGCTCTACGCCCCCGATAGTCCCGATGCCCTTGGGGGCCTGGGGCGTGCCCTCGTGCGCACCAGGCGCTACGCCCGCGGTGCAGCGCTCTTGAGTGCCGCCATCGACCAATCTGACGGCGATACGAGCGAGCTTTCGGTACTGCTTGCCACTGTGCTCGCCGACTCGTTGGGCGATCCGTCCCTGGCGCTGCGGCGCTTGGCCGAGTTGCCGCCGGGCGCTCGCGCCCAAGGGCAAGCGCTGCAGCTCGAGGCCCGCCTGCGGCGCGGTCTTGGCGACATCGCCGGCGCTGCCGTGGCCTTCGAGCGCTTGCGCCTGGCAGGTCCCCATGTCCCTGCCCCCGCCGAGGCGTACCTCGATGCAGTCACCTTCGAAGAAGAGCGAGGCCACCTGCTCGAAGCCCGGGCGCATGCCTTAGCCGGGCTCGACCAGCATCCCCAGCACCTGGCGTTGCAGAGTGCACTGTCGCGCGTCTCCCTTGCACTCGCAGCCCGGGCCCCCGTGCCGGGTGACGCGCCGTCCCCGGCGGAACGCCCCAAAGTGGAACCATCGCCGCGCCTGGCGGTCGAAGACCGGGCAGCGCTCGAAAGCGCCACCATGCCGGCAGACTCAGCGCCGCACGCCCTGGCGGCCCCCCCGTCCGCGCCTGCCTCTTCCCCACCCGACAGCGCTGTCGACGAAGCGCGCATCGAAAAGCTCATCGAGCGCCTTCGCGGCGATCCGAGCAACGACGCCGTGGCCGAAGAACTCTCGGTATTGCTCGTCCGCACCGGACGCTCCATGGAGCTTCTGGCCCTACTGTCCGCCCGTCTCGAAGATGCAACCGAAGAGCAACGCGTTCGCCTGTTGCCCAAGCAGCGCGCGGTCCTTGCAGACCTGGCCAAGGGCGCCGAAGAGGCAGGCCGACTCGACGAGGCGCAACTCTTCCGGGACTCGCTCGAGGCCATCTCCTAGAGGTCTCGGCCGGCCGACGGCCTGCATGCGTCCTTAGGCTTTGGCGCGGAGCTGCGCTGCGGCTTCTTCGAGCGTCTTTTGCACATCCGCCTCGCCGAGCCCTGCAGCCGCGGCGGTCTTGCGAAGCACATCAAGTTCTCGGTCGTGCACGCCCTCGCTGACTTGGGCCACGAGGCTCGCCACACGCAACACCTCGAGGGAGTGCTCCGGACGCCGCAACGGTGCGCACACGACCTGGAGGCGTGCGTCGATGCCATCGCTGGCCAACTGCGCCGACAAGTCCGTCACGAGTTCTTCGATCTGCCGCTGGGGCACACTGCCTCCGCAGGCGAGAGTCACAATGCGCTCGAAGGCCACCCGCTCTTCGGAGTCGAACACGCCATCGGCGCATGCCACCAAAAACGCAGCCTCGATGATGCTCTCGAAGAGGCGCACCGCATTGGCGTCGAACCCCGTCGGCATCGTTGCATCGTCGAGGGCAGGCCGGGCCCCGTAAGAAGCCGCCGCAAGCGACAGAATGGAACTCGAGCCAGCCTGATGGGTGCTCGCCAAGCGGGCAATTGCCTCGATTTTTCGCTCGGAGGTCATCCTGGGGGCCCTAGTGTACAGCCAATTGGCTCCGCGGAAGACCTCGTTTTCGGCAAAGGCCACCTGTTTCGCCCCGGGCCCCCCCCGAGACGCGATCACGGCCCGCGTTTCACCGAGGCTGCGGCGGAAGCAGAAGCTCCACGGCGCCGTCGTCTCCAGCGAAGGCACTCCCCAGCTCGACGTAGGCATCGACGCCCACGGGTTTGGTGAACGCCCGAACCAAGGCCCCTGGAACCGGCCGGATCTGGTCGTCGACCAGACGGAAGGCCAACTTGAACGGTGCGGGCACCACCAAGGGGTCCAAGTCCACGCGGCCCGGAGGAACCGGACGCCGAGGAACAACCAATTGCGGAAAGCCCGTCCCCGGCTTCGCGACCACAATGAAGTCGTAGAGCCCCTGATCCGTGGCCATCGCGAAACGTCCTGCGTCGTCGGTGACCGCCCGATACTCCCGGGGGAACAGCCAGGGTGCCCGCTGGCGCAATGCGGTTCCGCGCCCCGGTTGCGACAGGCTCGGCCGCGCGATGATCTCCGCCTCACGCAGCGGCCGGCCATCGGCAAGAACGGCGCTGCCCACCAGCACACTCGGGGCAGCGGCCCGAAGCTTCAGCGCGAAAGAGCCCGCGCGCACGTCCACCACCTCCGACGCCTGCGCGAAAGGCTCACTGCGCATGGGCTCCGTCGTCGCCGTGAAAGAGCCTTCGGGCAGCACCACGCTGAAGAACCCTTCCGCATCGGTGTTGACCACCTCGCGGTGACGCAGGAAGGTAACGCCTTCGTCGGCGCCCACACGCACGAGTCGTACGCTGTCGAACACCACGCGAGAGCGAACGCCACGCGCGTCGCTGCCCGGCGACAACACCTGCCCCGTGAGCGATACCGGCGGAGGCAACGCTGGGTACACCTGGTCGAAGCCGACGCCGTTGATGACCGCGTTGACCAATGTCGGCAGACCAACGGCCCCCTCCGGGGGTGCAAGGACAACATCGACGTTGGAGCGCAACGTCGCCCCATCGCGCTGACCGACGGTATCGAGGCGCACGCGCGCCGTCCGGCCTCGCAGCAAGTGCTCCCCGGAGAGCCGGTCTTCGGTGCGCTCGTCCCGCAGCCAAACGCGAAATCCATCGAGCCCCGACGCCCGCGCAAGGTTGGACACTTGTACGGCACCATCCACGTCATCCAGAGACGACGTATCGACGGAGATGTCGTCGTTGACCCCGCGATCGGTAAGTGCGCCGCGCGCAAACAGCGGAGGCAGCGCTTCGAGCGGTGACAACGGGGCAGCAATGCGGGCGTACAGACCCGGCGAAGCAACCACGGAGAAGCGAAACGCCGAGGTGGCATCGTCGCGCCTCACGGACGCCTCGAGCGTCTCCTCTGGCAAGCCCACGGCCGATGCCTCGCGGCCATCGTTGTCCGGAGAGAGGGTCCGCAGTTGCAGACGCACGGGCACACTCTGCCCGAGGGTCCCTGGGCGGATCTGGAGCTTCTCGAAGACCTCTGGCGCCACGCGATAGGCCCCAGACCAGGCCGAAAGTTTGGGCAAAGAGACGCAGCTGACGCTGGGGCACTTGGGTGTGGTCCGCTGGTTGCGCAGATCTACGCTACGGAACAGGTATGTGTGGCCTCCATTGAACACCCACGAAGTGGGTACGGAGACCGAAAGCACGTAGTCGTACGGTGGTCGACCGGCCTCGCAGCGCCCTTCGGAGCAAGTGGGCCTGGCCCCTTCTTGACCGTAGGCCGCGCAAAAGAACCGGGGGCATTCGTTGCGAGGAGCCTGCGTTTGTGGCTCGCCCGGAATGGCCTCACAGGCCACCACAAGCAGGGCGAGCGTGAGCACTCGGGATACGCGCATCATTCAAGCGTGCCGTCGGCACCGGCGTCTTGGGAGAAGGTGGGGCACGACCGTGTGTCGCCCCCGGGGGCATAGAACCAGATCACACTATCCCCACCGATGGAGTCCGGCGTGTGGGCTGGTCGCCCCTCGATGGCTCCCAGGAACGAGTTGGCAACCAGAAACTCGACCACGTGGCACGACCCCAGATCCGCGGGGGGCGTGATGGCGACCTCAATGGTACGGATGCCACCGTCGCTGCTGGCCGGGTCGAAGGAACTCGTGCCGACGTCCACCGGAGGGTCTCCGATGAGAGGGTCGTAGTCGATGTAGGCGCGCCATTGAAACGTGGCCGATGGATTGACCAGTTCGACGGGGATGATGAATTTATCGGGGAACCGAAGCAGCAATCGGTTGGTGGGCGGCGACACGGCGCCGTGCAGAATGGTGGGGCGAAACGGCCGAATCTGTTGTGGGTCCGCCGGAGCCTGGGCGATGACGCACGACGGCGCGGAGAGCAGGACCAAAGGCAAGAGCAACGAGGCGGCGATGACCGCCGCGGCACGCCGCCAGCTACGCCAAGGTTGGCTGAGAATGCGCCCTACCCCGTTCATGGCGCGCCTACCCCTGACCTCCGCCACGGGCGGCGCTGCCTTCGTGCCAACGCGCGTCAGCAAACTCCGGACGCACGGCCAGACGGAACAAGTCCGCGAGCGAGGGCAAATCGGCGCAAAGCTGCCGTAGGGCTCCGGGCACTTCGAGGTCGCGATGATCGCGCCCCATCTCGCGCAGCATGGACCGTGCGGAGAATCCAAAGTCGCCACAGGCGAAGTAGCCCATGCGTCGCCCGCTTTGCTTGGCGCGCTCCACCACAAGCGAGCGCTCG
>JBIKNA010000073.1:0-22917 GCA_044358965.1 Polyangiaceae bacterium
ACCCGCATTGTCTGAGGCGAGCGGCGGCGTAGCCGTCCGCCGCCGAGTTCTGGTGGGGCCCTCGGCCGACCCCAAAAAGGAAGGGCCCCTACCCGCCGCCCTGGGCCTTCCGTGGAGATCCCTAGCCTCAGCGCCGAAAAAGCCCTTTTGAACAAAACCTCGTTCCGAACCCAGACACAGTTAAGCCCCAGCCGGCCCCCCCACCCCCCCCTACTTAGAACCAGGAGGTCCAGCCACCGGGCGTGTGTACGGCGTGGCAGGTGGCGCTGATGCGGTCGGTGGTGCCGCCGAAGGGGCGGATCTGGTGCAGGCGGTAGCTGTCGATGAAGACGATCTCGCCAACCTGGTAGTCCACGTCCAAGAAGGGCACGCCGCGGGGGGCTTCGTCTTCGTGGTCTTGGCCCTCGAAGCGCACGTCCCAGACACGGAGCTCGCCGCCAGAGCGGGGGGGCTGCAACATGAGCACGGCGGTCACTGCGGGGGCGCGGGCGGCAAGATCGCTGGGCGTCAGGCCTTCGGTGTCGAAGTGGACGGCGCCGCCGCGCATGGCGCAGTGCGCGCCGGCGGGGAACACGTGCACGCCGGGGCCCGCAAAGCCGCGGCGGGGTTGCACCGGGGCGCCCACGAAGGAGGCGAGGAATGCGCGCATGGTGCGTGCGAGGCCGGGGCAGAACTGCTCGACGGCGGCGTCGGAGCGCTCGTGCGTTGCGAAGTACTCGGCCTCTTTGTCCTCTTCGAGGTGTGTGTACCAGGCGTTGCCGAGGCTAAATTGTTCGCCGTCGAAGGCAGGCGTCCAGTGCTCGCGGCCAGCGTACACGCCGCGCACCAGCGCCGAGGCTGCGTCGGGCTCCAGGACCTTGGGCACACGCACGGCCAAGCCGCTCGGCAAAAGCCCAAGGCCGCCGTCGCATTGGTGGGCAGTGACGAGGCGCACCCGTCGGCCCGGGCCTAGATGGCCGACAGGCGCGTCATGAGGCGGCCGCACAAGTCTGACTGCGGGTTGCGATCACGCTCGAGCTGCAGGCCCGCGCGGAAGATGTTGCTGGCCGCCTGATCGTTGCCTTGGATGAGGTGGCAGAGGCCGAGCATCTCGTAGTCTTCGGGATCGTTGTGCAGGCTCACGAGCTCGGTGAGCGCAGGGACCGCCGAGCGAAGGGCTTCGATGAGGTCGGCCGACGGCGTTCCGGAGCGCTTGGCGAGAACGAGCAGCTTGAGTGCTTGGCGCTGCTCTTCGGGCTTGAGCTGCGTGAACGTGGGGATGCTGAACAGATCGCGGTAGCCGCGGTAGGAGGCATCTGCGTCGCCGCCGCGGGCGATGGTCACGATGGCTTTGACCTTCTGTACGAGCTCGTCCTTCGTCATAGTGCCGGAGAGTGTATCAGAAATCCGGCGAGCAACGCTCTCGCGTCAGGGGCCGAGGGGTGCGTACTTCACACCACAACCGTAGGCCTTGGTCTCCTTGAGGGAGACCGGGCGGCCGGCCCGCAGGTCTGCAAGGGCGACCTCGACGTGGTTGATGAGCTTGTCGCCTTCGGGGGACTGCGACTCGCCATCGGGGGAGTTGTCGATGGCGCCGCGGTACACGAGCACGCCTTTGTCGTCGACCACGAACATGTGCGGCGTGTTGGTGGCCCCGAAGGCCCGGCCCACGCGACCGGACTCGTCGAGCAACACCGGGTGGGTCATGCCGAAGCCTTTGGCGCCTGCAGCATTCTTGTCGGCGCCGTGGCCCTGACGACCGGGTGCGCTGGAGTTGATGGCCAGCCACACGACGCCGGCGTCGGTCTGCTTTTTGGCCATGCCAACAAGAGGGCCTTTGGTGTGCGCCGCGCGCACGAACGGGCAGTCCGGGTTGAACCACTCCAGCACCACGAGTTTGCCGCGATGGTCGCTGAGTTTCACCATCTTGCCCGCGGTGTCGGGCAGGCTGAACTCCGGCGCGGGCTTGCCCAATTCGGCCTTGGGCAGGGCCGCCGGCTCGGCGGCGAGCGCCGCGCTGGGCGAAGGGAGCGCGGCGCTGCTGGCCGTGGCCGTGGCGGGGCTGGGCGTCTGGCCGCTGTTGCAGGCCAAGAACAGATTCAGGACCGCAAAGACACAAAGAGCAAAGATGGAGCGCTTCACGCGGTGAGCACTACCAAAGCACGTACGCTCAGCTCAAGTCTCGGCGGTACTTTCGCTCTTCTTCGCCCAGCTTGCCGATGACCTCGAGGGTGCGCTCGCTGATACGCTTGAACAGCCGGGGGCTGGGCGGCTCTTGGAGCATGCCGCCGAAGTCGATGGGCTCGCCAAAGACCGCGATGATGGGCGTGCCCGAGCGCGTGAAGTTTGTGGAGATTTGCTTGGTGAAGTCGTTGATGAGCCCGTTGACGAACACCGGCAGCACCATGACCTTGGCGTCGTGGATGACGCGACCGACGCCGCTCTGCGCAGGGAGCAGCGAGTACGGATCATCGCCCTTGTTGCGCTGGCCCTCGGGGTGCAGGCCCACAAACGCGCCGCCTTGTTTGAGCAGACGCGCGGTCTCGTCGAGGGTGGCCAGATTCAGCGCCGCGCGTTCGCGCTCGCGGAACACCGGCGGGTACATGGCAAAGAAGCTGACGGCGCCGTTGACCACGAAGCCCAGGCGCTTGTCGTAGAAGAACTGCGACCGCACCGGGAACATGAGGCGCTGGGTCATGCCGCGCTTCACCAGGTACGAGGAGATCAAGTACAGGTCGAAGAAGCTGCGATGGTTGGCCACGCAGATGACGCTGTCTTGGGGCCGGAGCTGCGGCACGCGCTCGAGCCCATGCACATGGCGCAGGTTGCGAATGGAGAGGTCGATCCAATTGGCGCCCAGGTGCCGCTGGAGCAGGCGCATGGTCTTGTCGAGGGCGCCCGGCTGAAGGCTTCGACGGGCCACGCGAATATGGAATCGCTCGACGGGGGAGAGCAGTCCTTTGCCAAGCTCCAGCAGATCGCGCTCTTTCGACATCCCTTACGCTCCGGTCAGCAGACCGGCCACGTTCTAGCAGGAGGTGTGCCGGGCGCCGAAGAAGATTTTCCCGGGGTTCAATAGGCCCCTAGGATCAAATGTTTGCTTGAGGTTGCGCTGCAAATCGATGAGCGGACCGGCCTGTTCGAGCCCCAAATATGGCGCTTTGGTAATGCCGATGCCGTGCTCGCCGGAGAGCGTGCCGCCGAGCTCCACGGTGGCGCGCATGAGGTCCAAGATGGCGGCGTCGACCCGCGGCCGGTCGCTGTCGTGATCCCACAAGAAGTTCACGTGCAGATTGCCGTCGCCAGCGTGGCCGTAGGTGAGGTGCCGCACCTGGTGTCGCTCGCCGCTCTGCGCCACCCGGGACAGCAACGAGGGGATCTGCGTGCGCGGCACCACGATGTCTTCGGACAACTTGTACTTGGCCAGCTTCTTGGTGGCCGGCGAGAGCGCCCGGCGGGCCTCCCAGAGCTTGTCGCGCTGGGCGGCGTCTTGAGCCACCAGCACACTGAGGTTGCCTGGCGCTGCTGTCATTGCGTTGCCCAGCTCTTCGGCGTCGCGCTCGGTATCCCGAAGCCTGCCGTCTACCTCGATGAGCAGCACCGCCCGCGCGGCAAGATCAATGGACACGCCTTGCTTGCGCACCGCTTCGAGCGTTGGCGCGTCCATGAACTCGACGCAGCGAGGCACGAAGCCCGCGGCCAGCAGCTCGGTGACACACTCGGCCGCTGACTTTTCGCTATCGAAGAGCCCAAGCATGGTGACCACGGACTCGGGCTTACGCAACAAGCGCAGCGTGGCGCTGGTGACCACGGCCAGGGTGCCCTCGCTGCCCACCAGCAACGAGGTGACATCGTAGCCCGTGACGCCCTTGACCGTGCGCTGACCTGTTTGCAGCGACGTGCCACCCATGGTGCAGGCCGACAGACCAAGCACGTAGTTGCGCGTGACGCCGTACTTGAAGGCCCGGGGACCGCCGGCGTTCTCGGCGATGTTGCCTCCAAGCATGCAGTTCTTGAGGGAGTTCGGATCCGGCGGGTAGAAGAGCCCCTCGGCCTCGCAGGCCTCGTGGAGCTCGGCGGTGACCACGCCGGGCTGCACCACCACGAGCATGTCTTTGCGATCGATCTCGAGGATGCGTCGCATGCTGCCCGTGGCGAGCACGATGCCCCCCGCGGCCGGGACCGCGCCACCGGTGCGCCCCGTTCCACCAGCACGCGGCGTGACGGGCACCTGGTGCTCCTGGGCGATTCGAAGCACCGCGGCCACGTCGTCGTGGGTTTCGGCGTGTACGACCACGTGCGGAGTGAGCCCGATGGCTTCGCTCTCGTCGCGCGCATAGGTGAGCAGCGACGCCTCGCGACGATCGACCTTGGATCCACCGAGGGATTGGTCGAGGGCCACACAGGCACGGTCGACGGCCTGGACCGAGGGCTCGGGCACGAGAGCTGCTTGGATGAGCACGGGCAGGAGTTTAGGGCACCGAACGCCACGCGTACATGCGCTCCAGGCCCATTTTTCAAGGAATCTCAGAGCGTGACGCAACCAGCGGCCATTGGCGGCCGATGGGTTTCTACGATGCGTGCACGCTCTTCGATGGCCCTGGGATTGCTCGCGTGCCTGGCGTGGACAGCGCCGGCGCGCGCCGACCGGGAGCTTTTGGTGCAAACTGGCGAACAGGGCCAAATCTCCGCGGATGCTCTGGCCGGGTTTCGCACGGGCATCTATGGCGACACGGCCTATCAAGGCCTGCTGGGCGCCAGCATGCGGGAGACCAACGTGCAGGGGCAGCGCGTGACCGAACTGCGTGCGTTCGTTGCGCCAGCTTTTGATGTTTTCGCACTCGAGAAGGTTTCGTTGGGGCTGGCCGCCGAGTTTGGTACCCGCAAGCTCGGGAGCCTGGGCACGTCGTTCGATTTTGCCTTCACACCCCGCATTGGCTACGCCATTCGCGCAAGTGATCGCATTGCGGTCTGGCCGCGGGCCGGCGCGGGCTACATCTCCAAGCTGGATCCTTCGGGTCTGAGCCGCTTTTCGGGCTTCGTGGCGCGCCTGGACGTGGGCCTGCTCTACCGCATCAACGAGGTGTTCTACGTGCGCACGGCGCCAGAGCTAGGTTTCACGTTCAGCGGGCACGAAGACCCAAGCGGCAACAGCGCAGGCAACGCGGACACCAAGAGTCTGGATTCGAGCCGCTTCGAGGTGAGCCTGTCGTCGTCCATTGGGGTGCTGTTCTAGGAACCACGCTGCCCCAAGCGAACCTTTGCGTCCCCTGCCAGCCCGGGGGCAAAAGGGGTATGCTGCCCCGGTGAGCGATTTCACTCGTTTTCAAGGCACCAAGAGCTACCTGACCAACGACTCGCTGGAGGCCGCGGTCAACTGTGCGCTGACGCTCGAGCGCCCGCTGCTGGTGAAGGGCGAGCCGGGCACCGGCAAGACGCTGCTGGCCCAGGCCATCGCCGAGACCTTGGACTTGCCGCTCATTCACTGGCCCGTCAAGTCCACCACCCGGGCCCAAGACGGCCTGTACGTTTACGACACCGTGCAACGATTGTACGATGCACGTTTTGGCGACGGCGACGTCAAGGACATCCGTCGCTACATCAAGAAGGGCCCCATGGGGCAGGCTTTCTCGTCGCCCACGCGCATGGTGTTGCTCATCGACGAGGTCGACAAGGCCGACCTCGAGTTCCCCAATGACTTGCTGCACGAGCTCGACCGCATGCGTTTCACCGTGGCCGAGACCGGCGATGAAGTCGCCGCCACGGAGAGGCCCGTGGTCATCATCACCTCCAACAACGAAAAAGAGCTCCCGGACGCCTTCTTGCGTCGCTGCGTGTTCCACTTCATCGATTTCCCCGAGCCCGAGCTAATGAAGCGCATCGTGCGTGTGCACCACCCGCAGGTGGACTCGGGGCTCATCGATCAGGCCGTGGTGGCGTTCTACGAGCTTCGGTCGCTGCCGCGCATCCGCAAGCGGCCATCCACCAGCGAGCTGGTCGACTGGATCAGCGTGCTCAAGCGCGCTGGTGTGGGCGAGCAGCGCTTCATTCGCGAGTTGCCCTTCTTGGGTGTGTTGCTCAAAAAAGAACAAGACGTCGAGCTGCTCAAGCAGGCCAAGAAGAGCGGTAGCTGGAAGAGCTGAGCGTCTGCCCAAGGCCCCCCATGACAGAGCCCACGCAAGATCCCGCAACGACGCCCGCGCCGAGCACCGACGGCCCGCTGGTGCTCGGCGAGATCTTGGCCGACCGTTACCGCATCGACCAGCTCTTGGGCGACGGCGGCATGGGTGTGGTCTACCGCGCCGAGCACGTGCACATGAAAAAGCGCGTGGCCATCAAGGTGCTCCACAAGCAATGGTCTGCGTTTCCCGAGATCGCCGCGCGCTTCGAGCGCGAGGCCATCGCCTCGGGCAACATCAATAGCCCGCACGTGGCCGCGGCCACAGATTTCGGGCGTCTGCCCGATGGCCGGCTCTTTTTGGCCTTGGAGTTCGTCGAGGGCCGCACGCTCCGGGACATCGTGACCGAGGGCCCCATCCCCGAAGCCCGCGCCCTTGCCATTGCCCGAGGCATCGCCGCTGCGGCCCACGCCGCGCACAAACAAGACATCGTGCACCGCGATCTCAAGCCGGAGAACGTGATGCTCACGCCCCGGGATGGCGAGTCCGACTTCGTCAAGGTCTTGGACTTTGGTGTGGCCAAAGTGGGCGAGCCCGAGGGCACGCCCAACAGCGGACTCACGCAAGCCGGGGCCCTGGTGGGTACGCCCGACTACATGTCTCCAGAGCAAGCCTTGGGGCAATCGCTCACGCTCACCTCGGACATCTATTCTATCGGCGTCATCTTGTACGAGATGCTCTCGGGCCGGTGCCCGTACCTTGGCGAGGCCGTGGTGGTGCTGCGCGGCCACGTGTACGAAGAGGCGCCGGAGCTGCCCGCCGGCATCAGCGAGCCCGTGCGTGCGCTCGTGCGCCGGGCCATGCAAAAGAAGAGCAGCGATCGCTTTGCGTCAGCGCAGGAGCTCATCGACGCCATCGACGCCTGCGGCCGTGCATCGGTCGGTGCCTTCGCGCTCACAGAGCCGCCACCGGCCGCCGACGCCGGAAACAGCCCCGCGGCGGCGCAAGTCCAGTCCGTCGGCGCAACTCCGCGTACACCCGCTGTGCCCCTCGCCATCGCGGGCGCCGCCTTGTTGCTCATTGGCGGGGGCGCGCTGCTCTACCGCGCCGGACACTCGGCAGGCACCAAAGACACCTCGGCCCTCGCGAGCGCGAGCGCGAGCGCAAGCGCCGCAGCCAGTTCGGTCCCTGCCGCCCGCGAGCCACAGGTGGTTCAAATCACCACCGCAAGTGCAGCCCCAGCGGTGAGCAGCGTGCCCACGGCAAGTGCAGCCCCCACGAGCTCGGGCCGCACGCCAGCATCACAGGCCTCTGCCAAAAAGCCCCAGGGCGGCAAGCCTGCCAAGCCCGCAGCGCAGCCGCAGAGCGGCCCCACCATCACGCTCCCCTACATTCCGCCCCCGAGCGAGTGGTTCAAGTCCAAGAAGTAGTCCGCGCGTCACTCGGGCATCGCGGCATCGCCATCGGCGCCCGCATCCGCCGCGCTGTCGGCAGCAGCGTCCGACGCATCGGGACTGGGTACAAGGCGAACATCGCCAACGGACGCGTCCGCCGGAACGATGGGAGGGTTCGTGCTGGCGTCAGTGTCGGGCTCCGGGACCACACACTCCGTTGGGGGGCACCCATACATCGCCTCGCCATGGTCCTGAATGGTGCAGCCGGGCGTGGCCACAATGGCGGCGGCCCCCACCGCGAGTGCCGCCGTCACGGCAATGAGCCCGGCGCGGCTGTATCGGCCCGCCGCAACGGGCTTGGCCACAAGGCCCCCGCACGAAGCCTTGCAAAACGGACACACCTCGTCGGAGAGGCGCACATGACGCTGACAACCGGGGCAGGGAGCAAACATGCAGACCACTGGAGCAACAAGCACGCCATCAGGCAAAACAAGCCCTTTCCGGCCTCGCGCCAGTCGTGCCCCATGACGGAGAGGTCATGCCCCCGCTAGGCTCCGGATCGCGCCCTACGAGCCTCCCCCGGCGCCGAGCCGCTCGGAACTAGAACTGGCCGCTGCCGCCTTGCTGGCAGCTGGCGCACTCGGGCAGGTTCTTGTTGGCCGGATCGTTGCACTTGAACTCGCAGTACTTGACGCGGTTGAAGAGCAGCGGCTTGCCGGCACCGTCATCGATGGTGTCGCAGCGTTCGGACTGGCCGATGACGGTCATCTCGCCGTAGCCGCCGGTGTCTTTGAACTTCTGCGCGCACGTGGAGTCCGTGGCAACCCAGTCTTTGAGGTTGGGGAACGCTTGCTCGACATTGGCCTTGAGGTAGTCGGCCTTGCCCGTGCACACCTTGGCCACGGTGCAGTCGCCTGCGCTGGGCGCATCGAACTTGCCGGCCTTGATCTCGTAACAAAGATCGAAGTTGCCCGCGCAGTCCACGTTCACCGTGTCCGTGGTCCAGTCGGAGCCGGGCTTGGGCGGCGGCTCGGACACTGGGCTCGTGTACTTGGGGCATTCGGCCTTGCCCTGGGCGTCCATGACCGTGGAGACCGCGTACGTCTTGCCGTTGCCAAAGGTGTAGAAACACGGGCTCGTGTTGGCGAGCTTCCATTGGCCCTTGGAGAAGCAGCGACAGGCATCTGCGCCCTTGACGGCGCCGGCCTTGGGAAGCACCTGGCCTTCGCACTTGCCCCAGGCCAAGTTGTTCTCGCCGACGCGCTCGCACTTGGTCTTGCCGTCTTTGCAGATGCCCAGGTTACGATTGGCCCGCTTGCCCGTGAAGCACGCGGCCTCTTCGCCCTCTTTGGTGCAGCCGCAACCGGGGATGTTCTTGTCGCTCGGGCACTCTTCGGTGCCGGTGATGTTGGGCTTCTGTTGCGGGTCTTTGCCGCACCACTGAATGGGGTCTTTCTCGTAGAGCCCCTCGCTGCTGGGGCCGCTGCTGCCGCTCGACGAGCCGGTGTTGATGCCACCACTGGAGGTGTTGGTGCCCCCCGAGCCCGAGGCCCCAGACGCGCCGGAGCTGCCGCTGCTGCCGCTGCTGCTGCCCTCGTCGAAGCCGCTGTTCTCGGACGAACCGCATGCGATGGCCACGCCCGCAAAGAGGCCCGTGGCGACAAGGAAGCCGAACATTTTGTGTGCGTGCATGGCGGTACTCCGTAGGAGAGTGTACGCCCCCGGGCGGGGCAAGCTTCCTTGAAAGAGTACGGTTTTTGCCAGGCCGGTGCACGGTGTCGCGAACGCAGGTACGGCCATGAGACAACCGTCAGACCGGAAAGTTTTGCTGAGACTGTCGCAGTGGCCTGGCTGCACACCCAGCAGCTAGCATTTGGCCCATGAAGTGGCTCGGTGTCGCCCTTGTCGCAGCGGTCCTTTTGGACGTGTTCCCGAGGTGTGGCGGACCCACGGTGTCCGTCCAGGAGCCAGGTCAGGACTGCGGCCACCACGGCCCCCATTGGCGTGGAGACTGCCGCATCGGGGAGTGCTTCCGAAACAGTCGCACAGGAAACCTGTGCACCAAGGCCTGCAGCGCCGACAGCGACTGCGCGTCGCTGGGGCCCACTTTCCGTTGCGCTGGCACTGGCTACCCGTACAGCAGCGTCAACAGCAAGGGCGAAACGTCCATCTGCACGCAGCCCAAGCCACCGACGCCGTAGGCCGCCGTGTGCGAAGGGCTTAGCGCCCCGGATGAGCCGTGCGCAGCAGTCCACTTCGCAGCGCAGCCGTCTCTTTGGCCCGCATGCGATCACGAAACGCCCGAAGCGCCTTGCCGGTGACGTTGCCTTTGCTGGACAACGTGGCCTGGTCGGGCTCTTGCTCGGACGTGAGGCGGCCGTAGTAGATGAAGCCGTCGTAGAGTTCGCCGCGCAGGCCGCCCACGCCAACATCTTCGTCGCCTTCGATGCCAATGGGGTTCTGCACGCAAGCCGCGCTCGGGCGCGTGGCCGACACGAACATCGGAAGGTCCGTGGCGTCGGCGAGGCCCTTGGCCACGTTGGGCGGCGACGGAGGCACGCTCACATCTTCGCCGTACCAAATGGTGCTGCCCTGGCCATAAGCCGGCGCCAGCGAGAACACCTGACCCTTGGTGAGCGGGTACTCTTTGGCCATGCGGCTGCCCGCCGAGGCCTCGAACTTGTTCGTGTGAAAGGCGCCCATGTGCAAGAACATGCGGTCCGCATTCGTTCGCATCTTGGCGCGCATGTTGGCGTAGATGGCCACCTCGCGGCGCATGAACCACTCGGCGTCGGGCTCGGCGCCGTATTGTGTAGTGGATGCCCACAGGGCGTGGAACATGGCCACGAAGCGATCGCAGTCGTCCGCGGAGAGCTCCGTGCAGATCTCTGCCTGCTTGGCCACGGCGGCATCGTAGAACCCATTGGCTTGCGTGATCTCGCTGGCACTGGGAGGCCGCCCGAGCGTCTTGGGCAACACGGCCAGCGCAGCTTCTTTTTGGGTGTCGAGCTTGGCGACCAGCTGCTGGAGTTCTTTGAGCGCAAAGTTCGGGTCCGTTGGGATGTCCACCGCGGCCACGCGAATGGGCAATCCCGACACCACCAGCTTGCGTGCGGCCTTGGGCAGGATGCTGCCAAACATGTTGGGTGCCAGCTGCTCGACCACCTGTTCGCCAGTCGGATCGCTGCCCGTATCCACGTAGCGCTGCAGCGGCGCTTCGTAGTCCATGGGCAGCTCCATGCCCAACACGTTGACCAACCTTCGCGAGGCAAGGGTCTCGAAGATCAGCGCGCTGACCAGGCCAATTTCGTTGGACCCGTGGGCTTCGCCGACCATGAACATCTTCTGTTGGCCGTACAAAGAAACCAGCGGCGAAAAATCCCACAGTGCCGCGTCGCCTTCGGCGCAACGCAAACGCACGGCGTTGGCGGCCACGAACTTGCGAACATCGTCGGCCTTGGTGGGGGCGGGAGCCTCGGTGGCGCAAGCAAGCGCCGGAAGAGGCGCGCTACACGACGTGGGTGCCACCGGCGACGGCGCCTTGGGTGCCTTGGGCTCGCTGCTCGCAATGGGGCCGGGAGTGGGCTGCGCCACGGGGGGTGTGTCGGGCTTGGGCTCCGGAGCAGAACTCGCGACGCTGCCCCCACACGCAACGATCGAGGCCAGGGCAAAGAAGACCGAGGGAGAGAGCAAGCGCATCGATTGGGTCCTTGGGGGCATCCGGCTGGCACACATTGCGTCAGCTGGACACGCCTCCGCGCGCACTAGCAAATACCGTTCCACAAGCGAATCTCGGCGAATTGCGCCGTCGCAGCAAAGCACCGTGAACCCTCGTTAGGAAGCGAACGCCGGGCGCGTCTCAAACCGGACCCGATGGGCCACGGGGAACGGGACGCAGGGGCCCGCGGCGGCGCGGGGTGCGGCCCCGTGGCCTCCCCTTTTCTTCTTGCGGGCCCAACGACGGCCGTGTCTCTGCCGTATGCGCGCCTACTTCGCCCTGTTCTCGGCCGTGACCTCCGTCGTCGTGGCGTGCAGCGCCGCCCCCGACTCCCAGGGTTTCGACAACGGGTCCCCTGCCCCGGGCGCCGCCCCCGTTGGCGCTGGTTCGGGCCCGGGCATCGGCGCGGGTGATAAGACCTGCACGCGAGCCTGTGCGCCCACCGAGCGCTGCAGTGGCCTCGGGGTCTGCATCGCTGCGGGCACCTGCGCTCTGAACGCCGATTGCCCGTCGGGGCAAGTCTGCGACGCCAGCGCCAAGCAGTGCAAAGCCGGCGGCGAGTGCGGTGCCGTCAAAATCGCCGCAGAGCCCGTGGCCCCCAACGTGATGCTCACCCTCGACCGATCGTGCTCCATGAAGAAATTGGTGGAGGGCTCGCAGAGCACCAAGTGGCAAGTGGCCGTCGCGAGCATCAACAAGCTGACCAAAGACTTCAAAGGCCAGCTGCGCTTTGGACTCACCATGTTCCCCGACACCAAGGGGCAGGCGTGTCTGCAAGAGGGTCCGGTGCCCGTGCCCGTGGGTGTCGACAAAGAGGCTGCAGTGCAAAAGGTGCTCACGGACGCATTGGGAACCATGAGCGAAAACTTCCCCGACGGGCCTTGCGTGACGAACATCGACACGGGTTTGGACCAAGCCTCCAAGGACCCCGCGCTTGGCGACAAGACACGCCCCGGCTACGTGATCTTGCTCTCGGACGGCGCGCAAGCTGGCTGCAACGCCGCCGGCGGAGACGACGGCGCAACGGCCATCATCACGGACCTATCCAAGCGCGGCATCAAGACCTTCGTCATCGGTTTTGGCAGCGGCAGCGACGCCGCGCAGCTCAATGTGTTCGCCACCGCCGGAGGCACGCCCGCGGGCACCGGCGCCACCAAGTTCTACCAGGCGGAGAACGCAGCGGCCCTGGAAGCTGCGCTCAAGGCCATCGCCAGCAAAACCATTTCGTGCGAACTCGCGCTCAAGGAAACCCCGCCAGACCCGAACAAGCTCTACGTGTTCGAAAGCAACGGCGCTGTCATCGCGAAAGACCCGTCGCACGCAAACGGATGGGACTACGATCCGAGCGGCAACCGCGTGGTGTTCTATGGGCCCACGTGCCAAGACCTGAAAGACGGCAAACTCGCGGGTCTCGACTTGGTGTTTGGCTGCGCGACAGTGCCAGCCAAGTAGGCGCCCATACGCGCGTCGGCGGCCGGCCCTGTCCGGGGCGCTACTTGGCGACGGGTAGGCGACGCTTGCCGCCCGAGCCACCCGAGCGGTCGATGACCGGCGCTTCGTCGCCACCGGTCTCGCCTTTGTCTTCGACCACCTGCACCAAACGCTCGGCCACGTGCATGAAGGCCTGGGCGATGCTGCTGTCGGGCGCGGCTTGCACCACCGGGGTGCCCTTGTCGCCCCACTCGCGCACGGACTGCTCGATGGGGATCTGCCCCAAGAGCGGGCTCTCGGCAAAGTCTGCGATGGCCTGACCGCCGCCCTTGCCGAAGAGATCGTGCCGCACGCCCGCCGTGTCCACGAAGTAGCTCATGTTCTCGACCACGCCCAAGATCGGAATGTTGACCTTCTGGCACATGGACACGGATTTGAAGACGTCGTCGGTGGCCACTTGCTGCGGCGTGGTGACGATGACGGCGCCGGTGATGCCCACGCGCTGCGACAGCGTCAGCGACACGTCGCCGGTGCCCGGCGGCAAGTCCAACACCAAGTAGTCGAGCTCGCCCCAGGCCACGTCTTTCAGGAACTGCTGCAGCGCTCCGTGCAACATGGGCCCGCGCCAGATCACGGCGCTCTTTGGGTCTTCGAGCAAGAACCCAATGCTCATGAGCTTGATGCCAAAGCGTTCTACCGGGTCAATCGTCTTGCCATCGCTGGACATGGGTCGACCGGCCACGCCGAGCATGGTGGGGATCGACGGGCCGTAGATGTCGGCGTCGAGCAGGCCCACGCGGTGCCCCATGCGGTGCAGCGCCATGGTGAGATTCACCGCCGTGGTGCTCTTGCCCACGCCGCCTTTGCCGCTCATCACGAGGATGACGGAACGAACGCCGGGCATCGGGTCTTCGGGGCCAATGGGCCTGGTCTTGCTGGTGGTCTCGGACATGCTGAGGGGTAAGTAGGCCGGCCTGACTCTGGCGTCAATTGCCCCAGGCCTACCTCGACGCACTGCTCGCTGGTTGGGACATGGTGCGTGGCGGCCTCGCGGAAGCCTGCGCCGCACGAAAGAAGGGCACAAAAAGCGCGCGGCGCCGGCCCACCTGGAGCCTGCGCCGCGCGGTTTCGCTATTGGCTGAGCCTTACTGGGCGCCGCCAGCAGCGGAGACGTCGGCGGCGACCTTGATGGAGGCCTGAGCCTGAGCCGCCGAGCTCTTCAACGAGCCGCCCACCGCGATGATGCAAGCGGGCTTCAAACCACCAACGCCTTCCACGTTGGCGCTGAGCGTCGTGGTGAGGTCAGCAAACGCCTGACCGCGAGCCTTGAAGATAACGAGAACGTCGGGCAGATTCGCTTCGAGCGTAGCGCGGAGCTTCGCGATGTTCGCGGAGACCTCTGCGTCGACGGCGCCACTGAACTGGATGTCCATGCGCACCTGGGGCGGCGTGCAGTCGGCCTTGGCCTTCACGCTCGCGCTGCAGTTGGCCTCGCACTTCGCGTCGACCTGGCAGCCACCGCTGAGCTCGCCACCCGAGCACTTGAGGGGCTCGAAGTCTGCGTCGCACTTGCCGTCGCACTTGACCGCGACGCCCGCACGAGCTTCGCACTTGGCGCTGCAGGAGCCTTTGCAGGTGCCCTCGCACTTGACGCCCGGAGGAGTAACCGAACACTCACCCTTGCAGGTGCCGGTGCAGGACGCGCCGGGCGCGGTGACCGTGCACTCGCCTTTGCAGACTCCGTTGCACTTACCGCCGTTTTGGGTGCCCTCGCAGGTGCCCTTGCACTCGCCTTGGCATTGAACGCCGCCGGTGGCCTCGCAAGAACCATTGCAGGTACCCGAGCACTGGACGCCGCCCTGCGCGGTGCAGCTACCTTCGCAGGTGCCGGTGCAGCCACCTTCGCAGGCCACGGAAGCGCTGCCCTCGGCGGTGCAGCCGCCCTTGCAGGAAACCTCAAGCTTGCCACCCTCGCACTTCGGGGGATTCGCCTTGTAGTCGCACTTCGCGGTGCCCGAGCAAGAGGCGTTGCAAGACCCCTTGGCGGCAACGTCGACTTCGCACTTCGGGGGGTCGAACACGGCATTGACCGTGAGGCTTCCCTTGGCGGAGATGCTCGCCTTGACGGTGCCGATCTGCTTGACCGCCAGGTTGCACCAAGCGTTCATGGCCGCAACGTCCCCGGTGGTGGCGGCCGCAGCGTCCAGGTCGGCCTGCGGCGCATTGAGGTCCTGCGCCATATTGCGGCAAACGTTCGTCAGGTCCACAACCGCGGTGGAGGTGACGCCGCCGAGGTCGGCGGAGGCCTGCGCAAACGCACCAGCCTGGGCGTTGCCGTCGGCGACGAGCTTGACATCGACGGTAGCGCCAACCTTATAGCCATCGCAGCACAACTCGCTGGCGGCGTCCGAACAGCCGTTCGTGAAAAGCGGGATCGCTGCGGTCAGCACCATGGCGGCGGCGCTCATAAATCGTTTCGACTGAAGCATGTGAAGCTCTCCTTATTGCAAATTCGCAGGCCGAGACCCCCTCGAAGGGGCCCGAACCATGGGTAGACGGAGTTGACCGAAAAAGAATCAACGGCAGGCAGCCGTTTGGACGTTTGAGACGACCGTTGCGACGTGCCCTTCCTCCCTGCCGAACAAACCGGGGGTGCAAGACCAGCGCCCACGCACTGCCAGGCCCGAGAGCCCAATCAGCGGGGTGGAGCCTACACAAACCCATGGCGATGGGAAGTTATGAACGCTTCCGAGGCACAAAATGCGGGATTTGTGGGGCGTAACGCACTGCGCTGGGCGGCTGCGAAGCCACTTGCGCTGTGGCGCCCAAGCACACCGCGCGACACGAATGTCGCGCGGGGGCACCTGTGGCGTTACTTGACGACGGGCGGGGCCGGCGGGGGCGGCGGGGGCGGCACGGCGGGCGGAGGCGGCGGCACATTGGGGCCCGCCAGCTTCTCGGTCCACTGGGCGATGTGATTGGAGGTGTTCAGGTCCTGGAACGGGAGCCAGAAGCCGGCATAGCTGCCGTCTTGCCCGGCGAGCACCTTGGCCGGGTCGACGGCGAACATCCAGAGCAGCTGCTGCGCGGTGACACCCGACTGGCGGATGGTGCGCAGGCCGGGCGTGCGCTTGGAGGCGACGGTGTACCAGAGAAGCTTGCTTGTGCCCTGCTTGGTCTGAAACGGAGTGACGCGCGGGTACGTGTCGCCCAAGTCCGTGGCGTTGTTGTCGCCAACACCAGGGCTCGAGGCCTTGGCCATGAGCACCGGGGTCGCACCGGCGACGGGTTTGACGGCCCACACCTTGGCCGACGGGTCCGAGTCGCCATCGCACTCGGCGCTGCCGGGGTTGCCCGCGGGGCACTTGGCCTCGTTGTAGAGCATGAAGGTGCCGTCGGGCGAGAAGTTCGGGTTGTACCGGCTGATGTCGGTGGCCGCCGGAACGATGTCTTCGGGGGCAGACCACGTAGCGCCGTTCTTGCGAACCAGCACGATGCTGCCCTGCGTGGGCAACTGGCTGGTGGTCGAGAACACCGTCTGGTTGATCTTGGTCATGGCAATCATGTTGCCGTCGGCGGACCAATCGGGGTGCGTGGGCTTGAACGGCAGGGGGATGAAGCCCGTGCGGAGGCCCGTGGCGCCATCGTGGATGAAGAGACCGTCCTTGATGTTGGCCGGGTAGTTGAGGAACTCGGCGGGCTCGTCGAAGGTGTTGCCGGCCACATGCGGGCGCAGCTTGTTGGTCCAGTAGGGGTACGGATCGCTGTAGGCCGCGACGAACTCTTTGCCGTCGGGGTTGTACGACGCGAACTGGATGCGGTTCTTGGCGGGCGCGCCGGTGGGAGCGCCGTTTTGCAAGAGCCAGCCGGTGGCGCCGGGCGCCTTGGTGATGTCGAGCAGGGCCAGGCGACCGTCGTAGTTGCCGCCCAAGGAGCCCACCATCTTGGTGCCGTCGCGGCTGAGCGCGTGGCAACCGACGCAGGGCTTGTCTTTGCCGCCCACGGCCGTGGGGTTATCGTTGCTGACGCTGGACAGTCCGTTGGTGCCCGGCTGCAGATAGACCTCGGGGTTGATCTGCGTGCCACCGAAATCGTGGCGCATGATGATGGCGCTACGCTCGGCGACGGTGCCGGTGTTGTCGATGTTCATGTAGTAGAGCGCGCCGGCAACGTTGTTCTCGGCGAACTCGATGGTGAACTCGGCCGACTGGCCGTAGCTGGTGAGCGGCGCCCCGGGTGCGTTGTCGTTGCCGCCACGAACGCGCAGCTTGACGGGACCTGCGCCACGGTTGGAGTCGGCCAAGCGCGTGAACACGTCGACGTCGAGCGACAAGCGGCACGAGCCGGGCGCCATGGCCGCGTCGGTGACGCAGCGGGTGTAGTATTTGGTCTCGCTGCTGGCGCTGGTGAAGCTGACCTCGAACAGCGTGTTGCCGCCGTTGCCCGGCCTGAAGTGCACTTCCATGCGCTTGAGGTTGGGCGGGATCATGGCGCCGTTGTTGGGGTAAGCCAGCGTGGGCGCGCGGTTCGCGTCGAGGTTGCCCGTGAAGTTCGAGCCGGGGTTTGCGGGGATGGCCGGAGATGCCCCGGCGGCGTTGGCGTTCTCGGCCAGCTTGATGGTCAGGCTGGTGGAGCTGATGAACTTGGGGTTGTCGCTGTTGGCGCCGAAGGCCTGCACCGTGAGCTTGCCGCCACGCTGCGCCGGCTCGTCGGCCTTGGTGGGCAAGCGCGTGGTGAACGTGGGTGCGCCATCGAGGGGGAACCCACCGACCAGGTAGTTGTCGGGGACGTAGAACACGAAGCGCGACGTGAAGTCTTGCTCGGGGCCTCCGGTGATGGACTTGGCAAAGACCTTGAAGTCTTGCTTGAGCACCTTGCCCGCCTCCACGGTGAGCACGGCGTCTTTGGGCTCGATGCGCACCGACGCAACATCGATGTCTCCCAGGTTGGACGCGGCGTCGGGGGTGACGATGCTGCCATCGCCGCCGATGGAGGCGTCGGGGGTGATGAGACCGCCGGACGTATTGCCGCCCCCGCCGTCGGGTTCGAACGAGACGAAGGTGCTCGGCGGGTCGGAGGATTCACACGCAGCAGCGAGAGCGACAGAAGCAAGAACTGCCGCCCCAAGCGTAAGAGAGGCTCGCATACCGACCAATCTACCCGATGCAGGCGCGTTGGTCCGGTTCTTTGTTGGTGACAATGATCCGCCGGGAGCCCGAGCAGGTGAGGGCATCGGAGCCACTGGGTACACCGGCTCCTTCAGTGTACGTTCGTGTACATGCGGCTGCCGACGGTTCCCTCGAACAAGTGGATGCATAACCCCCTTTGGCCCGCGTTGGCCATTGCAAGCTGCGCAGCGTGCAGCAAGCCGACCCCGTCGACCCAAGGCGGCTCCTGGCCTGCGAGCAGTGCGAGCACCAGCGCCACAACAGCGGGCTCGACGGGCAGCGCAGCCCCCAGTGCAGCCACCAGCGCTGCAGCGCCTGCGGTGTTGGGGCGCCAAGGCCAGGGGCTCCGGGCGCAGCTCACCGCGCCGCGCCGGGCCGTGCACGCGTACGGCCGCGCGGGCGACTGGCTACTCTTCGACGGCAAGGGGCAGGTGCTGACGCTGGCCGCCACCAAAGACCTGCCCGGGCATCGGCCTTTGTACGGCGCGTTGCTCGACGTGGGCGACAGCCCCAAGGGAGAGGTCACGGATACCCCCGACCCGCTCCTGTGGATGCGAGCCGCGTGGGTCGACAAAGACGGCGGCGCGCACCTGCTCTTTGCATCCCAGGTCGACGAGGCCACGTGTGATGGCGGCGCGCAGGGCGCCGCCGTGTCGGGCAAAAAAGACGGCGTTACGCTCAAGACCACGATTTGCCCCGGCAGCGCCGGCGGCTTCGTGCTGCAGACCCAAGCCACGGACTTGCCCGCGGGCGCCAGCGTGGCCGACGAGCTGAACCCCGGCAGCGCCGAACCGCGCCTCGCCGATGCCCAAGCAGGCTGGGAGGGTGAGCGTACGGGCAAAGAGGTTCTCATCGACGAACACGACCTCGAGCTCCGGTTGTCGCACGACGCAGGCATGCGCCTTCGTCGACGCTTGGTGCACATCGCCGGGGAGACCTTCCCTGCGCCACTGTTTGCAGTGTACACAGAAAACCCCGCGCGACGCACGCTCAACGTCCGCCGGCTCCCCCCCGGCAAAGCCGCAACCCCCACGGGCAGCATCCACCTCGCGTACACCGACAGTGAGGGAGCCTCGTTGCCGGTGCATGTGCTGTTTCGCGGCGAAGAGGGCACCCCCGATCCGGTGGTGGCCTCGGGGCCCTCCTACGTGGGCGCGGGGCGCTCGGCGTACCTTCGCACGGGGCAGGCGCAAGTTTCGCTGCCGCCGGGTCGCTACCAGGTGGTGGCCACACATGGCCCCAGCTTCACGCTGGCCAAAACCAGCGTGCAGATCGGCACCGACGCCAAGGCCGAGGCCCACGGAACGCTCACCCAAGTGGTCGACAGCACCGGCTGGACCAGCGCCGACTTTCATTTGCACTCTGCACCGAGCCCCGACTCCAAGGTGGCCCTCGACGAGCGTGTGACGTCGCTGCTGGCCGAGGGCGTGGATTTCGCCGTGGCCACGGACCACAACCGGATATCCACCTTTGCGCCGCTGCTCAGCAAGGCCGAGGCCCAAAAGCTCGGCACCCTCGACGGCTGCGAGATCACGAGTGCGGGCAACCCGCCTTGGGGCCATTTCAACGCCTTCCCGCTGACGCTACCCACCGGGGCACCGGAAGACGGGGTGCCGCCCTACTACGAGGTCACGCCCACGGTCATGTGGGCCGGCGCGAGAGAGCTCGGCGCACGCATCATCCAGGTGAACCACGCGCGCATGCCGCCATCCATTGGCTACTTCGATCAAGCCAAGGTCGAGGCCGCCACGGGCAAAGCGCAAAGCTCTTTTGACGATGGCTTCGATGCCCTCGAAGCCCACAATGGCCTCTGGCTCGAGAACCGCGAACGTGTGCGCGAGGGGCTCATGGATCTGGTGGCCATGGCGCGCCGCGGTCGCTTCGTTGCAGCCACGGGCAACAGCGATTCACACCGGCTGCTGTTCGAAGAAGCCGGGTGGCCCCGCACCTGGGTGCGCACGCCCACGAGCCCGCGCGACGACTTGGGCGATCGTGTCATCAGCACGCTCTTGCATCGCGAGACGATGATCAGCGCAGGCCCCTTCGTGGATGTCACCGTGGACGGCGAGCCCCCGGGCCACACACTTGTGCCCAAGACCAAGGGCAAGGTCACGCTTCATGTGCGGGTGTTGGCCCCCGCATGGATCCCCGTGGGCAAGGTCGAAGTGCTCAAAGACGACGCCACGGCCATGACCTTCGACATCAAGGAGCCGGAGAAAGACGGCGTGCGCTTCGACAAGACCTTCGATGTCGTCATCACCCGCGACACGGCCATCTCGGTCTGGGTCGAGAGCGACAAGTTCATCCCCGACGTGTTGCCCCTGCCCCGCGCGCGCCCCATTGCCTTCACGGGCCTGTTCCTGGTGGACGCCAACGACGACGGCAAGATCACCATCGCGCCGCGGTAGCTCGTCTCAGAAACGAAAGCGGCAGCGCACAACGGCCTTCTTGAGGCCCACCTTGATGCGGCAGTTGCCGGCGCCGACGCCTTCACGCAACGTCTCCACGAAAGAGTTCTCCGAGCGCTCGGCGCGGATCCATCGCGGCGTCTCCTCGAAGCGCTGGAACACGTCGACTTGCGCCCGCTCGGACCAGTCCGCCGGCAAGTTCAGGTTCAAGCGCGCAGGCGGCGGTTCGAGTTCGAACACGATGGGCGCCACTCCGGGAATCGTCTGTGCCGGTTGCTCTTGCAGCGCGCTCGCGGTGGTCGCGTCGGCCTCGGCGTCGTCCTCTTCGGCAGGAGCCGCGCACCCGGATGTGCTCGCCGTGATGAGAGCCAGAGCGAGCAGGGACAGTGAAGCGAGCGAGCGGTTCATGACGTTCTCCTACATCGACGTACGTGCACCGCACATGCCACGCTGGACGTATGCATATTTTCCGATAAACCCTCACATTTCCGCTCTTACTGGAACGGGTTTTGGCTGAAGCGCGCCCCACCCTGAGGATCCAACCGAGCCTGCCTGGCAGCTGCACTGGCCGGCACCTGACGCGCGCCAAGGGGGTGTCCCTCATTCCGGACCGAGGATTTCCGTGGAGGTGCGAGCAGCGCAAGGCGCAACGACGACGCCTACTGTTGCTAGGCAAGGAGGAGCGACGATGCGATGCGATGCAAATCCGCGGAAAGCCGACGGGAGGAATGGGGGCCCCCGCTATACGCGCGGACGCTTGCTCAGGTCGGCCTTGGCTTCACGTGCTCCTTGGGCGGCCAGTGCATCGGCGCGCTCGTTGCCAGCGTTGCCGTTGTGCCCCCGTACCCATTGCCACTCGATCACGAGCTCTTTGTCGCTGATCTCTTGGGCAATGCGCCGCACGCTGTCAGCAATGAGCGGGTCCACCTTGGCAAAGCCATTGCCCAGCATCACGTCGAGCTTGCCGAGGCTGGCCACCAGCGACTGATTGTCCGAGAACACGGTGGCCCGCGCTCCTTGGGGCAACGCCCCGAGCGCCTCGGCCACCGCGCGGAACTCCATGATCTTGGCCTGGGTGCCGACAGCCTTGCCGTAGCCCTCTATGTCTGGACCCACGGGGGGACGGATGCAGAACCCCCAGCCTCCGGGAGCGCCCTCGCCGGCTTTGCATGCGCCGTCGGTGTAACAGAGGTACGTGCGACGTCCGGTCACACTCCGAACGCTACGAAGATCCTTCGGCTGGCTCAAGTCCGAGCCCCGCGCACGAAAGAACGACATTCGTATCGGAAGGCCCCACAAAAGCCGGCCCGGACGTTGCAGGGCCTCATGTACTCATGAGCACGTACCTGCGTTCCGCGCCGCCTCGCCCCCGGGCCCTGACCACCGGCGCTGCCGAGGGGATGGCCCTCGCCGAGCTGTTTCGGGCGAGCGTATCGGGCGCACGCGTGGCCGACTACGTGCCCGAGCTTCTGGAGCCCGAGGCTTCGACTGCGGGCGGCCTTCGGGCCAAGCAATCGGTTCGGCTACTGCACCTAGGCGGCGGACCTGCGCTCGTCGTTGGGGCCGTGACGCCGCCCGAGAGCACCGCGCGTCTCCGTAGCTACGCGTGCGTCGAGAGCATGCACTACGCGCGGTTTGGCTGCGCCCCCGCCTTCGATCGGAGCGCCTACGAAGGCTTCTTGCAAAGTGCGAGCGTCATGTTCTCGTCGCTGGGCTTCGAGGTGAGCGAGATGCACGAAGTAGAGTTGCCGCCGCCGGTGGCCTCGCACCGCGCGCTCGACGACGGCGAAGAGTTGGTCGCCGCACGACGTCGCAAGGGCGCATGGGTCGCAGCAGCGGCATGCGGACTGGCCGCGTTGGGCACCGTAGTAGCGGCGCTGGCACTGGTGCGCTAGCCAGCTTTTTTGGCTCGAATAACTACACCGTGGGTTCTCTGACTTCATGGACAAGGTGTCTCGCGAGGTGGATCGCGTAGGCCCCGCGCGTTTGCACTGGAGTTCCGTTTCGTACAATCCAGTGGACGCAGAATCTGCAGCTCGCGGAACTGTGCACGCGGGGCGGATGGCCCAACCTGTGCTGGTGCTTGCAACATGCAAAGCATCGGGTGGGGATGGGGATCGTTGGCGCTAGCCCTCGCGGCAACGGCCGCTGCGTGTACAGCACAGGTAAACACCGGGGCCATGAGCCGCAGTCCAGATCTGGACGAGCCCGATGCCCAAGAGACCGCGCCCAAGAAGACTCCAACGACGAAGAAGACCGACGCTGGCGGGCAGTGCAGCCTGGCTGCCTCGGGTCTGTCCTTCAAGAAAGACACATGCGACGCGTGCATGCAGCAGAACTGCTGCACCAGCGTGGTGGGGTGTTTTGCAAGTGATGGCGACTGCGCGACGCTCAACGCATGCATCGATCAGTGCGTGATCAAGAACCACGAGAACAACGGCAGCAGCACCGACGCGGGCAGTACACCGCCGGCACAAGACAGCGGCACAACGCCGCCCCCGAGTAGCAACGGGAGGGCGCTGTTCGTCTCCGAAGTGCACGGAGCGCTGACGCCCACCTGCGGCAGCTGCCACGGCACCACGGGCAATGCCCCGCGCTTTTTTGGGGCCACGGCGGAGGCCTCGTACGACACCCTGCAGGGCCGCGGGCTCACCAAATCCAACGGGCTGCTCAATCGCGGCGCCCATGCGGGGCCAGCGC
>JBIKNA010000074.1:0-22846 GCA_044358965.1 Polyangiaceae bacterium
CGAGCCCGATGCCCGGTGCGCGCGGTTTTGGCGGAGGCTACCTGCGCGCGAGACCAGTGAGCAGAGCCATGAGTCGATCGGCGAGTGCCTCGCAGTTGGCAGCAGCCTGGGTGGACGCATCCCCGACTGAAGCTTTGGCGAAGCCGCAGATATCTCGTCGCCGCTTGAAAGGGCCCGGTGCGGGTGCGGGTGCGGGTGCGGGTGCGGGTGCGGGGCTCCCGTAAGCGCCTGGGGTTGGGCTGAGGGGCTCGGCGCGCCTAGACGCGCCACAACTTGGCGACACGACTCGTCCAAGGCCCTATGAAGCACAACCACCTAGGGGTGGCTCTCGGCGCCGCCCTGGTGGCCGGGGCCCATGCGATCGCGCAGTGTCTTGCGGCCGCCGGGACCGCCTGCGCCCCCGGGGCCGTGTTGCACGGCGCGCTCGAGGTGCCCCGCGAGCTTCTCGCGCTGATCGGTCGAGAGCACTGGCGCAAGCTCGGCCAGCAAGAGTGCATCGCCCTCGACGGCGGCGCGGGCGGCTTTGCCCCCAAAGAGATCGACCTTGGTCGGGTCGAAAGTGTCTTTCTCGAAGGCGGCGAGGAACTCTTCCCAGCGCTTCTTGGTCTCTTCGCGTTTGCTGACCGCCGAAGTGTCGTCTTTGGCGGCGATGGCGTCGACCTTGGTTCGTTGCTCCGGTGTGAGATCGAGTCCGCGGGTGAACTGCGCAGTGCGACCACGAGACTTTCGCACGGCGGGGTCGGTCTCTTTTTCGGCGAACTCTTTGGCCTGTTTGGCGCGGAGTGCATCGGCGGTGGTCTTGCGCTGCGCGGTGTCGAGCACGGCGTGCACGGCCTTGACCGCGGTGGCCTGGCGGTCGTGGCGAGCTTTGGCGATTTGCTCCATGGCGGTGACCTTGGGGCCGACCTTGGCCATGTCGAGCTTGCCCGCGCGCACACCCGTGGCCAGCTCGGCTTGCAAGGCAGCGGACGCAGTCTTGAAGTCTTCGCGGTCTTTCGGGGCCGCTTCGCCGTCTTGCAGTGCCTTCTCGGCGGCTTCGATGCTGGCTTGTTGCTCGGGCTTGAGCGCGAGCTCCGCAACGGCGTGAAGCACCGTGAACGCCGGGCCTGCGCCTCCGTGGCTGCGGGGGCGACTCTCGGCGGACGAGGCCGAAGGGGCCGCCGATGGTGCGGCGCTGGCAGTGACGGCCGCAGACTGCGTGGCCACGGTGGGCGTCGGGTCCGCGGGCTTGTCTTTGCATCCTGCAAGCAAAAGGGCAGCGGAACACGCGAGGGGGAAGGGGCGGAACATTTTCACGGGCAACACCATGGCACGGTTGCCGCCGGACTTGAAGTCTCGTGGCCGCATCGCGGGCGGCTGCTACACTCGTCGAATGTCACGCTTGAGACCTTGCGATGCATGCCTTCGGCACGTCGACGTGGCGAGCGCCTGCCCCTTCTGCGCCCGGCACAACGCTGGCCTTGTGCGGCGTGGCGTTGTGGCCCTTGGCGCGGCCCTCGTGGTCTCCTGTGCCGATGCGGCTCCGCAGGCCGACCCAGTGGGCGATGCGGGCGTGTCGAGCGATGGCGCTGCGTCCGACGGCCAGCTCGCGGACGCTGCCTCCGTGGTCCCCATGTACGGCGCATCGGGGTGTGATCTGTCCGGAGGCGCCGCCGGCCCCAACGCAGGCATCGCCGTTGTGGCCGCTGCGGCGTTCCTCGGGCGCATGCGTCGCCGAACACGCAAGCGGTGACTCTACGGCAGAGGGCCGCGCAGGTGCTGTACGTGAAGGCGCACGGTGGCCCCCAAGCGTCCAAGCTCGGTGACCACCTCGGGGAGCCCTTCGATCATCAGGTTGATGAAAGGGTCGCTTGGGCCCGCATGCGGGCGAATGGCCTGCAAGAGCGCCAACGTGTGCTCCGCGGCCAACGGCGCGAAGGGATACGCGCCGGGATAGTGCGGATGGAACACAGCGCCACCGAGCACCGCGCCGGCGGGGCTCTCCAGCATCAAGATCACGCGGTCTTCGGTGCGTCGCGCCGAGCTCATCTGCCCCTGCACGAGCCGCAACGTTAGCTCTACTTGGGCGTCTTCGTCAGGCTCGACGCGGCGGGCACGTATGCCCTCGGCCATCTGGCTGGGCACGTTCTTCCATGGCAGTCGCATGGCCGTCGAATCGAAGACGCGCTCTAGGCCGATGCTGTTGTAGAGCGCGATGGCGCCGTGGTTGTCGGGCTTGACGTTGAGGCACCACGAATGGCACCCCTGGGCCCGAGCCCGCGCTGCAGTCTCCTGCATCAGGTGTCGGGCTACGCCCGTGCGCCGCGCTTCCGGGGCTGTCACCACGCCGCGCACGTACGCAACGCCGTCCATCCACTGGGCGTAGGCATAGCCCACGACTTGCTCGTGCTCGTTGGTGGCAACCAGCGTGCTTGGCAGCATCTCTGCGGTGAAGCGAGCGGCATCGAGAGGCACATCGTCGGTGCCGAGCTCGGCGAAGAGCCGAACAAAGGCCGCGTGATCTTGCGCTCGGGCAGACCGGATGACGTGTGGCATAGGCGCCATCTTGCGAGATCCGCGCGCTTCAGGCAAACGCGCCGCGCTACTTGGCGAGCGCGGCGTCGATTTGCGACATCACCTGGGCCTTGCCGAGGCCGTGCGCCTTGAAGGTGACGACGCGGTTCTTGTCTAGAAATGCGCTCGCCGCCGTGTAGTTCTCTGTGCGGAGCTTGCCAAACGCTTTGCCGCCCGGGTCCGCGTACACGCGCACATTGCTGATGCCCGCGAGCTTGTAGGCCGCGCGCCACTCGGCGCACGAGGTACCGTTGTCGTCGTAGACCAGCTGAATCACGGCGGCGTTCTTGGACTCCACCGCTTTGGCCACGTCGTCGCTGAAGCCCGCGGTGGCTTGGCACGTGGGGCAGTGCGTGTGTGCCGCAAAGATCCAGGTGGCGCTGGCGCCACAAAGCTCGTCGATGCTGGCAGCGGCGCCGGTGTCGCAATCTTTGATGCCCAAGTCTCCGATGGAGTCGCCGACCGCGAAGCCCACATTGGCTGGCGCCGGGCAAGCCGCAGGACCCCAGCCCGCGGGCGGAGGGGTCACCGGTACGGGCGTCGTTGGTGCGGTCGTGGCGCTCGTGCTCGGTGCCGGAGGCGCATCTGCCGTCGGCTTTGCGGTCGGCGCGCTGCTCGAAGGAGTGCCTGCGGCCGAACCCGCCGGAGAGCCTGCTGCGCCGGTGCCATCGGTCCTCGGTTCGGTATTGCCTGCACAGGCGGCCAGGGCCAGCGAGATGGCAAGGGCCGTAACGGCGGGGCGGATCGCGAGGTCAAAGCTCATGACTCCTCTATACGTGCGGTGGCGGCGCTGGTTGCGCAGGTTTTCCTCCGCCTTCGAACTTTCTTTGGGGCCTGCCGCAACCGACGGGCGCGGTAGGCGTATCCTAAAGGCGATGCCTCGAGCCCTTGCCTCCCTGATTGCCCTGGCCATGGTGGCGTGCGGAGCCTCTTCGCAGAGTTCGAGCGTGGCCGTAGACGCCGGCCCGGCGGAGGCAGCGAGCGAGGCAACCCCGGGCCCCGTTCCATGCGCCAAGCCTCCGGGCGAGTGGGAAGAGGGGCGCGATCCAAAAGCGTATTGCGTGCGCGAAATCGTTGGCGCGCTCACGGACACCGAAGGCAAAGGTCTGCCCAACATCGACGTGAGCCTCTGCGGCAAGGCTTGCTTTGCCGGGCGCGCCGACAAGACCGGCGCCTTCCGCGTTCGGGTCAATAGCCACATTCCCGATGGCCAGTATGGCTTCTTCGTGCACGCGCGCACCACGCACGGCAGCACCATCGTGCCTTTGCCCCAAGCGCCCCAAGAGACGCACTCGTTTGGAACCTTCGCGCTACCGCGCCTGTCTGCCGATGGTCCCATGCTCGCCGTCGAGCCCGCGCCGGCGGTCAAACTCACGCACGGTCCCGTCACGCTGGATGTACCCGCCGACACCATGTGGGATCTGTCGTTCGAGGACTACGCAGATGAACCCGAGGGACGCCGTCTGCGCTTCGCCAAGGTTGCGCCGGCCGCGGCGCCCCCGGCCCTGGGCGCTGGCGCGGCGCTCACCTATGTGTTCGCTCCCTTCGAGGCCATCGCTTCCAAGAAGGTTGCCGTGCGCATTGCCGAGTCCGGCGGGTTGGCGCCGGGCAGCGCCGTCGAGTTCGTGACCATGCACGGCGTGCGAGTTGATTTCTCGGCGGGTGCAGGGCTTGGGCAAACCGTGGCCCGCGGCCACGTCAGCGCCGACGGCGAGGGCATCACCACGGATCCGGGCGAGGGCATCACCACGCTCACGTGGTTGGCGGTGCGCGCAGCGCCCTAGAAAAGGCCTCGCTGGGGCTACTTGCCCAGCGTACGCTCTACGGGGTGAACGCTCGTGCCAGTTCTTGCATCGCAGCAATACTTGCGCTGCTGATCACACGAACGGCCCAGGCCGACTCCCTCGAGACCGTCGAGAGCCAACACAAGCCACCGCCGGCCGCGCAACCGCAGCCCTCGGGTGATCCGCCGCCGGGCAACGGACCGCAGCCACAGCAAAACCGACGCTCCCGAGAAGACCGCGGCGTTTCGTGGATCTTTGCCCAGCTGTTCGCGAACATCGTGATGGGGATGTTCCGCTCGGACTCGTCCCTCGACGAGGCCGGTGCCGATGCCGACCTGCCGGATCCTGCCATCGAGCCCTACGACGGCCGAAGCATCTATGTGTCCCGCGCCGAGCGCAAGCGACGCATCGTGCGCTACGCCGAGCTCGGCCTCGATGGCAACATCGCGCCCACGCCAGGCATCTATGGCCACGGCGTGCATCTTCGTGGCTTCATCAGCGCCTTTGTGTTGCACGGCGAGTGGACGCGCCTGCATGAACCCGATGCCGCCAACGTGCGATCGCTGGACTTATTTCGCGGTCACGTGGGGGCCAACGTGCTGGTGGGCACGCGTTGGGCAGAGCTCTACTTGCTGGCAGGCGTGCTCGTGATGCACGGGCTCGAGACCACCCCGGCCTTCGACATGGGGCTCGAAGCTCGATTGTACCCCGCACGCCCGCTCACGCTGTTCGTGCAGGGTACCTCGGCTTTTTTCGAACACGGCCCGCCCTTCTTCACCGCGCGCTTCGAGCCCGGCGTATCGGTCTCGCGCATCGATCTCCGCCTTGGGGCCACCATGATCTACCAGTCCAGCGCCATCTCAGCGCTAGGCCCGAGCGGCAGTGTCGGCTTGCGCTGGTAGCGCTACTGTCTTGCGCTGGTAGCGCTACTGTATGGGGCACTTCCCTTGATACTCGAAGGCGCCCGGGGTGAAGTTCTCGCTCCGACTGCGCCCAAGCAGGTCGAACGCGACGCTGCTGTTCCACGTGTTGGGCCGCTTGAGTGCCGTGCAGTCGGCAGCGCCCGCGGGGGCCGCCTCGAGCGCCGAGGACGCGCCAAAGGCAGACCACGAACTGGGCATGGGGTCGCGAAGGACTTGGGTCAGCTCGCTTCGAAGCACGTTCGTATCCTCGAAGTTGCTCGACGTGGGTGAGCAAGACAGTTGCGTGCCGTCCAAGCTGTCTACCTGGAGCCGAAGGTTCTTGGTCAGCCATACATTGGAGCGCAGGGGCGCAAGTACGGCTCCATTGCACTTGTCGATGAAGACGCCGCGATCATCGCTTAGGCCGGTGTCGCTCGTACCTACGAAAAGGTTGGCCTCGGCGACAGTGCGCGAGGACCCAATATACAGGCCAGTGGTAACCGTGGTGCCCGCTGGCGAGAGCCAGCCCATGTCGATCGTGTTGTGGCGGAATGTGGCGCGCAGTTGCGTCTTTGCCGAGCAGCTTCTGTTGGTTTCGCAAGCGTTGTACGCCATCAAACCATAGCGAAACGTGCCGGCCGTCGTGGTGCTCTGGCGCTGGAGCAGCACGTTGTTCTCGGCAGTGAGCGACGCCGTGTCGAAAACCCCCGCGCCCCGGACCGCTGCACCGAGGTCCGGAGCCGTGACGGATCCAACTTCGATTTGGTTGCGGCGCATCTCGACGGTGGCGGCATCGCCCACGTAAACACCGTTGACGTAGCAGCTCTCGGCGCAAGTGGTCGTGCCGCCAACGGCGCGGTTGTCTTCGATGATGGCGCTGCCCGACTGATAGACGATGAACAGGTGCGACACGTCTCGGGGGGCGGAAGTGGAGTAGGTGCCGCCGTACAGCTCGTTCTTGATGACGCGTACGGGGAGGCCCGGTGCTTTCGATGCGATGTGCACGATGGTCTCGGCCTGCGGCGCTTTGCCAGTGCCACCGCGCATCAGGTTGCTCTCCACGAGCGAGCCGCCGGCATCGATGAGCAGCACCGAGGCGCTCGCGAAGAACTGGCTTCCGCCGCTGACCCCGGCCTGCATGAAGTTCTGCAAGATGTCTGCGCGGGCCGTCTCGACGGCGATACCGCGCCCGGCCACTGTGTCGGCGGCCGCGGTTGTCTTGCCGCCAAGCAGGCGGTTGCGCACGACAAGGGAATCTGCGCCGTTTCGCACGGAGACACTTGTGGTCATGGTGTTGCCATCGCCGGCCACCACGGTGAACCCTTCGAGCTCGGCCTTGATGGGGCCCGTCATGAGCACCGTGCTGCCATCGAGATCGACCCGGTTGTTCTCGATGCGCGACTCGTTGGGGTCGACTTCGCGTGCATTGGGGAAGCCCGCGGCCCGCGTCCACTCGGTGCAGTTGTAGCCACCCCGCAGGGTGACCGACACGGAGACGCGCAGCGGGGCGTCGGCGTAGATCCCTTTGCACACCAAGATCTCGTATGGGGTGCTTGCGGGCTTGGTGGCGGCGTACGCCAGCGCTGCGCCAATGCTCCGTAGCGGTTCGGCTTTGGTGCCGGCGGCCCCGTCGCTGCCCGCCGGCGATACGTAGAGCTTTGGTGCCGAGGGAACCGGGCCACCAGTGTCTGCGCCTGCGTCCACGACAGCGGGAGCTGCGTCCGCGTCGGTCAGGGCGCCCGCGTCGAGCTCCGGCGGTGCGGTGCCTGTGCTGCTAAACGAGCCGCACGCGGCCAGAATTGCACCGGTCACGATGCCGAAGGCGGAGCAAAGCTGGACCCGGCCATGCGGAATGAACTCCAGTGTCGCGCCCCTGGTGGCATGGCGTCAATGTACGGGGCAAGTGACCGTTTGGAGTGCCCGTTGCGTCACGCGCGGAATCGTCCTTTGACGCTGCACGGAATTCGCACTTGGGCACACTCGACAACCCACGACCGCACGCTACCCTTGAAGTGCGCTCTTTGGATCTTGAGGACACCTCATGCAAAGACGCGCGTTCATCAGCATCTTCGGAGCCTCTGCCCTGGGCGCAGTTCTCATGCAGCTGCCGGCATGTATGGCCGAGCCTGCACAGCTCGACCCGCTGACCCGGAGCAAGAAGAAGCCCGGCGCGCCCGGCACCGAAGACGGCGATGACGAGTTGCCTGGCGACGAGTCCGTAGACGCCGCGGCGGACGCTCGCGTCAACAAGAACGGTCCCGACGCTGCGCCTGGCACCGAAGACAGTGGGCCAGGCACGAACCCTGGGCAGGATGCGGGGGGCAACATGCCGGGCCCCGCAGACGCGCAGCCCGATGTGTCCACCAAGACCGTCACGCTTTACGACACCAACGCCGTTGCGTTGTACTTCGACGGCAGCCAAGGGCCGTATACCGGCGTGATTCGCGTTTCGTACATCGTTGCGAACGCGGCCATCACCCTGGACTTCTGGCACGGCCACGGAGGCGCGCAGCACCGGTTCACGCTCTTGCCCGAACACTTTGCGGCGCTCAAGCGGCTCGAGAAGGTCACACTCGAGACCAGCGTTGTCGACGGGCACTCGCACAAGCTCTACATCGACCCGAACAGCACCGTTCACCGCGTGGCGGGCGCGCAACCCGTGCAGGTGCCCGCCTGAATCAGCGCCCAGCGCTTAGGCCGCAACGCCGATGATCGGCGCGGTCTCTTCGTTGCTGCGCATGCTGTCCTCGGCCTCGAGGGTGTAGAGCAGCTCCAGGATGTCGGCGGAGAGCGAAGTCGGGCGAAGGGACTGAACATCGCCAAACACCTGCACGAACCCTGGCGGCGGGGGCATCGTGGTGGTGAGCGTGCCCAGCGCTTCGCCTGCGCGCAACGTGGGACGGGTGTTGGCGCGCATGTCAATCCGGACCGGGGCGATGTTCGATTGCATGACAGAGGGGCTAAGCAAACGCTGGGCCATGCCGTTAGCACCGGGCCAAAGTGCCCAGATCTCCGCAAAAAGTGACCCAAACACGCAGGGAGCGACATGGGGCTGTCGCTCGCCCGGGGCCAAGCGTCATCGAGGCTACGCGCGAGCGCCATGGAACCGTCGCCCGGGTGCCACCGCCATGCCCACGTCATTTTCCGTCTGTATCTCTGGCTTGCCTTGCGGTGGCCCAAAAGAGCCTTATTGATGAAGCCTCGCGCACCCGGAGATCGAATGAAAACCAAAAGTTACGCAGTTCTCGAGGCCCACAAGCCGCTCGTCCCCTACGAAATCGAGCGTCGTAAAGTGGGGCCCAAAGACGTCGGCATCGAGATCCTCTTCGCCGGCATCTGCCACTCGGACATCCACCAGGCGCGCGGAGAGTGGGGCAACTCGACGTTCCCCATGGTGCCCGGTCACGAGATTGTCGGTCGCGTCACCGAGGTGGGCTCGCTCGTCACCAAGCTCAAGGTGGGCGACATGGCAGGCATCGGCTGCCTGGTCGACTCGTGTGGCAAGTGCGGGCCCTGCACCCGCGGCCACGAGCAGTTCTGCGAGAAGGGCGCCGCGCCCACGTACAACGGCACCGAGATGGACCGCAAGACGCCGACCTTTGGCGGCTACTCCACGCACGTGGTGGTCACCGAGGCCTTCGCGCTCAAGGTGCCTGCCTCTCTCGACCCTGCGGCCACGGCGCCGCTCTTGTGTGCGGGCATCACCACGTACTCACCGCTCAAGGAGTGGAAGTGCAAGAAGGGTGATCACGTGGGGGTCGTTGGCCTTGGTGGTCTTGGGCACATGGCGGTCAAAATCGCCAAGGCCATGGGAGCCGAGGTCACGGTGTTCAGCACGTCCCCCAACAAAGAGGCCGATGCAAAACGTCTGGGCGCCCAAGGTTTTGCCCTGAGCAGCGCACCAGACACGTTCGCCAAGCTGGCGGGCAGGTTCGACCTGATCATCGACACGGTGTCTGCGCCGCACGACTACAACGGGTATCTCGGCATGTTGCGCCCCATGGGCACCATGATCTTGGTTGGTGCGCCTCCGGAGCCCACGCAAGTCGCCGCCTTTGCGCTCATCGGCGGCAACAAGCGCCTGGTTGGATCCATGATCGGCGGAATCCAAGAAACCCAAGAGATGCTCGAGTTCTGTGCCGAGCACAAGGTGGTCTCGGACATCGAGCTCATCAAGGCAGACCAGATCAACGTTGCCTACGATCGCGTGGTAAAGAGCGACGTTCGGTACCGCTTCGTCATCGACGCCGCCTCGTTCCGGGGCTAGGCGCGGCCTTGGTTGCCGCGCTCGAGCGGCGCGTACCCGCGTTGGGCACATGAGCAAAGCCTTCACCAAAGAAGACGATGGCGGCGGCACGAACTTGCCGCCGCGCGTCGCTCTGCCCGTTGCTGCGGGGCCGTTCCACGTCACCCCGCAGGGGCTTTTGCTCATGGGCCAATCTGCCGACGAGCGCGTCCGAGCGCTCGTGCCGTCGGCGCAACGCATCGAGCTACCGCCGGGCGATCTCCCGCACGCGATCTTGGGGGCCACCGTTCTGGTTCGCGACCAAGACGACCAAGAGCGCTCGTACGTGCTTGTCGGCTCCGAAGAGCGTGCGCTCACCAACCAGGGGTGCAGCGTGTTGTCGCCCCTTGGGCGCGCGCTGCTCGGCGCCGTTGTCGGCGAGGTGCGCGAGATCGTCACCCCCAAGGGCACAAGCGAACTCACGGTCGTCCGCATCACCGGCTGAGGGCCCTCGGCCTACGCGTGCGGCACGTACAAGATGTCGATGCCCACCAGGTCTGCCAGCAGTTGCTGCGCCATCGACGTGGATACTCCGTTTTTGCCCAGCAGCGAGACCAGCTCTTTGCCTCGGAATGCGCCGCGCTGATCTTTGAGAAAGAGCAGCGCGCTCGACACGAGACCACTCTCGAAGCCCCGCGGTTCGCTTGTGCGTATGCGCACCTTCAGGTCTTCCACACGAGCACCTGCTGGCACGCTCCGGGTGGTGGTGATGAACGAGACCTCGGGATTGACGAGCAGCGAGCTTTCCGCGAGTTCTTGGCCCGAGAGCGGAGCCCGCGGCCCGTTGCCCGGCGCGCAGAGCACCATCTCCAGCTTGGGCCGAAACGCGAGCTCTTCCACCATGGCAAAGCGATCTTGCTCGGGCAGTCGCGCGGCAAGTTCGGCCAACGGCGGGTTGCTGACGATCTTGGCGAAGTCCCAGTCGCCGGGCTCGCTCCAACGCAGAAACTTGAGGTTGCTCTCGGCCACCAAATCGAAGGCCTCGGGCACGGTGTAGCTGCGTTCGTGCACGTTCAGATAGCGATCGACGAACTCCGTGTCGCCGATGCTCCGGATGTCTGCAAAGGGGCCTTGGGTGAGTGCGTCGGTGGTGACCGATTGCGCCAGTTGCCGCGCCACCAGCAGTCGCTCGGCCAACGGGTACTCGCGGGGCAGCAGGTTGTCCATGGCCCGCACCATGCGGTACAGCGGTTCCCGGCCGCGCTTGCCATAGATCATGAGCTGCAGCATGCCGTGCGGTGCAAGGGCCGAGGCCAACGCAGACAAACCCGCCACGGGGTCGGGCATGTGGTGCACCACCCCCGAAGAGAAGATGGCGTCGAAGCCGCCCGGCGGAACCTCGAGACCCTCGAGAGTGGTCAGGTCTACCTCTTGGAAAGTGACGTTCTCTAGCTTGCGGTTCTTGGCCTGCTCTTTGGCCTCCGCGAGGCCCACACGATTGATGTCGACGCCCACGAAGGTGACGTCGGGCTGCAACGCCGCTGCGCCCAAGATGCCGACCCCGCGGCCACAGCCCGCGTCGAGCACCTTGAGCTTCTTGTTGTTCGGTGCACGCGCGCCATAGCTGAGCAGCAGGTTCACATCCCATCCCACGCGCTGCGCCGGAGCGCTTCGCCCCGGGTAGGGGAACTGCTCGTACATCTGCTGCAGCGCGCTCGTGATCTCGTCCATGCGGCCTGTGCAGCAAGTGGCGTACCGCTGGCAGACCGACGCGATTTGCCGCCATTCGCGCTCGCTAGCGCCAAACCCGTGGGGTCTAGCGCCACGCGGGTGACGCTGCGCGGGCGCCGCCAACGCGTGCGCTTGACATGTGACCATAAAGTCACCTATTGGTTGGGCGTGGACGATGACCTCGTATTCAAGGCGTTGGCAGACCCGGTGCGGCGCATGTTGCTCGACCGGCTGCACGCGCAAAGTGGCCAAACGCTCAGCGACCTCTGCGCCCACAGTGATCTGTCGCGGTTCGGTGTCATGAAGCACCTGCGGGTGCTCGAGCGCGCGCACTTGGTGGTCACCAAGCGTCAGGGCCGCGAGAAGCTCCACTTCATCAACGCGGTTCCCATCCGGCGCATCCACGACCGATGGATCAGCAAGTATGCCGAGCAGATCACCCGGGCCATGACCGGCCTGAAAGAGCTGCTCGAGGCCCAAGCCCCTGCCACTGCCCCCAAAAGGAAGAAGTCATGAGCACCACGCAAGTCTACGAAGTGTTTATTCGCACCACCCCCGAAGCGCTGTGGCGCGCCCTGCTGGACCCGGAGATGACGCGCCAGTACTTCCACGGCACCCTGGTACGAACCACAGCCAAACCCGGCACGGCCATCGTCTACGAAATGCCCAACGGCGCCACCGCGGTCGAAGGCGAGGTGCTCGAGGCCGACGAGCCCCGGCGCCTGGTGCACACGTGGATCGTCAAGTACGACGCAGAGCTGGCCACGGAGCGCTCGACGGTCACCTGGGAGATCGAGCAGCGCGGTGCCGTGTGCAAGCTCACAGCCACCCACGAGCTCGCGCATGCCCCCAAGGTTGCCAAACACGTGGCACACGAGGGCTGGAGCCACGTTCTGTCCGGCCTCAAGACCTTGCTCGAGACCGGCCAGCCGCTCGAGATCGCGGATACCCCTTAAACCCGGTCCCGTCTCTCACGTGCCCGTGCCCGTGCCCGGCCTCCGACAACGCCGCGTCCCGCTGCGCCGCCCCGGCACATTTGCTGCCTCCGCCCGCCGTCTCAACCGCCCCGCGCGCCCGGCCTTCGTTCGCGCGCTGCGCAGTCACGTGCTACCCAACTCCTCGTGATGTGTTCCGCTCCGCACTGGCCACACAACAAGGGTCCATGCGCCCCCGTCTCTCCGGTCGCTCCGCATGTCGTCATTGGCGCCGTGTCCCCAGATGCCGCGCCCACTGGTTGCGCGCCATGAAGGCCTGGAAGATCGTACTCCACGCGCTTGCGGCCATCGACGCCCTCTGCGCCGCGGCGCTCATCTGGGCGGCCGTCGCGTTCTTTCGCTCAGGCCAAGAGGAGGAGAACGCGGGGGCCGCTCTCTTGGCCGTTGTGCTCATGGGCCTCGGCTTGTTCACCCTTGCGGCAGCTGCATGGCTGCTTTCGCTGGCGCGCAAGCCTGTGGTTCCGCGCCACGCCATCGCGGTGGTCGTCGCCGGTCTTTTGCCGCCCATCGCCGTTGCTCCCTTTGCCTGGGACGCGTACCTCCGGTCGACGACGACCTTGCAGCTTGCGTGCTCCAACCTGCATCGCGCCGACCCGCAGCGTGAGGTGGCCATCTACGTCAACTCCTACACCTACTTTGCGCTCTTCCACCCTTGGCTCGCCCATCAACCGGACACTCGGTACCAACTTCGAGATGCCGCAGGCAACGTCAAAGAGTTCCGGCTGCGCTGCACGCGGAATGGCCCGTGCACCGTCAAGAACGCCACGGAGCAAGAGCTCCGCGCGGCGGTGAGTCAGATGCTCCCGCCATGCCCCGCGCCTCCCGACAGATAGGGCGCGCGGCGAGACGAGTGCTCTGCCTTATGCGAGCGCCCTCGGCGTTGCGTAGGCATTGCAAAGCCGTTTGCCTCAGCCGTCATTCCGCCGCGCTGTCGCGCGATTGCGCCACGACCCGAGCTGCGCTCTCGGCCAGAATGGAATTGGGATCGTCGACGAGCGAGAGCGCAAGCGCCTGGGCCTCTGCCCTCCGTACTCTCGATAAGGACGTGAGAGCCGCCGCGCGGACGTCTTTCGGTAGTAGCTGGTCGTTCGCGATACGAATGAGAAGATCGATGTGGGGAGACGTTGGCGAAAGGGTTCTGTCGAGCGCCTCCATCGTGCCGTCCGCAACGTCCGTGAGCGCGATCGTGTCACCCTCGAGTTCCTCCAGTCTGCTCCGATCCGAGAGCAGCGGATAGACGGCGGGGGAATCTTCGGGAAAGAAACGAAGGACATGGACGGCCATGTACAAGCGAACACATGGGCTCTCGTGCTGGAGAAGCGACACCACGTTTGCGCGTGTCGCTTTCGCAACGAGCGCGCTGTACACGGGGTAGACGCGACTCGGCCTTGGCGGCTTGCCCACCTGCTCGGATTCGAAGCGGTGCAGCGCGGCGAGTTGGTCTGTGAGCGCCGCAACACCAGGTGCCAATGCAATGCTCGAGGTTGGCTTGCTCCCAACGAGCAGGTTGGGGTAGGCGGTGACAGTGTCTGCCCCCGGGTCCCAGGCGTCCGCATCCGTGCGCGATGCGCCACGGGTGCCCAAACGCGCAGCGAGAGCGAGTCCGGCGCCGAAGACGAAAAGCGCAACGAATCTAGGTTTTCTGCCCATGGCCGCACTCAAAACGTAGCAGCTTGTCGCAGGCGCTGGTCGCCTGATGGTCGCCGCCGACCGTTTGCGTCGGGACGCGTGAGCAAGCGCGAACACGGTCGACCTGGCAGACCTGACTCCGGTGGTGGGCTCACTGCGTGAGCGAGATGTCCGCGAGGTCTTGGCCAAAAGCCCCCATGCGCTGAACCTTCACCCGATCGAGGGCCATCGAATACACGAGGTCGTCGAGGAACACGCTTCGCTTGACCGCCGAGGTGGCCTTGGACCACCAGGTGTCGCAGTTGCTGCCTTTCTTGCCGTGGGCCACGCCGCCGAGGCGCTCGAACCCTCGCTTGACGTCGACGCGGTACACCATGAGCCCAGCAAACGAGAGTTCCGTGCCGTTGACTCCGTCGCTTCCGCCTTCACACATCGTCATCGGAATGGCCAGAAGGCCCTTCTCCGCGAAGTAGTTGAAGGCCAGATGATTCGTGAGCGCGGCGGAGCTCGACCCGCGGGTTCCTAACTTCTCGCGGTGGAGCAACTTGGGCTCCGTGGGTTTGGTCACGTCGAAGAGCTGAAGCAATACGCCGTCGAAGTATGCGAAATCCCCGTGGTCGTTCGCATCGAAGCCGATGGAGAGCAGATGCGTGGGGTCGAGCCGGTGCAGGTACGTCGAAAATCCAGGGATCTTCAGCTCTCCCAGCACCGTTGGGCGTGCCGCGTCATGAAGATCCAGCACGAAGAGCGGGTCCGTCTTCTTGAACGTGACGAGATAGCCGCGGTCGTCGTCGAAGCGAACCGCTCGGACGTCTTCACCGCGGGCGAGATGCTCAACGGCGCCGACGCGAACGAGATTGCCCCCGGCGCCCTCGGAGAAGACCGACACCGCGCTCTCCACGTTGGGGTCCGGCACTTTGCCGCGGGTCGTGGCCACGCGCAGGTGTCCGTTCCATTCGTCCATCGCGAACTGATTGAGCACATGACCGGGCACCACCCCGCTGCCGACGTACCGGGTGTCCGTGGGCTTTGCGCCAATGCGGAACTTGTGTAGCTCGCTCACTTCGTCCACGGAGGGGTAGAACGAGTACCAGCGGCCTGAGCCTTTCTTTCGTCGCTGCGTCGACATGTAAAGCGCGTCCGTAGACGCGAACACGGTGCCTGGCCTGCTGCGGACCGTGGCCGAGGAAATCGGCGCGCGTGCATCGCGCATGTCGAAAGACACGAGCGAAGTGAACGTGTGCACCTGATCGAACTTGTTGTCGAGCAGGCCTGCGCACAGCGGCGTGGTGACGCCGCGCTCCACGATGCTGGGTAGCGAAGTCGCCGCCTTGATTCTCTTCTCGTTGTCCCTGCGCAGGGCCGCGAACTTGGCGCGCACGACAGGCTCGTTCGTGCCGCACTCTGGCAGATCTTTCGGCCACACCTCGTAGTTACCCACGGCATCGTCGCCATCGGCGACCACCGTGTGAATGGTGGTGCCGATGCGTCGCGCGGCCATGAGCGAGCCAGTGAACTCGACTTTTCGGATGGCCTGCGGCGCGCTGCGATTGGTGATGTCGAAAACGTCGATGCGCGTTGTCGTGCCGTCGCCACCCACGGTGCAGTCGTAACCATAGGTGCAGCGTTCGGTGCCTTGGTGATCTGCAGTGAACACCACGGCGCGGTCACCTTCGACCAGCATCTCGCGGACCACGCCGGGTAGCCGTGTCACGGACACGAGCCGTGGGTTCATGGCTTCCACGATGCGCAGCGCGCCGTTGGCAACCATGTATACGTAGCGCCCGTCGGTCTTCACGATGTCGGCTTCGTCTACACCGGCCACCTGGTTGTTGGTTCGCGAAGCACTCGTCGCGGTGCTGGCGCCGTGTCCGAGGGTACCGACGTTCCCGAGTCCGATGCCCTCGCCGTGACCTCCGCCGCCCTCGCCCACACCAGAGAGCCCGCGTCCGCTGCACTCGCCGCCGCGCATGCACTCTTCCATGGCTTTGCGCTCGGCTTCTCGGCGCCGGTCTTCCTCCCAGCACGCGGGCTGCAGATCGTGCCAGCGCTTGAACTCCGCATCCACCTCCCGGTGCATCTGCGCGAGCCTCGCCTCTTTTGCGGCCTTGTGGATCTCGCAACTCGACGGCACCAGGCGCGCTTCGGCAAGCGCCGAGGCGCTTGGGTCGCTGCCGGTGTCTGGTTCGTTGGACGTCGAGGGGGCCGGCACCGATGCCGGCGCGACGCGGGCCTCCGGCGCGGGAGGAGCCTTGGCCGCGGGCCCGCTCGGTCGCGATACGGCGACCGGCGTGCACGCGGCAGCAAGGGCGAGGAGAGCCGCAAGACTCGACGTGCGACGATGCATGCCTGGAGCGACAGCGCGGTGAGGAATAAGTTCCTGCCCATGAAGCGGGGGAGCTTGCGAAGGTGGGGGCCTTCGCCGAGAGCTCGCGCGTGTAGTGGATCACGCGAAACCCAGGAAGCGCACGAATGCCGCCCGCTTGGCACCTTAAAGTGGTTGTAAGTCCTACATTGGTGCCTTGGCCCAAATTGTGCGTGATACGGAGTTCTCACCACCCGAGGCTCCCCATGGTTTTCGCTCAACCATCACGGTCTTGGCCCCGGCGCAGCACGCGTGTGGGCCTGTTGTCGCTGATCACCGTAACGGGTGGCCTTCTCGCCGGCTGCGCATCGGAGGTGCCCGCGACGGGCAGCTCCGAAGACGCACTCTCGGCCACCAGGATCCGCGTGATTCCGCAAGATGACGAATCCCGCGTGGCATGCCGAGCCGCTGCGAGCACCGTGTACTGCCGCGAGGCGGACGCCCGTGCGGCGATGGACGCCTGTTCGCCGAACGGAAAAAGTGGAGTCGTGGCCCTCGAGACCAACGCTGGGGCCTGCGCTGCCTCCGCGCCCACGTACCCCAGCATCGAAAGCTGCAACACGCCGCTCGACTACGACTGCTCGTTCTACTCGGCGTGCCTGGAGCGCGCAATTCCGTGTGGAGTGCAAGGGTATGCGCTGGGCTTCGGTGAGAAGTACTGCACGGCGTTTCGGGTGTCGTCGCTTTCTCCCACGGGCAAGAAGTGGAGCCGGCGCGTGATGAAGTGCCTGCAAGAGGAGTTGGTGACCGAGATTGCGGCCGCGGGGGGCTTTGCCAGCACGCCGGCTCCAGCAGACAGATGCCAAGAAGTATTCTCCCATGCGTTCGACTCCCATCCGGGTTGCTACACCGAGGAGACGAACTCCATCTGTTCCCTGCCGCCCGGTGATCTGGCCAGCGTCATGCACACCATCGGCCTGAAAGAGATGCTCACGCGGCGCACCGGTGGGCAGATGCTCTCCACCGTCGGCATCTGCATTGCTCAGCTTACGCGGCGCCTATTTGGTGGCTCGAGTGGGAGTTCGTTCGGTGTCGCACCGCGCGGTACTTCGTTCGACCTGTCTGTTGCGCAGGGGCCCGCAGCCGCGGAGCTCTCCCGCGCGGACATGGAAGCTTCACTGGCCGAATGGAAGCGTCTAGAAGCCGAGGTCAACCTGCAGCCGTAGGCCACGTGCGGCGCCGCGGAGTCCGCCGGGTCGCTCCGCAGCAAGCCTTTGGGACGATGAGTGTCGGCCCCTACACGTCGCCGTCGAAACGCAGCAGACCGTCGTTGGCCAGATCGTAGTAGTCGCCCTTGCTGGCCACGAAAATGTGCGCCTTGGAGCTGAGCTCCGTGGGCGCATCCAGGGTGCCTGCGCAATAGGCCATCTTGGGCAAGTCACTTTGGTCGAAGAACAAACTAGAGCCGCACGCGGCGCAAAAGCCTCGACGCACGTGTGGCGACGATGCGTGCCACTGCAGGCCCTGCTGCTCGACGAGGGCGAAGTCTGCGCGGTCTACGGCCGCGTAGGCTCCCACGTGACCGTGCCACTTGCGGCACATGGCGCAGTGGCAATAGGTCACGCTGGTGGAGGGGCCTCGCAGTTCGTAACGCACGGCCCCGCACAAACATCCGCCGGTCTTCATCTCAGGCCTTTTTGACGAAGCAAGCTTTGAGCGCCACGGCGATGCCGTCCATCTTGCAGTCGATCTCGTGGTCTCCATCGACAAGGCGGATGGGCTTGGACTTGGAGCCGCCCTTCAGGACCTGCGAGCCACCGCCGCCCAGCTTGAGGTCCTTGATGAGGATCACGCAGTCTCCGTTGCTGAGCACGTTGCCATTGGCGTCTTTGACCACCCGGGGCGCCGCGTCGGCGTCGGGCTCGGCAGCCCGCGGCCACTCGTGACCACAGGTCAGGCACTCCCACCGCTCGGGGTGGCCCAAGACGTCGGTCATCTCGCAGGTGGGGCAGGCGGGGGCGCTCATGGCGCAAGCAACATAGCAGCGTCGCCGCGCGGGTGGGGGCTCGGGGCGCCATGGTATGTTCGGCGCCATGGCTCGACGATCGGTGGCGTTGGCGGGGTCCAAGAACACGGAGTCCAAGAACGCGGGGTCCAAGAACACGAGGTCCAAGAACGCGGGGTCCAAGAACGCTGGCCCGCGCAAGCCGAAGGCTGCGAAGACCCCAAAGGCGCCTCGCCGGGCGCCCACGCAAGAGCGCAGTCGCGCCACCGTGCAGTTCATCATCGAGGCGGCGACGCGGCTCATCCGCGACAAGGGCGAGTTCGGCATGCACGACGCCGCCCGGGTGGCCGGCGTCAGCGCCGCCAGCATCTACCAGTACTTTCCCACCCGCGAAGCGCTCATGGCCGCTTGCGAGGAGAGCGCGCTCGAAGAACTCTTGGCGTCGCTGGCCGCGCGCTCCATGCAGCTGCACCAAGAAGCAGCGCCGGTGGGGCTCGCCATCGAAGAGATTGTCCGCCTGGCCTTCGTGCTCTTTCGCCAGCACGCCGATCAGTTTGGCACGCTCTACCAAGACGACTTCCCCTCCCGAAAGAGTGCGCGTCACGCCATCATTCAGCAGGCAGTGCAGGTGTCTACGGCCACGTTGCGCGCCATGGCCGAGCGCGAGCCGCGCCTTCGAAGGCCCGATCTGCCCACGGCGTGCGCCACCGCCGTGCACGTGGTGGCCACCTGCGCCTACGTGACAACGATGCGGAAGGCCGAGGCAGAGGCAGATATGCTCGCGCAAGAGCTGCCGACCATGGTGAGGACGTACTTGCTCTCACCGCCAGGCCAGGTGCCGCCTCTCGTCAGAACGTAAAGGCACCGGCGGTGCGGAGGCACTCTTTGGTCTCGCCACAGGGCTTGTCTCGGCACGCGTGGGCCTCAGCGCGCGCCTCGTCGGTCAGCACTGCGATGGTCATGCAGTAGTCCTCTGCGAAGGACTTGCACTCTGCCTGATGCACCAAGCAGGCCTTCACCTCGGGGGTCTCGGGGTATGCCGGATCACCGTACGTCAGGTTGGTCATGCACATGTCATCACTTTGCCCGCAGGCCAACGTGTTGAAGCAACCAGTGATGCCGGTCCAGTAGCTCTCCCGCCAGCGCGCGGAGAACTTGTTCGCGTCCGCAGTGCATCTCGACATACACTCGGCACTCCCTTTGCGGCAGCGCTCCTTCCACGAGCAAAATGCGGTGCAGAACCGTGCAGGGTTGTCTTCGGAGGGGATCACGCCGGGATCAATTGTCTGCCCGCTCGCTTCGCGACCGCCATCAGCGGACGCCGCGGACGCGGGAGCACCAGACGAACTTGATGCCGACGGATCGGTGGTGCCTCCACAAGCATTCATGGTGACAACGCAAGCAGCGACCAGGCATGAGACGATGTGACGCATATGAGTTTCCTCCGGGGCGCGTTGGCGGCCGAACCGTTGCAGTCGAGCCTTCCAGCGACCAACTTCGGCGCACACTCTGACGCGCCGGGTAGACGCACGCTCGTCGCGTTGTTGTGAGTTGAAATCTCTTCACGTATCGCGCAGATGGCACTCTGCCACGTGTGCGCTGTCACATCGCGCGGCGCGGCCGAGTACCTCGACACCGGGAAATCGACCGATTGCCGCGGTCTCCGACGCCGATCTCGAACGCGGTGCGCTTCGCCGCTCCTCGAATATGCGCTGCATGTTCTTCGTCGCGCCGCGTTCGACCTCGTCGCCGGATCCTCGCGGCAATCAATCAATTTCCCAGTGTCGAGGTACTAGTAGTAGTACGGCGTGGCTTTGGCCCAGCTGGAGCCGGGGTACCTCTGGTGCAACACCTCGAAGGCTCGCTTGGATGCCCGGGGCGTTGCCGCGTCTTTGCAGCCAAAGCGCGTGGCGCGCACGGCCAAGTGCAATGCCTCGGGCACGCGCGGGTCTTGCGGCAACAAGGCACTCAGGCGCACTGCTTCTTGCGCGAGCCAGGTGGCACCGGTGCCCCGCGCCGCAAGCATCGCGCGCTCTCGTTTGGCGACTTCGCGGTCCGAAGCTGCGCCCAGATGATTGTGGCTGACCGCAGCTGGAGACCCCGATGCCGGCGGTGCATCCGGGCACCAGAAGTAGTCGCCGTACGAACTCGTGATGCCCTCTTCGCGTGCCTCGTCGGCGTAGAACGCGTTGGGGGTTGGGCCCACCGTGGGCATCTTGAGCAGCGCGTACACAAGGCCCAGGCGTCGCTCATCCGCTGTTTTGGCCTGTTCCACGCGGTCGATGTAGGGCCGCATGTTTGGGTTCAGGCGCGACGCAATGGGCGCAACTGCCGCGGCACTCGCCGCGTCGCCCAACAGGTGTGCCCGGGCCCATGCCGTGGCCGCGATGTGGGCGCGCACGGGCCCGGCAAGCGCTGGAGACAACGCCGCGTCGCGCCATGCCGTGATGGGCAGTTCGCTTGCGAGCATGTCGCGTAGTTCGGGCGGCAGCGAAGGCAGAAGCTTGGGGTTCGTGACCACGGGCCCAGAGTCCTCGCTTTGTCCCGCCGGCACCATGGGCGCTTCTTGGAGGAACGCCTGGAGATCTGGCGCCGCGCGCGCCGCCAACAGCGCAAAGGCGTTGCGGCTCGACGGCCCCACCGAAGGGCGCAGCAGGCCCTTGGTGTGACGAATGCTCTCGAAGAGTGTCTTGCGGTCGAGCCCCCGGGCCAGCGAGATGCGATGCACGTGGTAGCGCGCGGTCACAAACGCCGGCGATGTTGCGTCGAGGGAGAGCGCCTGGGCCAGCACCGGGTCCAGACGCCGATCGTCGGCCCGGGTGGCCGTGCTCAAGGTGGCCACGAGCCAAGGCAGCGCGCCGCCGGTGGATGCGTACATCTTGAGTGCGAAGTCATGCGAGCGCACGCCCTGCATGGTGCCGAGCCAAGCCGTCAGCGTGTCGGTCTCCGGCGCGCGCTTGAGCTCGGCTTCGTTGGCATCGAGCAGCAGCGTGTAGTCCGTCAAGAGCTGCGCGAGCTCGGTGCCGGCGCCACCCGTTGCGATTTGCCGCTGCAGCTCCGACAGCTGGGCCCGGGGCTCGGCCTTGAAGCGGATGAAACCCCGGTACCGGCGCAGGGCCTCGTGCATGGGGGCCATGTCTGGCGTCTGCAGCAGCATGTTGGTCTCGGCTAGCGCCCGCTTGATCTCGGCCTCGTCCATGTTGGGCTCGTGCAGCGTGCCCCGGCGCACCCGCACGCGCACGGCCATGTACCGCGCGAGCTTGTTCCACGGTGACGCAGGGTCCTGACCGATTGCCCGAAAGCTACGTTCGGCGTCGTCCCATTGGTTGCCATAGAATTGCGCCGCGGCGATCTGGTAGGCGCGATCCGCACGGGCGCCGGCGGATGCTGACGCGGGCAGGGGGTTGGGCACGCTGCGCTGCTCGACGGACTCGCAGTTCTTGAACACCGCGTCTTGGGCGGCGATCCAGTCGGCTAGCTCTGTAGACGCCGCGCCCAGGGTGCGCTCGCGATCTTTGAGCGTATCTGTGGCCACGCGAAAGGCGTCGGGCAGGCAGGTCTCCCACGACTGGTACGAGCGCTTGCCGCCGGGCAGGGTGCGCCACTGCGCCCGGCCGGAGCGCACCGATGCCTTCGCTTGGGCGCCGGCCACGCGGGCCCGCTCGATGGCCCACAGCTCCGACGGTGTTTGCAGCAGAGGTTGCGGCGGGCTCGGGCTTGCGGCGGCGCTGCCTGTCCCCGCTCCGACGTTGGGGACTGGTAGCCGTTGGTCGAAGAAGCCGGCAAGAGCGGTGCGCTCGTCGGCCGACAAGGGAGCACCAGCGAGATACCGGTACGCCACCACCAGGTGCGATCGCGCGTAGCTGGGTTGCAAAAGACCGAGCTCGCCCTGAAGGTACGGCGTCAGCGGCAAGTCGGGGTGGTGGAGCGACACGGCAAAGGTCTCGGTGCTCGACGAGCATGCCGTGGCCGGCGGCATGTCCCGCAGACCGACCAGAGCCAATGCAGCCATCGCTGCCAAGTACACTGGGGTTCGAAGCTTCACGGAAAGTCCTTCCATCGGGGCAGGGCATGAGCACTGGCGGCGGTCCACGGGCGCGGCGAGAACGCGTACACCGTCTGCACACTGTGGCTTGGGGCAAAGGGCTCGTCCGTCGAGATCCCCAGCGCATCGCGGCATTGCGGGCTCTTGAACTCGCCGCGAACCGAGAGCCACGCGCGCACCAGGCGCGTGTCGGGCCCCATGGAGAACACCATCGGGACCACGCGATCGACGGGAAGCTTCGCCGCGTCGAGCCACGAATGCTCCTGGGCGCACCAGGCGGCGAGGGCGGTGATGTCGAGTGCCACCCCTTGCGGAAGTTGCGCCCGGAGCGCCGTCAGTAACTGTGTGTAGTATGCAGTCTCGCTGCGTCGGGCATCGAAATCGATCTGCACGCGAGGGGCCTTGCTCTCGGACCACGCTGCGAGCACTTGATCCACGACCTGGGGCAAAGTGCTCGGGCTGGGCGCGCGCCCGCGGGGGACTTCGATGCGGACCACCGTGCTGAGCCAGACGTGCTCGGGCACAACCAGGGGCTGCTGCCGCGTGTCTGAAAAGACCCGGTCCCCGTCGACGCGCAGCGTGCGCGCAAGGTACGCAACACCCACGCGCCGCTCGTGCCCGCGCAAGAACGAGAGGTCTTCGGGGCGCTCCCAGGCCCAGAGCCATAAATCC
>JBIKNA010000402.1:0-6966 GCA_044358965.1 Polyangiaceae bacterium
TGTGCCAGTGGCTGTGACGGACGTGGCCGTCGGCTTGGGAGGCAAGAGCGGCGCTGGCCGCGCGGCGCCAGCCGAGGCGTTGGGCGGCAGCTGGGCGGTGCTGGCAGAAGGGGTGGTGGCCGGCGCTGTGGTGGTCTGAGCGGTGGCGACCATGCTCCCGATAGGGACGGGGCCCGAGGCTACGGTGCTCGCGCTTTGGTCTGGAAGGGCTAGCCGTTGGGTGTTGGCTCTTTGGCCTAGGGTCACAGCGGCAGCGCCGCCCACGATGGCCAGACCCAACACAACGGCACTGAGGGTGACCGTACCAAGTCCGCGCTTTCGACGGGCCGGGAGTTCGGTCTCCGTGGTGGTCGCCATGAGCGTCCCCCGCACGAAGTCGTGCTGGGGGACGGTTCGGTCGGACCCGGGCGAAGACTCGACTGGCGCCGCGTTGCGCACGATGGTGCCAAGATGGCTATAGCGTCCGCTCTCGGAGGCGGCCGGCGCAAAGGGCATGAGCTCCGTGGCAAGGACCTTCACGTCGGCGTGCCGGAAGCGCTTGTCCTTCTGGAGGCAGCGCATGATCACGTCGACGAGTGTCCGCGGCAAATCCGGACGCAGGTCCGCCAAGTGTTTGGGCTGGTCTGCGACAATGGCGGCGGCCAAACCAGCGTAGGAGTTGGCGTCGAAGGGCAGGCGACCGGCCAAGGTCTCGTACAAGATGACCCCAAGCGCCCACTGGTCCGCCGCGCCGTCCACGTCTGGGAGATCTCGAATCTGCTCGGGCGACATGTAGTGCGGCGTTCCGAACACGCCACCGCCGGCCTGCGTGATGCCTGGCACCACGGACTGCGCCTTGGCGATGCCAAAGTCGAGCACCTTGGCGATGAGACCTTCGGGCTCTTGGGCGATGAAGATATTGGAGGGCTTGAGGTCTCGGTGGACGATGCCGCGGTCGTGGGCCTCGGCAAGGCCCGAGCACACCTGGACCAGCCAATCGATGAGCTGGTGCGTGGGCACCTGCCGCGAGCGAAGCTCCGCGTCGAGGTCGCGGCCCGTAAGCAGCTCCATGACCATGAAGGGGCGGCCATCGTCGAGGTTCGAGACGTCCAGAATCTTGATGATGTGCCGGCTGCGCAGGGCCGCCACGGCGCGGGCCTCGCGCTCGAAGCGCGCCACGTGTACCGCATCGCTGACCATTTTGGGCAGCAGGCACTTGATGGCCACGCGCTGGCCGAGGCGCACGTGCTCGGCCTCGAAGACGAAGCCCATGCCCCCTTCGCCCAGCATGCGGAGCACCCGGTACTTCTCGCCGAAAATTTCCCCGGGGCCGGGCATGCCCATCGCTCCCAAAGGCTATCACACCAGTTCATGGCGTGTGCCAATCGGCGTGGCATGTAGGTCCGTACGGCAAACGAGAGTTGCCTACCTGTCAGGTGTGTGTGGGCGTCGCTCGAACTCGGGCTCGTTTTGTGCGGTTCGCTGCGCCTACCTTTCGTGCGAGGTGCGCGCCTGTGGCGGTGTTTGCGCTCAGGAGCCCCTCGACCAGCCCTTCGAACACGACCTGTCCGCCCAGCTCGCCGGCTTCGGGGCCCAGCTCTACGACCCAGTCGGCGTCGCGAATCACGTCCGGGTGGTGCTCGATGATCACCACCGTGTCCCCGCGATCAACGAGCGCGTGGAGCACGCCGAGGAGTCGACGTACGTCGGACAGGTGCAGCCCCGTGGTGGGCTCGTCGAGCACGTACACCGTGGGCTCGTGTTTGACACCGGCAGTCAGCTCGGCGGCCAGCTTGAGTCGCTGCGCCTCGCCGCCAGAGAGTGTGGCCACGCCTTGGCCGAGCTGCAGGTACCCGACGCCCAGCTGCACCAGGGTGTCCATGGGCCTGTGGATCTTGGAGTGCGCCGCAAACACCGAGGCCGCATCTGTCGCCGACATGCGGAGCACGTCGCCGATGCTCAAGTCCTTGAAGCGTACGTCGAGCGTACTGGGCTCGAAGCGAGCGCCCGCGCAGCCGTCGCAGGGGCTCACGACGTCGGGCATGAAGCTCATTTCGTGAACGATGACGCCTTGGCCCTCGCAAACCGTGCAGCGGCCACCCTTGGGCGTGTTGAAGGAGAAGCGTGCGGGACCAAAGCCCAATATCTTGGCTTCGGGCAGCTGGGCGTACAGCTTTCGGATCTCGTCCCAGATGCCCAAAAACGTGGCGGGCACGGACCGGGGCGTGCGCCCGATGGGTGATTGGTCGACGGCCAAGGCGCGTCGCACGTGCTGCGCGCCCCGCAAGTCTTTGTGACTGCCCGGGCGATCGCTCGTGAGCCCCAGGGCCCGGCGCAGCGCCGGATAGAACACCGAGCGCACCAACGTGCTCTTGCCCGAGCCACTGACGCCACACACGACACTCAGCTTCTGCGTAGGGATGCGCAGCGTCACCCCCTTCAGGTTGTTCTGGGTCGCGCCACGGAGCTCGATGAAGGGGGTTCGGTCGCTCCGCGGTGCGCGAAGTTTGCCTCGGGGCATCGCGAGCGCTTGTGCCGTCGGCGCAAGGGGATTGGACAGCACCTCTGCCCCCGAGCCTTGGGCAATGATGTGCCCGCCGCCCCGGCCTCCGGTGGGGCCCATGTCGAGCACATGGTCCGCCGCCCGGATGATCTCCTCGTCGTGCTCCACCACGAGCACGGTGGAACCCGTCTTGGTGAGGGCACGCAGGTTCCTGACAAGACGGGAGGTGTCTCGGGGGTGAAGGCCGATGGTGGGTTCGTCGAGCACGTAGAGGGCGCCGGTGAGCCCACTGCCCAGCTGCGCCGAGAGACGCAGGCGCTGCATCTCGCCTCCGGAAAGGGTGCTCGCCGCGCGGTCCAGCGACAGATAGCCAAGCCCGACCTCGTCGACGAACGCGAGGCGCCGCAAGAGTTCCGTGGTGGGCGCTGCTGCAATCTGCGCATCGTGGCTGTCGAAGCGCCACTGCCGCGCACGTTCGAGCGCTTGGGCCACGCTCTGTCGGGCAAATTCCGGATAGCGCTCGCCGTGCAACCGCACGCGCCGTGGGATGACGGCCAGGCGCTCACCTTCGCAGCGCGTGCACGGACCAGCGCTCGGGTCTTCGGCGTTCTTGAGTCCGGTGCCCTCGCAGCCCTCGCACTGGCCTTGTTTGGTGTTGAAGGAGAACCATCGGGGGTCGAGCTCCGGAACGCCGGTGCCACAGTTGCTGCAGGTCCGGTCGACGCTGGCGATCTCTTCGCTGCGGGCGGGCACGGCGCTGGGAGCGCCCTCGTGGAGCCGAAGGGCCCCATTGCCCCATCCGAGCGCAAGCTCCAGCGTCTGCGCAGCGAACGCCGGTAGTGGACCGTAGTGCACGATGAGGTCGACGCTGTGCTCTTGGCTCTTGTTGAGCTTGGGCGGCGGATCCGTGGCCACGATGGCGCCATCGACCCGAGCGGCGGCGATACCCGCGCGGGCGGCGCTGGCAAACACATCGAGGTGTGTCCCTTTGCGGGCGCGCACCGCCGGGCTGTAGACCGTGAACGCCGTCTTGGGGGAGCCCGCCGCGAACCTTGCCAGCAGCGCTTCGGGAGTTACAGCGCTTACCTTGCTGTCGCAGCGCGGGCAGTGTGGGGTCCCCACCTTGGCGTAGAGCAGCCGCAGGTAGTGCGCGATTTCGGTGACCGTGGCCACGGTGGAGTTGGCGCCGGCGCGCGATGTCCGCTGCTCGAGCGCGATGGACGGCGGCACGGCGAGCACGCTCTCGACTTTGGGCCGTGGCAGTGTTGGCAAGAACTGCCGCGCATATGGCGAAAGTGTCTCCATGAATCGACGCTGGCCTTCGGCAAACACCACGTCGAACGCAATGGATGACTTGCCCGATCCGGACGGTCCCGTGATGACCGTCAGCGCACCATGGGGGATCTCGCAGCTGACGAGCTTGAGGTTGTGCTCGTGGGCCCGGGTGACGGAGATGGCCTGGGGCATGGGGGCGCGTACCGCGGGTTCCCGCGCAGCACGGTGTTTGCCACGGGCTTCGGGTTTGCCAAGAGAGGCTTCCCGCTCTCGCAAGGCGAGCCCGGTGCGGGACGACGAACGCAGGAGCTGCGCCGGAGGGCCCTCGGCCACGATGCTCCCGCCCTCGGGCCCCCCACCGGGCCCCATGTCGATCACGTGATCCGCCTGGGCAATGAGTTCGAGATCATGCTCGACCATCACCACGCTGGCGCCGGCGTCCACCAACGCGCGGAGCGCCGACAGCACATGCGCCACGTCTTGTGCGTGAAGCCCGGCGCTGGGCTCGTCGATCACGAACAGTGTGCCCTTGGCGGGCTCCGAGAGCGCCCGGGCCAGCTTGAGCCGCTGGGCTTCGCCGCCGGACAGCGTGGACAGTGGCTGTCCCAGGGGCAGGTACCCGAGCCCTACTTGCGACACCGGGCCGAGGGCCCGGAGCAGCACCGGGTCGTAGTCGTCGCCGGTGCAGAAGCGCTGCATCACTTCGTCGACGGTGCATTGCAGCACGTCGGCGACGTTGAGGCCCCCTTCGATGGTGGCGCGCAAAACAGCCGGCTTGAACCTCTTGCCCTGGCACACGGGACACAGGAGCTGCACGTCGGCGAGAAACTGCATCTCCACGGTCTCGTAGCCTTCGCCGGCGCAGGTCTCGCAACGACCAGCACCATCGCCGCGGGACTCCGCCACGTTGAACGAGAAGTGCGACGCCGACAGCCCCAGGGACTTGGCCTCGGGGGTGGCGGCGAAGCGCGCTCGGAAGCGGTCCCAGGCTTTGGTGTAGGTTGCAGCATTGCCGCGGGCGGTGCGTCCGAGGGGGGCCTGGTCGACCAACACCGCGCGCTTGAGCTGCTTGTCGCCCTCGATGGCTTCGTAGGCCCCGGCGCGCTCGGACAGAGGGCTGCCGGTGCTGGCGGCGACAGCGCGGTAGATGATGTCTTCGGCCAGTGTGCTTTTTCCCGAGCCGCTGGGGCCGCTGATGGCCACGAGGCAGCCCAAAGGAAGACTCAGGTCGAACCCCGTGAGGTTGTGTTCGCTGACACCACGAAACGTGAGCACCTTGCCGCTCGGGGGCCGCGAACCCACGGTATCGCCGCGTTCGGCCCAGGCCCGGCCTGTGGGGGTGTCGAGCCGTGCGGCGAGCTCTTGGGGGCTTCCGTCGAACAATACCTGACCGCCATCGCGGCCGGCCCGAGGACCAAGCTCGATGACCCGGTGTGCCGCTCGCACCACTTGCGGATCATGCTCGATGACCGCCACGGCGTTGCCCGCCGCCGCCAAGTCCGAGATGGTACCGGCGAGCTTGGCGACGTCGCTCGGGTGCAGCCCAACGGTTGGCTCATCGAGCACGAACAGCGTGCCCGTGAGCTGCGCGCCGAGCGCCGTTGTGAGTGCCGCGCGCTGGGCCTCGCCGCCCGACAGCGTACGCGCCTGACGATCGAGGGTCAGGTATCCCAGGCCCACGCGGTCCAGGAACGACAGGCGACCCAAGAGCTCCTTGCGCGCGACGATACCTTGGGGTGTGAGCGCGGGGGTCTGCCCGAGCAGTGCGGTGGCTTCGGCGACGGTGCATCGGTGGAAGTCTCCGAGGGACTTGCCGCCGACGCGGTACTGCCGCGCCGTCTGGTTCAGTCGGCTGCCCTCGCAGGCCTCGCAGGCCGTGTATTCGCGGTACCGCGCCAAGAACACCCGGACGTGCATCTTGTACGTCCGGGTTTCGAGCCACTTGAACCAAGCTCGCACGCCGGGGTACTTGCCGCTGTCGTAGCCACCCTCGCCGGTCAAGATGGCCTCTTGCTGGGCACGCGAGAGTGCCCGGTAGGGCACGTCCATGGGGATCTTCTTTTTGGCGGCGAAGCTCTTGAGCATCTTCCGCTCCCATTCGGCGCTGGAGCCCGCCCACGCGCGGATGGCGCCCTGCGCCAGCGTCTTGCTCGGGTCCGGGATGACCTTGTTCCAGTCGACGCCGATGATGCGGCCGAACCCGCGGCAGATCTCGCAGGCGCCCAAGGGCGAGTTGTACGAAAACAAAGCAGGCCTCGGGGCTTCGAAGCCTTTGCCGCATGTTGGGCAGGCGAGGCCTCGGCCGAGCACACGCCGTTGCGGGGGCCCCTCGGTCTGTTCGACCCGAAGCTCCGCGCGCCCCTCCGCACGGCTCCACGCCAAATCGATGGCGGCCTGCAGGCGCTTCTGCTCGCGCCGCTCGACCTTGATGCGGTCGACCACCACCTCGAGTGTGGTGCCTTGCACCGTGGCTTCGCTGGGGCGCACCTGGTCGAGTTCTCGGAGAGCGCCACTGACGTAGAGCCTGCGATACCCGTCTTTGGCGAGGTCTTCGCGGAGCGCTAAATACGCCTCTTCGTTCTCGGCGCGCACCTGGTAGCTGACCACCGTGCGCGCGCCGTCGTGGGCTTCGCACACCCGCTTGGCGGCATCGGCCGACGTTGTTGGCACTGCATCGATGTTGCAGGTGGGGCACCGAGGAATGGCCTCGGCGCCGTAGAGAGCTGCCAGGTACGCCTCGAGATCGGCGAGGGTGGCCAAGGTCGAGCGGCTCGACTTGACCGGCGCCCGTCGGTCGACGGCGACGGTTGCGGCAACCGGCTCGAGCGCCTCGATCGGCGGCCGCTCGAGCCGCTCCAGGAACTGCCGGGCGTAGGGGCTAAAGCTCTCGACGAATCGCCGTTGCCCCTCGGCGTAGAGCGTGTCCATCGCCAGTGACGACTTGCCCGCGCCGCTTGGTCCCGTGATGGCCACGACCTCGCCCGCGTGCAAGGTCAGGTCGACGCCGCGGAGGTTGTGCGTGCGGGCGCCGCGCAGAACGATGGGGAGCATGCGCTAACCGATGCTCGGACACGCGTGAGGGGCGTCGCGCGTAGGGCCGAAAGCGAACAAATCTATTCGGCGGCCTCGGCAGCGTCGAAGGACGGGGCCGCAGCCTCTTGGACGCTCGGGTCTTGGCCGATTTGTTTGGTTCGGTACTTCTCGGAGAA
>JBIKNA010000075.1:0-22715 GCA_044358965.1 Polyangiaceae bacterium
GTCGCTTGCGTCGACGGGGATCGTCTGTTCGTTGGACTCCGCGGTGATGCGGAGTCCGTGCGTCCGAAGCGCCTGCAGCGTTGCGCCTCGGGCGAGCACCTTCAGTTCCACGCGCTCTTCCAATGCGGCGAGCCAGGCGGCAAAGATGCTCCCGATGGCGCCCATGCCGATGACGGCCACGCGGACCTTCGGCGCGCTCATGGCCACCGAACGGCGCGCTCACGAACGGACGCCCTCGCAATGGCGTCGAGCAGCAGAAGGGGAACAGAGAGTGCCCGGATCATGACGGCTCCTACTTAGGGTGCGTTCGGCCTCAAAGGCCACGAGGTTCCTGCGTCACGGGACCTGGCGCGCGGGGATTGCGCGTCTTATGCTCTAAAAAAGAAGCCCATGAGCGACGCTGCCCCGGAGCCGCAATCCCAAAAAACGCCGAGCGAAACGCCGGTGGTCAAGGTAGTACTATGTCGGGATAAGGCCCGAAGTGTCGTACACAAGTACGCCCTTGCAGGCACGGCCTTCGCCGCCATTCCCATTCCTGTCGCAACCAGCCCGGGGCTTACGGCGCTCGAAACCCATCTCATTTACTGGATCGGTCGCATCTACGACGACGCGCCTACGCACGCCGAGACCCTGGTGCTCGCCTCGGGCCTCGAGCTCGCCAGCATGGGCCTCCGGACGGTTGCGCGCGAGGCCGCGGGTCTGGTGCCCGTTGTTGGCTGGGGCATCAAGGCGGTCATCGCCGGGGCCGCCATCGAGGCGCTGGGGGCGGCCATCATCAAACATTTCGAGGACAAGCACCCGGACAAGACCGTCACGCCGCCGCAACCCAAGGCCGCTCCCTCGGTCTAGGCGCCGCGCATCGGGCCGCAACTCGTGCGCCAAGGCGTCGCCGCGGCGTGGCCGGGTTGGTCGCCGCAAGGTGCCAACGGCGCCGCATTTTCGGCCCCAAAGGCAGGCAGAGCGCTGTAAGGTGACGGCTGTTCAGGCAAAGGCCGATGGCGAGGTTCACCCAGGCTGCGAAGGTAGGCGCGTTCGTCGTCGCGATGAGCGGCGCCGGATACCTTGTCTATAAGACGGTGAACAAAGACGTGGGCGGTCGCGGAAGCTACGTGGTCCACACGTATCTGAGCGACGCCTCGGGCCTGGCCCCGCACTCGCGGGTCACCATGGCCGGCATCCCCGTCGGCAACATCGACCGCATCTACCTCGAAGGCGGCCGCGCCCGTGTGGACATCCGCGTGTCCGGCGACATCGCGCTCTACCAAGACGCCAAGGCCGGCATTCGCTCGGCATCGCTGCTCGGCGAGAACATCATCAGCCTCACGCCGGGCACCCACGAGCCCAAAAAGAAGAACGGCGACGAAGTCGACACCGTCCCCGATCCGCGTTCCTTCGATTCGCTCAAAGAGCAAATGGGTCGCATCGGTGATCTCGTCGAGAAGGTCGTCGCCCAGCTTGCGCAAACGGTCGGCTCGGACCAAGGCCGCGAGCAAATCAAGGCCATCCTCAAGAACCTCGCCGAGGCCACCGAGGCCATCAACCTCACGGTGCGCGAAAACCGCACGGCGGTGCGCGAGACGCTTCAGAGCATCGACGCCATCACCACCCGCGGCCAGCCCGAGGTGGCCCGCATCCTCGAGAACATTCGCACCATCACCGACGACGTCAAAGTCATGATGGCCAAAAATGGCGGCGAGGGAGGCTCCGGTGGCGAGCTCCGCACCACCATCGAGCGCCTGAGCCGTGCATCCAAGACCCTCGAGAGCACCCTCGGGCACGCCGACAACATCGCTGGGCGCATCGACCGCGGCGAAGGAAGCCTTGGGCGCCTCACCAAAGACGACACGCTCGTGAAGGAGGCCGAAGGGGTGGCCGAGGGCGTAGGGGACTACGTCGATCGCCTTGGCAAAGTGCAGGCCGTGGTCGGCCTTCGAAGCGACTACAACTTCTTGGCCAACACCGTAAAGAGCTACGTCGAGCTGCGCGTGCAGCCGCGCGAAGACAAGTACTACCTTGTCGAGCTCATCAACGATCCGCGCGGCAAGACCACGTTCACGCAGACCGACGTGGACACCACCAACCCCAACGATCCGGCGCACTACCGCACGACCACGACGACCACTACCGACGCGTTCCGCTTTTCGATTCAGTTTGCGCGTCGCATGGGGCCCTTCACTGGTCGCTTTGGCGTCAAAGAGTCCACGGGTGGCCTGGGCCTCGACGTGCACTTGTTGTCCAACCGCTTCGAGCTGGTCAACGACTTCTTCGGCTTTGGCGAGGAGATCAAGCCGCGACTCCGCATGTTCGTGGGCTACGAGTTCATCCATCGCCTGTGGCTGCTGGGCGGCATCGACCACGTCTTCTTGCCCAACCGTCGCGACTACTTCATGGGTCTGCAGCTTCGCTTCACCGACGACGATCTGAAGACCATCCTGCCGTTCACCGGCAGCGTGCCCGGCACGCGCTGAGCTTGCCGACGGCCACGCACCACGCCTCGCGCCTGGTGCGCAGGGGAGCCATGCCGTTGCCGGCGCGCAAGCCCAAGGCCGCTGCCCTTGGGGCTACACCCAGCGAAGGAGCCGGGCGGCGATGAGGATCTGGATGGCCCGAAGGGCCTCGGCGGGTTGCACCTGCAACGAGCGCATGGCGTTGTCGACGTGGTCCTTGAGCGACTTGCGCTCTTTGGTGATGCCACGCAAGCGCGTGATGAGTGCCGGCCAGGTCACGTCGGCGAGCGAGAAGAGCTCGTCGCCGTAGATGCCATCGCCCGGCTCCAGCAGATCTTTCATGCGATCTTTGAGCAGCGTCGAGGCGGTGTCTCCGGGCTGCGCCGCTTCGACGCCGGCCACCAGCAGCGTGGGCAAGTCCAAGTCCAGCGGGAACTCGACGTGCGGCGCCTGCTGCCCACGGTAAAAACTGACGACGCCCTCTTTCCACAAGAAGACGTCGGCCACGCGATCACGGCCTTGCTCCCGGATGGCGCGGAAGATGTCCACGGGACCGACGAGGCCCAGGGAGATGAGCGTATCGCCCATGCGCCCTTCGTAGCGGGGCAGCACCGCCAGGGCCAGGTCGAGCTCCTCGCGCGCCAACTTGCCGCGTCGCACCAAGTACTCGCCCAAAAGCTCGCTGGCGTTGTCCGAGGCCACATGGTGCAGCCTGCCGCTCAGGAAGTAGAGCTCCTTCTTGTGCCCCTCTTGTTCGTCTTTCTTCTCGCGCTCGGCAAACAGCACGCCGGTCTCTTGCTGGGCCAGCACGCGCATCAGAACGTCGAGCATGTTGCTGCCCGACAGATCGTCGTGGAAGTCGGGGGCGCCGGGGCCGGTGAGCTTGCCCGTTTGCGCCGTGATGGGCGGCAAGAAGCGCGCGAGCTCTTCGATGTCTTCGATGGGCGCCATGCCGCGGCCCATGTAGTCGATTTTGTCGCCGCGCCCGATGGTGCCCGTGGCAAGGGCTTCGACGACCTTGGCGAAGGGAAGGGGGCCCAGTTTGGTGCCATCGGGGTGCACCACGAACGATGGCAACAGCGCGTATTGCATGGTGGCGCGCCCGGAGTAGGGCTCGCGATCGCTCTTGGGGGCCGCAGGCTTGGGCGGCGCGTGCTTGATCTCTACCGTGGGCGCCTTGGGCGTGGGCGTGGGCAGGCCACCAGCGGCCGATGCGCCCGGCAGCGGTGTTGCGTCGTTCTCGGTCTTGAGCTCGGGCACCTGCACCACGGCCGTGGGCATGGAGGGGGGCGCTTCGACTTCTCTTGGACCCTGCACGGCGCGCATGGCCTGGACGCTCTCGCGGACGGCCTGCAGTGCGTCGGATGAGCCTCGGGCCTCGACCCAGTGAACCTTCGCGGAGATCTCTTTCTGCGCGGCCTTGGCGTCGGCCTCGAAGCCCGCGAGGGCGTCCGAGAGCTCTGACGCAGATTGGAACCGCGCTGCCGGATCCCGCGCCAAGGCCCTCTTGAGCACCTCGAAGAGGCCCGGCGGGAGTTCGTCTTTGGCGCGGTCCAGCGCCTCGGTCTTGCAGTCGCGAATGGCAAGCAGCACCGCAAGTTGCCCCGCGCCGGGGAACACAGGCTTGCCAAGCAGCATCTCCGCCAGCACCACCGTTAGACTGAAGAGGTCTGCACGGTGGTCCGACGGCTCGCCGGCAACTTGTTCCGGGGCGAGGTAGGCGAACTTACCCTTGATGACGTCGCCGGCCTCGCTGCGCAGCGATTGCCGATTGAGCGAACTTGCGATGCCGAAGTCGCCGAGCTTCGTGCGCCCATCTTTGCCCAGGTAGATGTTGGACGGACTGATGTCGCGGTGGACGATGCCCAAGGGCTCGCCGGTCGCGGACTTGGCGGCGTGCACCGAGGCCAGCGCCCGGAGCACCTCGCGGGCGATGTGCACCGACACGCCAATGGGCATGCTCTGATTTTCTTGGCGCAAGCGGCGCAGGAGTCGGTAGCCGTCAACCCCGTCCACGTACTCCATGGCAAGGTACGCTTCGCCCGTCTCGACGACGCCGGTATGGAAAATCGTGACGACGTTCTCGTGCTGCACCGAGGTGTGGAGCTTGGCCTCTCGGTCGAACATCGTTCGACCTTCCGGGTCCGTCACAAAGTGCGGCAGCAGTCGCTTGACGATCAGCTTGGGCGGGAACGGGGAGTCGGCGTCCGCCGGCCGCGCGAGGTAGACCTCGGCAGTGCCGCCGACGGCGATGCGCCGGTCGAGAAAGAACGGTCCAAAGCGAACAGGTTGGGCAGACATCGCAGGGTAAGGGAGGCGCTTGCACGACACGGCCGTGCCTGAGCATCCCCCCCAGGGCACCCTGAGGCTATCCCCGAACCATTTGCATTGTCGAAGGTTTTCCGGTTCCCCAGGCATTGCGCTACACATTGAGACGGATGGAGACCACGTTCCGCACTTGGGTTTGTGGGGCCCTCATGCTCGGCCTCGCGGGTTTGTCCGCTTGCGAGGGCTGCAAGGGCAGCGGGCCTGCCGGCCCCAAGGTGCCCGAGGCCGAGACCCCCACGGTGCGCCTCTTCCTGACCAGCGACGGCGCCGGAGCACTGGAGCCCTGCGGTTGCGTCAAAGACCAGCTGGGCGGCCTCGATCACCTGGGGGCGCTGGTGCGCAAAGAGCAGACGCCGAACGCGGCATTTGCATCCGCCGGCCCCCTGTTCTTCATGGACCCTGAGCTCAAGGCCGACAAGGCGTCCCAGGACCGCGCCAAGGCCGAGACCATCGCGCAGGTCTTGCGCGGATTCAACCTTGCGGCATTTGCGCCCGGCAAAAACGAGTGGGCCGGCGGCGCGGAGCTGCTTGGCAAAGTCACCCAGCAAAGCGGCGGCGCCATGCTCTTTGGCAACGCACCGTCCGGCACGGCCACGCACATTCGTGAGCTCGGCGGCCTCAAGGTCGGCTTCATCAGTGTCTCCAACGCCGAGTCGCCGCTGGGCGCTGTCAAATCGCCCGAAGATACCGTCAAGGCCGGCGTCGCGGAGCTGCGCGCCAAGGGCGCGAAGATCTTCATTGCCCTTGCGGCCACCGGGCGCGGAGCTGCCAAGCGCATCGCCGATGTTGCCCCGGAGCTCACTGCCGTGGTCGTGGGCTCACCAGGCGGGCAAGGCGACGTCAACACGTCCGCGCCACCCGTCGAGATGGTGGGGAATGTGCTGCTCATCGAGACGGGCAACCACTTCCAGAACGTTGCCGTGCTCGACCTGTTCGTGCGCGGCGACGCCTACACCTTTGCCGACGGCGCGGGGCTCGATCGCAATCGCAAACGCGAAGAGCTTGCCAAGCGCATCGACGAGCTGCGCGTCAAACTCGCGGTCTGGGAGAAAGACCCGCTGGTGCAAAAGAGCGACATCGAGGCCCGTCGCGGCGACGTCGCCAAGCTCGAGGCCGAACGCGCAGAGCTCGACAAAGCGCCGCCGCCAAAGACCGGGAGCTACTTTCGGTATCGCCTCGAAGACGTTCGCGACAACCTTGGCGCCGACGAGCGCGTGAAGGCGCAGATGACGGAGCTGTACAAGCGCGTCAACGAAGAGAACCGCCAGGCGTTCCAGGGGCGGAAGCCCAAGCCGGTGGCCGCCGGCGAGCCCTCGTACGTGGGCATCGAGACCTGCAGCACCTGCCACGAAGACGCCCGCGCAGTGTGGGACAAAACCGCCCACGCCGGCGCGTACAAGACGCTGTCCAGCCAGTTCAAGGAGTTCAACTTGGACTGCGTGAGCTGCCACGTCACGGGGTACGAGCGCCCCGGAGGCAGCACGGTCACCTTCGTTGATGCCCTCAAGAATGTGCAGTGCGAAACCTGTCACGGGCCGGGTTCGCTTCACGTCAAGAGTGCTGGCAAGACGGCCATCCCCGCCGCCAAGCCCAAGGCCGACTTGTGCGAGAGCTGCCATCACCCGCCGCACGTCCACTCTTTCGATGCCAACACCAAGATGAGCCTCGTCCTTGGTCCGGGGCACGGTCGCCCCAAGAACTAGCTAGTTGGACGTTGCAGTCCCGGAGACGGGCTCGCGTCATGCTTTGCGGGGCGTGAGCCAACCGCGGCGCGTGTAGACGACCAAGTAGGCCAAGCAGAAGCCTATGTTGGCCGCGGTGACGGACCGAAAGAGCCAGCCGATGTCGGCGTGCAGCGCCCAGGCCGAGATCAGGGCCAAGGGCAGCTGCACCAGCGCGATGACGCATGCGTCGGTGACGAGCGCCGTGCGTGTTGCGCCGGAGCCGACGATGGCGCCTCCCAAGGTGACGCCGATGCCCAGCGGAATGTACGAGGGCGCGACGTCCCGCAGGTAGGTCACGCCCATGGCCAGCGCGTGGGGCTCGTCGCCAAAGAATCGGAGGATGCTAGGTCCGCGCAAGAACACGAGGGCGATGACCATGGCCCCGGTGATGGACTGGTACGCCGTGGCCAAGAGCCCGGCACGATACGCGCGCTCGGGGTTGCCGGCACCGAGGTTCTGCCCAACAAACGTCTGTGCTCCGCTGCCCCAGCCCATGGCCACGAACAGCGCCAGCGTGTCGAGGCGGAACACGAGCCCCATGGCCGTACTCGCCGTTTGGTCGGTGTCGGTGGTGTAGAACCGTGCGACCAGCGAGTTGACGAGAAGCGTGGCGGCGATGCGCAAGAAGAACTGCGTGCTGCTGGGCCACGCCAGCGAGAGCACGCGTCGCATCTCCTGCACGTCGGGGTGTGCGTGGACGCCGCGGGGCACCGCCATGCGGAACCTGCGCATGGCCAATATGGCGTTGGGAACGAGCACCATGCTGCGAGAGATGATGGTGGCCCACGCTGCGCCCATCATGCCCATGCGCGGGATATGCAGGGCCCGGGCAATGGGCGCACCAAAGGAAAGAAACCCTGGGGCCGGCCCGTCGCCAAAGACGAGCACCACGGCCAACACCACGTTGATGATGTTGCCGAGCACCATGAGCAGCACCGGGGTCTTGGCAGACCCGAGGGCGCGCTGAAGGTTCGAGAAGTGGAGCAGCAGAAAAATGGAGAAGCTGCCGCCCACCATGACCCGGAGGTATTGCTCGCCCACGTCGGCCACGGCGCCCTTGGCGCCAATCACGCTGCGCACCACGAAGCCCGAGCCAAACATGCCCAAGAGCGCAAAGAGCAGCGAGAGCGCGAAGATGATCAAGAACGACTGGTAGGTTGTCTTGACGATGCCGGCCTGGTCGCCGGCGCCTTTCTGCTGCGAGAGCACCACCGCTGTGGCTGTGGAGATCCCGTAGCTGATGATGGTGCCAAGCGCCGTGACTTGGTCGCACATGCCAAGCGCGCCGACGGCGGCCCCCACCTCGGCGGCCGGAAGGCGCGCGATGAGGTACGCGTCGGCCAGGTTGAACGTGGTCTGGAGGGCCATGCCCAGGGCCAACGGGCCGCCGAAGCGCAGCACCTCGAAGGCCAGGGGCCCGGACAAGATGCGCGCCGCGTCGGCGTCCTTCTCGGGAGCTTGGCTTGTGGTGCTCGGATCCATGCCGCGGACCAGGCCACCCATACCACGCCTTGTGGCTTCCCGGTGTGCCTCCGCGGTGTGCCTCCGCGGGCAACGCTGTCGGCTGTCGCTGGGGTCGACGAAGGGGCAGAGGCAGAGTAGAGAAACCGCTACCGTCCGTGGCACTCCTCCGCGACCGCGCAGCCCGTGTGTTTTTGTCGCCCCTGTGCACCGGGCCCGCCTACGTGCTGGCCTTGGCTGCGCGGGCCGGCACCCGAGGGCTCGACGCCGCCGCCGACTTGGGGGACGCATCCCGTGCCAAGGCCATGGAGGCGTTCATCGTCACGCGCTATGCCGGCGAGATCCGGCGGGTGACCATTGCCATCGTTTGCGCAGCACTCGCCATCGGCATGATCCTTGGCATCATGGCGGAGCTCGCCATTCGCCTGCGGGCGCGACCGGTGCGGGGCGCGCTTCGAAGGGGGGCCCACGGTCTTGCCTTGGTGGCGGCGCTGCATGGTTTCGTCACCCTGTGGGCCATGGCCCGGACCCCACAGCTCTACGTAGGCGAGTTCTACGCCCAAGGCAGCGTGCTTCGCACGGTGCAGATCCTGGCGACGGACGTATGTGGCCCCACGGTTCTTGTGGCGCTCGGCCTTGTCGTGCTGTTCGTGTACATGCGCACGGACGTCGTGTCTGCGGCGTGGTACCGCCTTTCCCGACGCGCCCGGCAAGTGCTCGCCCCGCTTGGGTTGTCCAGTGTGCTGCTCGCGCCGGTGGGGGCAAGCAGCCTCGCGGCGCGTGCCGCAGAGCCGGTCACCGGCGCCCGGGCCTCCGCGGGCAGTCGCGCGCCTGCGACACCGGAGGCGGCACGCCCCCCGGCGCCAGCATCGTCTGCCATGAACGTACTGTTCTTGGCCGTCGACTCGCTCCGGGCCGATCGCTTCGTCGCCCAAACCACGCCGCACATGGTCGAACGCGCCAAGTCCGGCGTCGTGTTCGAGCGAAGCTACGTGTCCTTGCCGCGCACCTTCTCGTCATGGGTCACGATGCTGACCGGCCGGCACCCGCACCACCACGGCATCCGGTCCATGTTTCCGCGCTGGGAGGAGCGCGCCAAAGACTTCGACGCCATGCCCAAGCGCTTCGCCGCAGCGGGCTACCGCACTGGGGTCGTCAGCGACTACGCCGGCGACATCTTTGGCCGCATCGACGTGGGCTTTGGCCTGGTCGACACGCCCACCTTCGATTTCAAAGAGCTCATTCGCCAAAAGGCGCTGACGCGAGAAACTCCGCTCCTGCCGTTTTTGCACTCGGGGCTCGGTCGCACCATTTTCCCGGCGCTGCGGGAGCTTCCCGATGCGGCGGACCCCATGCTGCTGGCCGGCGACGCCAAGCGCGCCCTGCGCACCATGCGTTCGGGGCCCTTCTTCTTGACGGTGTTCTTCTCGACGGCGCACTTTCCGTACGCCGCGCCGTCGCCGTACTACCGGCGCTTTGCAGACCCCAACTACCGCGGCCGCTACAAGTACCACAAGCCCGTGGGGCTCGGCCAAGAGGCCCCGCCCGACGACGTCGACATCGAACAGATTCGCGACTTGTACGACGGCGCCGTGCTCAGCGTGGACGACGCCCTCGAAGAGGTGCTCCAAGAACTCGAGAGTCTTGGCCTCAAGCAGAACACCATTGTGGTGCTGACCGCGGACCACGGCGAGAACATCTTCGATCACGGCCGCGGCCAGGGGCATGGCGATCACCTGTTCGGAGACGAAGCCACACACGTTCCGCTTGTGATTTGGGACCCCCGGGTCAAAGGCGGTCGGCGCGAGTCTGCGCTCAGTCGCGATGTCGACATCGCCAAGACGCTCTACGAACTCACCCGGGTGCCCGAGCCCGCGGACCTCGACGGCCAGAGTCTGGTTCCGGCCCTTCGGGCGCAGCCGTTGCCCAAAGCGCTCGCCTACGCCGAGAGCGAGCTTTGGTTCACCGAAGACGTGGCTGGTGTCCCGCGGGAGCTGCGCTTGCCGTACCCAGGCATCGTCGGGCTGCTCGAGTTCGATACGGCCCACGGCGACGAAATGGTGCTCAAGAAGAGCATGATCGCCGTGACCACCATGGCCCGGCATCGCATGGTGCGCGACGAGCGCTACAAGCTCATCTATGCGCCGTCACGCAAAGAACCGCGCTTCTTCTTGTTCGATACGTTGCAAGACCCCGCAGAACTCACCGATGTCGCGCCATCACACGCCGCCGAGGTGGCGCGGCTTCAAGGCGAGCTCTATGGCTACATGCTCCGCGACAAGAACATGGAGAAGGTGGGGGCCTTCGTCGTGCCCAAGGCCGAGGCACTGCCATGAAGCTCCTGCGTCGGCACGTGGCGCCGGTGGCCACCCTGGCAGCGGCCTTCGGTCTCTTGTTCATCGCGCGGCGTGCCGGTGGCGGCTTCGACCCGTTGCCCACGCCGCCCCGGCCCAGCGCTGCGCTTTCGGCCAGCGTCGCGGGGGCGGTCAGTGCGGGGCGCGAAGGTCCCGCGCGCAAGGCCGCCCCAGGCACCGAGGTGCACCTGCGCCTTGTGGACCATGCCAAAGACGCGGTCTTCGAAGGCAACACGCAGGCAGCCGGGCAGCCAGTGCTCTCGTCGTACTGGCGCAAGATGGCCCCGCCGTGGATGCCCCATACGCCCGAGACCAAGAAGATCACGACGAGCATAGCGCTGCGCATGAGCGCCACCGAGACCCAGTGGTCCATGCCCACGCAAGGCGGCAAGGCGTGGCAACCGGATGCCCGCGTGTGGAACATGAACGAGGGCAGCTTCGACCAGCGCGACGCGCTCGTCACGACTGCGCCGTCGGCCCTCATGTATCGGCTCGACATTCCGAGCGGCGCCAAGCTTTGTTTTGCGCCAGGCACGGTGAACGCCAACGGCGAAGCCACGCTCTTCGTGGTCGAGGTTCAAGCCTCCGGGGGCGCGCGCAAAGAGGTGTCCCGAACGCGTCTTTCGCCCGGCGATGCGCGCAAGTGGGCAGACGATGTCTGCGCGGACTTGTCGGCCTACGCCGGACAAAACATCGAACTGCGCCTTCGCGCCCTCTCCGAGCCAGCGGCTCCCGGCGAGAAACCTCCGCAGGCGCCCCGGCCGCGGCGCCCTGCGGCCCAAGACGCCGACGCCCCGGCCGCACCGCCCACCTCCGATGGCGCCATCAATATCGGTGGTCCCAGTGTGGCGCTTTGGGGCAATCCGGTGATCTTGCGGCAGGTGCCCGACACCAAGGTGCCCTACAACGTCCTGTTCATCGTCATCGACGCCTTGCGCCCGGATGTCATCGCAAGTTTCCACGACGACCAAGACGACGCCGCCATCGCGAAGGCCCCACACGCGCCCCTCGAGGCCGCGCTGCCCAAGGTGCCGGGCCTCGTCCCGCACATCGATGCCCTTGCGGAAAAGGGCGTTCGCTTCATGCACGCGTACTCCGGCGGGGCCTGGACCCGTCCGGGAACACTCTCCATGCTCAGCGGCATGCGCTCGAGCGAACTTGGCGTGGGCACGCTGTCCTGGGTGATCCCTCAGCCCGAGGTGGCGCGGTACTACGCACAAGACCCACCGTTGTTGCCGCTGCTGCTGCGCAAAGAGGCCGTGGTCACCCGCGCCTTCGTCAACAACTACTTCATGGTGGGCTACGCGCCGGTGGGCGTCGACATGGGCTTCGAGCGTGTCGACGACCATCGCTACCGCACGCGGGACACGCTCGAGATCACGCGGGACGCCATCAAGTGGATCAAGGCCAACAAGGACCAGCGGTTCTTTGCGTTCTGCAACTACAACTCGCCGCACGAGCCCTGGGAGCCGCCGGCCGAGTACCTGCCTCGGGTGCCCCCGCCGCCGGTAGGGCCCAAAGATCGCATCACCCGGCTCTACATGGCCGAAGCGGCCAAAGACGACGAGGCCGTGGGCGCCCTCATGGACACGCTCAAAGAGCTGTCCCTGCTCGAACGCACCATCGTGGTGCTCACGGCGGATCATGGCGAGACGCTGTCCGCGGCACATGGTGGCGTCGGCCTCGACAAGATGCAGATCCGCTACCACCACGCCGTCAGCAACTTCGAGGAGACCACACGCATACCGATCCTGATCGTGGCACCGGGGCTCTTGCCCGCGGGCAAGACGGTCAAGGCGCGGGTGCGCAACACGGACATCGTGCCTACGCTGCTCGATCTATTGGGACTCGAGCCCAACGCCAAGATGAGCGGCAAGTCCATGGTGAAGCTCGCCCGGGGCGAGCGCGAGGCCGACGAGCGCGTCGTCGTGAGCGAGGGCCGGGGGACCCGCGGGCTCATCTTCGGCCGGCACCGGCTCCTGGTGCGCGATGGGGCCGCGCAGTCCGCCAAGGCCGAGGACGGCACCGGCGGCGCGCCGTCGGACGAACTCTTCGATCTGGAGACGGATCCCGGTGAGCGCGTCAACATCGGCCCCAAAAATCCTGATCTCGTCAAAGAGATGCGCGCGCGGCTCTCCGCCGCCATTGCCAATGTCCCCGTTGCTGGGTCCCAAGCTGCACGGTCCACGGCCAAGAGCCCCGCGGAGACGGATCCGCGGTCCAAGCTTCAGCTGCGCTTTGTGGGCGCGGGGGCCAGCAAGCGGGTGAGCGGCAAGCTCAAGGTGTCCAAGGGGCGCTTTGCCTCCATCGAGGCCGTGGGGCTCGACGCTGCCGCGGCGCGCTCCGACGGGCTGACCCTCGACCTCGGGTTTGCCACGGCGCCGACGGCGCCGGTGGGCTTCGACATCGCGCTCGACTCGCCGCAGGCCACCGTGGAGTGGGAACTGTTCTACGACGACCAACCTCTGGCGCCGGCGTTTGTGCACGGGGGTCGCTACGGGTTGCACTTTCCGCAGCTTCAGCGAGGCCTGGGCACCGATGACGCGCGGGCCGTGGCCGGGGCGACGCAGCTGCCTGAAATCGACCCGCTGCGTGACTATGGCCTCTTTGTGATCCGTGAACGCAAGGGCGGCGCGGTGCTCGATGTCGCGCCGGTTACCGGAGAGGGCGCCGACGAGATGAATCGGCTGCTCGAAGAGTGGGGGTACGCCAGCGGTCCCAAGAAGAAGAAGTAGGGTGTGCGGCCTTTCGTTGCCGCGGGGCCCGGCGCGGCATTCGGGCCCGCACAAGCGGCCTCTCGCTGCCCGTATCCGCAGAACGAAAAAAGTGCGCTAAGCATCCAAGGCGAACCCCGAACGGAGCAACGGATGATCAAAGTCGGTGACAAGCTTCCGAGCGCCAAGCTCTACGAGTCCAAGGGCTACAGTGACGAGTCGCACTGCCCCACCTCGCCCGAGCCCGTCGATGTGACGGAGCTCACGGCGGGCAAAAAGGTGGTCTTCTTCGGCCTGCCCGGCGCCTTCACCCCCACCTGCTCGGGCAAACATGTGCCGGGTTACGTCAAGGCGGCCGAAGCCCTCAAGGCCAAGGGCGTCGACGAGATCGTCTGCCTCAGCGTCAACGACGGGTTCGTCATGGCCGCTTGGGGCCGCGATCAAGGGACCTCTGGCAAGGTGCGCATGCTGGGCGACGGCAGCGCCGAGTTCACCAAGGCCTTGGGCCTCGAGCTCGACCTTGGCCCGTACGGCATGGGCCTCCGTTGCCAACGGTTCAGCATGTTCGTCGATAACGGCGTCGTGAAGTCCCTCAACGTCGAGGGCCCCGGAAAGTTCGAGACCAGCAACGCCGAGACCATGCTCACGCAGGTCTGACGTCGTCCGGTCGAAACGCCCAAAGGCCCCCGCGCGATTGTTCGCGCTGGGTCCTTTTGCTTGTGATGCCAATAACTTGCGCCCGCGTCTTGAATGCCACTTCTCGGGCCCCCCAGGGCATTGCGGTCGCGTCGAACGCAAAAAAGTCGGCGTTTTTGGCGCAAAAAGAGCGCCTTCAGGTTGCCCCAAAGCCTCGCCGAGGGCTAAGAGAAAGGTGTGCAAAAGCCGCGTGAACCCAAAGGAAAAGTAGTCCGCAAGGGCGAGGTCTCCGAGGAGCGCAAGGTCGCGCAAGCTGCGTGGACCCAAGCCGCTTTCGCCGCGCCCGGACGCCGCGAACTCATCACGCGCCTCGGCGCCACGGCGGGCGTGCTCGCAGGCGCGGCAGCGCTCGGCAAGTTCACCTGGGACAAGGGTGGGTTCGGCGCCTCAGGCCGCGACGGCGAGGGTGCGCGTCGCGACTTTCGCGTGGCCGAGGCCGCAGAGTTCGCGCAGCTGGCCGTGGCCCGGGGCAAACCCGAAGAGACGGTGACGGCCGAGCTGCTCGTCAAGCGAGCCCTCGAGGCCATGGGCGGCATGAAGCGGTTCGTCAGCCGCGGTGACGTCGTGGTGATCAAGCCCAACATTGGCTGGGACCGCGCGCCCATCCACGCCGCCAACACCAACCCCGATGTCGTGGCTGCGGTCATCAAGCAGGCGTTCGACGCCGGCGCCAAACGCGTGGTGGTGGCCGATGGCTCGTGCAACGAGCCCAACCGGTGTTTCCAGCGCTCGGGCATCTGGCGCTCGGCTTATGACCTTGGCGCCGAAGTGGTGCTTCCACTCGAGCACCGGTTCCGCACCACCCGCATGAAGGGTGAGATCTTGGACGAGTGGCCCATCTTCACCACGCTGGTAGAGGCCGACAAGGTCATCAATGTGCCCGTGGCCAAACATCACAACTTGGCCAAGTACACCGCCGCCATGAAGAACTGGTACGGCGTGCTCGGGGGCCGCCGCAACCGCCTGCATCAGAACATCGACGTCTCCATCGCCGACCTTGCCTCGTTCATGCGTCCGTCGCTGGTCATCGTCGATGCCATGCGCGTGCTCGTCCGCAACGGGCCCCAAGGCGGCAACATCGACGACACACGGGTGATGAACACCATCATCGCCACGGCAGACCAAATCGCGGCGGATGCCTTCGGTTGCACCCTCATCGGCCAGCACCGAGACAACCTGCCGTATCTCAAGATGGGCCACGAGCGAAAGCTCGGCACCATGTTCTACGAGACCCTGCGGATGAAAGAGGTCTAGGCGTCGTGACGCAGCAAGCGCACAACTGCAAAGAGCCCAAACACGCTTCCACTGGCGTGTCCCTCGACGTCGGCAACATCGCGGCCTTGTCTGCGGACGAGCTCGCCTTCGGTGGCACGCGCCCCATCCCGTGGACGGGGCACGTGGGTGCCATCCCGGCCATCGACACGACGCCAGCACTCCCGGCCGGGGCAGCCGTGGTGGTCGCTCCCGCGGCCAAGGCGCAGCCCGACGCGAAGCCCGCAAAGCCCGCCGACGCTCCCACGTCGACGGTGCCCCCCGTCGCCAATCCTGCGCAGCGTAAAGATGCCGCGCTCATGGCCGCTGCCGAGAAGGGCCGCATGCGCGAGCTTGCCGAGATGCTCGGTATCATGGCTGCCGAAGGCGATGCGGCGGCCCCGGCAAACCCCGCGGCCCCGGCGGCGCCAACCAAGCGCGATCCAAAGCGCTCGGGCTCTGGCCTGCCGGCGCGTCCAATCATCCGCACCCTCGTGTGGGTGCGGCGTGTGTCGCAGGTCGCGTTCCTTGCGCTCTTTCTGTACTTCCTGTTCCAGACGGGGTTCCGCGGAAACTTCGCGGCGCAGTCCGACACGCCGGTGCGGCTCCCGCTGCCCGTCGAGGCGTTCCTGTTGGCCGATCCGTTCGTCGCCGCCATGACCGTGCTCTCGACGCACACGGTGTACCGCGGCCTCTTGTGGAGTGTGGGCCTGCTCGCCCTCACGCTCGTGTTTGGTCGCGTGTTCTGCGGCTGGATCTGCCCCTTCGGCACGCTGCACCACTTCTTTGGTTGGATCTTGCCCTCGCGTCGGGGCAAGGGCGCCTCGCGCGTCGAGGCCAACAAGACCCACACCTATCAGCGCGCCAAGTACTACCTCATGTACGCCTTCCTGCTGGCGTCCATTGCCGGTAGTGCCATCGGCGGGCTCTTCGACCCCATCTGCGTGGCGGTGCGGTCCATTGGCCTTGGGGTCATCCCCGGGCTGCAGTACATGGCGGGCCGCGGCTTTGGCGCCGCGCAGAGTGTGCCCTCGCGGCCGTTGCAGGCCGCGGCCGATCACAGCCAAGACTTCTTCGCCAAAACCGTCTGGCAGAACCACCAGTTTTACTTCCACCAAACGTGGCTCGTGGTCTTCCTGTTGGTGGCCGTGCTGTTCGCCAACCGCTTCATCCCGCGGTTCTGGTGCCGGGTGCTCTGCCCCCTTGGGTCGTTTCTGGGGGTGTTCGCTCGCTTTGCGCTCTTTGGCATGCAGAAAGACCATGCAAAGTGCACCGATTGCAACTTGTGCCTGGTCAACTGCCAGGGCGCAGACAGCCCTCAGGGCGGCGTGAAGTGGCGCCAAGACGAGTGCCACATGTGCCTCAACTGCGAGACGGCCTGCCCCGAAGACGTCATCAAGTTCCGCTTTCTGCCCAACCGGCGCAGCACCATCGTGCAGCCAGACCTGCAGCGGCGCACGTTGCTGGCCAGCGCCGCCGCCGGCGCCGCGTTCATCCCTGCGGCGCGCATCGCCGATACCCTCGACGTCAACTACCACTCCAAGGTCATCCGTCCGCCGGGTGCTGTCGAGGAGCGCGCGTTCCTCGAACGGTGCATTCGTTGTGCCGAGTGCATGAAGGTGTGCCCCAACAACGCGCTTCACCCGGCGTTCCTCGAAGCGGGCGTCGAGGGCATCTGGACACCCATCCTGATTGCCCGCATCGGCTACTGCGAGCACTCTTGCGTGCTCTGCGGGCAGGTGTGCCCCACCGGCGCCATCCAGAAGATCACCGAGAAAGAGAAGCTCGGCCAGGGCACCCCGCCGGTCAAGATCGGCACTGCGTTCTACGACCACGGTCGCTGTTTGCCCTGGAGCATGCAGACGCCGTGCATCGTCTGCGAAGAGTTCTGCCCCACTTCGCCCAAGGCCATCTGGGTCGAAGAGGTCACGGCGCCCATGCGCGAGAAGACCGCCGGCGCCAATGGCGAGCAGCCCGCCATGACCACGGTCAAGCTCCAGCGCCCGCACGTCGACCCGAGCCTGTGCATTGGCTGCGGCGCCTGCGAGAAGGTGTGCCCCGTGCAAGACCAGCCCGCGGTGTACATCACCAGCGTGGGCGAGAGCCGCAGCAAGACCAACGTGATCTTGCTCGAGAACACCAACTACAACCAGAAGTCCTGAAGGGGCTCGCTCGGGGCTCTTCGCGGCGCTCGGAACACACACACGCCGGGGCGCTCTTTTTGCGCGTCGCCATGCGCCACGCCGGGGCGCTTTCGGGCATCCAAACGCACGAAAGCCACTTCCAAAAGGCCTGGCACCGCGGGTGCGGGCGTTCACCTTGTTCCGGTCAATTCGGTGTAGTCTCTGGGCCGATGAAAAACGACGTTTTCTTGCGAGCCTGCCGCCGAGAGCCCGTGCCCTACACGCCCATCTGGATGATGCGGCAGGCGGGGCGGTACATGCCCGAGTACCGAGCGCTTCGCGAGAAACACTCCATGCTCGAGTTGTGCAAGACGCCGGAGCTGGCCACGCAGGTCACCCTGCAGCCCATGGCGCACAGCATGGACGCCGCCATTCTGTTTGCAGACATTCTGCTGCCTCTCGAACCCATGGGCGCCCCCTTCGATTTCGCCAAGGGCGAGGGGCCCGTCATATTCGAGCCCATCTCCAAGGTCGAGCAAATCGACAAGCTTCGCGTCATCGAACCCGAAGAGGGCCTGGGCTACGTGCTCAAGGCCATCCAGATGCTCAAGAAGGAGCTCCCGGTGCCGCTCATCGGCTTTGCCGGCGCGCCATTTACCCTGGCGAGCTATCTCATCGAGGGCGGCAAGTCGGCGCACTTCATCAAGACCAAGCGCATGATGTACGAACACCCGGAGGCCTGGGGCAAGCTCATGGGCAAGCTGTCCGAGGTGGTGCGAAGGTTTCTGCACAAACAGATCGAAGCCGGCGCCGACGCGGTGCAGCTCTTCGACTCGTGGGTTGGGCAGCTCTCGCCGCTCGACTACCGCGAATACGTCTTGCCGCACGTGGCACACATCCTCCAAGACGTGCAGAAGACCGGCGTACCGGTCATCCACTTCGGCACCGGGACGGCCACGTTGCTCGAAGTGCAGCGCGAAGCCGGTGGCACGGTGTTGGGGCTCGACTGGCGCACGCCCCTCGCGCACGGCTGGAGCCGCATCGGTCACGATCGCGCGGTGCAGGGCAACCTCGATCCGACGGTGCTGTTTGCGCCGCAAGAGATCGCGCTCGCGCACGCAGGGCGCGTGCTCGAGGCCGCGGGCAATCGTCCGGGGCACATCTTCAACCTGGGCCACGGAATCCTCCCCGAAACCCCCGTCTCCACGGTCAAGGCCGTGGTCGACTACGTCCACGAAAAGAGCGCGCGTTCGGCATGACCACAGCGGTACTTCTCATTGCGCACGGCACCGTCGAGAAGCTCGATGATCTGCCGGAATTCCTTCGCAACATTCGCCGAGGCCACGCACCAGATCCCGAGCTCGTGCACGAGGTGCGTCGCCGCTACGAGGCCATCGGGGGCAAGTCGCCGCTGCTCGACATCTGCGGCCGTCTCACGCAAAAGCTCGAGGCGGCGCTGCAGGTGCCCGTTGCGCTGGCCATGCGCCTGTGGGACCCGTACCCCAAAGACGTGCTCGCCAAGCTCGCGGCCCGGGGCGTCGACCGCGTGGTGGTCCTGCCGCTCGCACAACACTCCGCCCACATCTATGGCGAGTCTGTGGCCGAGGCCGCGCAAGCCCTCGCCGCCGAGACCGGCAAGACCATGCAGGTGGTCCCGAGCGGCAACTGGGGCAACCACCAGGCGCTCATCGCCTGCTACGAAACCCGCGTACGCAAGGCGCTGCAGTCCCTCGATGTCGCGCGCACGCACGTGCTGTTCTCGGCGCACAGCTTGCCCGTGTTCATCATTCGCTCGGGCGACGCCTACGAGACGGAGTTCCGCGCCAGCGTGGAGAAGCTGCAGGCAAGTCTAGGTGCAGCGTGTCCGCACTCCAGCGTCATCTTTCAGAGCCAGGGCATGAGCAAAGGGCCTGGGGGCCGCCCGGTAGAGTGGCTCGGCCCGGATCTACAGACGGCACTGCGCGCGGCCAAAGACGCCGGCGCGGCCCATGTTCTTGTGGCCCCGGTGGGCTTTCTGGCCGACCATGTCGAGATCCTCTACGACCTCGACATCGAGGCTGCGGCTTGGGCCAAAGAGCTCGGACTTGGGCTGTCGCGGACAGCCTCGCTCAACGACGACGATGACTTTGTGAGCGCGCTCGCGGCGGTGGCCCGACCGATGATCGATGCCTGACGCAGCAGCAGAAGGAGCGGCAGCAGGAAGAGGCCCCGCGCCGCGCCGTATCGTCATCGTTGGCGCTGGGGTGTCGGGCTTGTCGGCCGCTGCGGCGCTCGAGCGCTTGTTGCCTGCGGGCAGCGAGATCACGGTGCTCGAAGCCGAGGGCCGCGTGGGCGGCAACATCGAGACGGTGCACGATGCCGGGTACACCTTCGATGGCGGCCCCGATTCTTGGGTGGTGACCAAGCCGCACGCGCACGCATTGGCCAAGCGCCTGGGCGTCGACGGCGATCTCATCGGCACCAACCCAGACACGCGCAAGGTCTACATCGCCCACCAAGGGCGGTTGCACTCCATGCCCGAGGGGCTGGTGTTGGGCGTGCCCACCGAGATCACGCCCATGTTGCAGACGGACCTATTCTCCTGGGACCAAAAGCTGCGCATGGGGCTCGACCTGCTGACGCCGCGCAAGGTGTTTGGCCCCAACGACGACGAGTCCATCTCGGCTTTCGTGACGCGGCGCTTGGGCGAAGACGTGGCGGACCGGCTGGTGGGGCCACTTTTGTCGGGCATCTTTGCTGGCGATGCCGACGAACTCTCCATACGAGCTTCCTTCCCGCAGTTTGTCGACGCCGAGGCCAAATACGGTTCGCTGATTCTGGCCATGCGCGCGCAGATGAAAGAGCGTCAAAAGGCCCGCCCTGAAGGCGCCGCCACGCCCAGCATGTTCAGCACCATGAAGGGGGGCCTCGGGGACTTCATCGATGCCCTGTTCCGGTCGCTCAAGACCACGCAGGTCAAGCTACGACAACGCGTGTCCGAGGTGCGGCCCAGTGTCGGCGCCGAGCGCGCGCTCGGGCGTTACATGGTGCACACCGAGGGCTCGGCGCTTCCCGCGGACGCGGTGCTGATCACGAGCCCCCTGTATGCCACCGCGCGCATGCTCAAGAACGTGGCTCCTTCGGTATCCGCGCAGCTCTCGGCGTTCCGTTATGCCTCCACAGCGACGCTGTTTCTCGGCTACCGCGAGGATCAGGTGCCGCGAGCGCTCGACGCCACGGGCTTCATCGTGCCCAGGTCTGCGGGCTCGCCGTTGCTCGCGTCCACGTGGGTGTCGTCGAAATGGGCCGGCCGTGCGCCCGAAGGGCATGTGCTGCTCCGCGTATTCTTTGGCGGCGCCCGGGGCGCCTCGTGGGCCCACGAAAGCGACGAGGCTCTGTTGCGCGTGGCGCGGCGGGAGCTCGCCACCTTCATGGACATCGAGGCCACACCGCAGACGTTCCGGGTCTTCCGTTTCGTGGACCGTAGCCCGCAGCCCTATGTGGGGCATCTGGGCCGAGTGGCCAAGCTGCGCGCAGGGCTGCTCGAGCACCCGGGCCTCTTCGTGGTGGCCAACGGCCTCGATGGCGCCGGCATCCCGGATTGCATCAAACACGCCGAAATGGCCGCAGAGTCCATGGCCGCCTTGGGGCCGCCGGGGTAAGGCTTGCGCCCGCTGCCTTCGTGATAGCCTGCGGGCGTGAACAAGCTGCTCTACACCATCGCGTCTTACGCATACCTCGAGCCCAAGTTCTTGGCCGCGGGCGGCTTCGATGTGGGGCGCATCGAGCGCAAGACGTTCCCCGACGGCGAGCGCTACCTGCGCTTGCTCGATGAGGCCTGGGGGCGCGACGTGGTGCTGCTCGGGGGCACGCCCACAGACCTCGATTGGCTCGAGCTCTACGATCTCGGTTGCGCCATCGCCCGCACCGGGGCGCGCACGCTCTCCATCGTCATGCCGTACTTCGGCTATGCCACCATGGAGCGCGCCGTGTACCCCGGCGAGGTGGTGACGGCCAAGACGCGGGCACGCCTGGTGTCGGCGATCCCCAACTGCGAGGGGGGCTCGCGTATTTTCCTCTTCGATTTGCACACCGACGGCACCGAGTTCTATTTCTCGGACCTGCATGTGACGCATCACCTGTATGGCGCCCCCATCGTCACCAAGGCCATCCAAGACATGATGGCCGACAGGCCCTATGTGCTTGGCGCTACCGATGCCGGGCGAGCCAAGTGGGTCGAGAGCTTGGCGCGCGCGCTCTTGGTGGAGCCGGCCTTCGTGTACAAGGCCCGCGACGGCAAGACGGGTTCGCTGTCCGTGACGGGCGTCAACGCCGATGTGCGCGGCAAAGAAGTTGTGGTCTACGACGACATGATCCGAACCGGATCGTCGTTGATTCAAGCCGGTCGGGCTTATCTCGAAGCGGGGGCCACCAAGGTGCATGCCGTGGCCAGCCACCTGGTGTTGCCGGGCGAGTCCCTGCAGAAGATCCGAGACGCAGGCGTCTTTACGCACGTGCGCGGCACCGACTCGCACCCCGGCAGCCAGAAGGCCAACGCCGAGGATGTGTTCTCGGTCGCCCCCTTGCTGGTGGCCGCGCTCGCGGGGCGCTGATGCCGGAGCTTGGGGCCCTGGGCCGGCGTGCCTTGGTGCCCGCACTGGCCGTGCTCGGCATCACGCTCGGCGCAAGAGACGTCGTGCCGCCGCAGGCGTTGCCTGCCAGCGCCTCGGCGGAGATCGCAGCGGCGGGACGGGCACAGGCGCACGTCGAGGCCATCGCCCAGGAGCCTCATCCCGTGGGGTCCGCCGCGCACGACCGGGCGCAGAGCTATCTCGAGGCTCAGCTCCGGGACCTCGGATTCAGCGTCCGCGTTGTGCCGGGCATCGTCAACGACGTGCCCGTGCGCAATGTGCTTGGGCGTATGGAAGGCGCCCAGCCGGGGCTTCCGGCGGTGCTGCTCGCGGCGCACTACGACTCGGTGCCTCGGGCGCCGGGGGCAGGGGACGACGCCCTGGGCTGCGCGGCCATCCTCGAGGCCGCTCGGGCCCTCACCGTCCGGGGGCCCCTGTCGCATCCGCTCGTGATTGCGCTCACCGATGGCGAAGAGCGCGGACTGCTGGGCGCCAAGCTGCTGGTCGAAGGGCGCGACCCTTGGGTCTATGGCGCGAAGCTCGTGCTCAACTTCGACGCCCGCGGCAACCAGGGGCCGGTCTGGATGTTCGAGACCCACGGCGACGAGTCGGCCATGTTGTCGCTGCTTGGGCGCTCCGGGGCGCATGTCAGCAGCAACTCCCTCGCGTATGCCGTCTACAAGCGCATGCCCAACAACACGGACTTCACGGTGTTCCGTCGGGCCAACCTGCCGGGTCTTTCCTTTGCGCCCATTGGCAACGTGGCCGCGTACCACGCGCCGGCCGACACGCCAGGCAACCTGAGCCCGCGCACGCTGCAGCAGGCCACGAGTCTGGCCTACGGGGTGGTCCGGGCCTTCGACACCCAAAGGCCAGTGGAGACGGGCAGGGGGGCCATCTGGTTCTCGCTGCAAGGGCAGCTCTTTGTGTACCCGCTCTGGCTTGCCACTTCGTTTGCGGCACTCGCGCTCTTTTCGCTGGGGTTTTCGGTTCACGCATTGCGCAAA
>JBIKNA010000403.1:0-6924 GCA_044358965.1 Polyangiaceae bacterium
CCTAGTAACTCGGTACGCGGACAGCACAAAACACGCGCGAGGCGCAGGGAGCGGCCCCCCGGCGCCTCGATGCGTACAGTGGCGTCGTCAAAAGCCGCGGCGCGGCTTAGGTGTAGACAGCCTCGGTCATGATGGCGATGAGCTTGCCCGTGGTCTTGGAGATGCCCACGTAGACATAAACCACGGTGCCAAACTCGTCTTGGTCGCCAGACTCGTTGGTGCCAAAGGTGTAGCCGTTGACGCTGCGGAGCTGCGAGCGCATGACCTTGAGCGCGATGCCCAGCTGCTTGTCATGGTGTGCGTACAGATAGTCGTCGCTGTTCGGGTCCGCGGGCACAACGGCTGCGTCACCCTCGGCGATGGTCGTGCTCACGTTGAGGCGATGCGCGCGGCACGTGGCCGGCAGAATGTCACGGCGGTCGGAGCTCTTGGCCTTGACCGCGGCCTGAAGCTTCTGCCGGACGATCTTGGTGGTGAGGCGCTTGTCGGTGACGGCTTCTCCCTCGAGCACCACATAAGGGTAGTCGCTCTCCGAGGTGAAGGTGACGCCGCTCAGGATGCCATTGAGCTTGCCCATGATGGCCGAATCGCTCTGTTGCGTCAGGTCCTGCACGTCGGCGGCTTGGTTGGCCCCGGCCGGGTCCGCCACGGCGTCCTCTTGCTGTGCGCAGCCGGTGCCGATGGCAAGGGCGAGGAAGGTGACAGAGAGCATCGAGAGGAAGGACGTGCGCATCGGGTGTTCCTTGAGAGGGGCGTTGGGGGCGTTGGGTTCGCCGCGCATCAAGCAGCTCATGTGCCACGCCCGAGGTGCGGAGCATGCGGCAACGAATCCCCACAGTTACGCACTCTTGCGCACCATGTGCGCAACGCGGAACTACCTGATTTCGTTGATGCTTGGAGGCATCTGGGGGTCGAACGATCCACCCTTTGCCAGCCCAAGCGCGGCTTGTAGCACTAGCGCCGGAGCGCGTTGATCTCTCGCCAGATGGCTGTGGCCGGCGGGTCGTCGAGCTCGAGCGGAGCCTCGCGATACGCGTCTGGGTCCGCCAAGAACCGATCGATGGCATCGCGGTCGAAGCGACTCAGCACCACGCACTTGCGCCTCGGGTCGATGGCCGTCTCGGTGACCACTCGCAGCAACAAACACGGCACGCCTAGGTAGCCACACTCTTGTTGGTTGCCGCCACTATCGGCGATGACGAACCGCGCCTTGTTTAGCCAGTGGGCAAAGCGCAAGAACGGCTGACGCGAAAGCAGCGTGGCGCCATTCTTCTCGAGATCGTGTCGGAAGTCGTGTTCGACATCGAGCCACGCCTGCGTGGTCTCGTGGGCCACAAGCACGAGCTTGTGTTTGGCGCTGGCGTCGAGCAGCACACGTTTGACCTGCGCCTTGCGCTCCGAGGACAACAAAGTCTCGTAGCGGTGGATGTTGACCAGGCCGTAGGCGCCGCTGGGAATGTCCGGGGGCGGCGGTCGGGTCAGCGCTGCGCTGATGGCGTCGAGCTGAGTGTTGCCCTGCGTGACGACAATGCGACCGCGGGCGTGTTCCCGGCGTAGGTGCGCCTCGCCGGAGGGCTCTGGCGGGAAGTGCAGCTTGGCGATCTGCCCCACCATGGATCGCGAGATCTCTTCGGGGAAGGGCTCACGGTACCGACCCGAGCGCAGCCCTGCCTCGACGTGTCCAACGGTGGCGGACATACGGCGTCCATGCACTGCGCCCACAAGCGTAGAGAGCGTGTCGCCATGAACGATCCACGGCGTGCCTGGGCGCAAATCGCCCACGAGCTGTCGGATGCGGCGCTTGGGGACGGCCATGGCCCGGGCAAACCACACCGCGGCATCTTGGGCCCGGTGCAAATCTGCCTTGGTGTCGATGAGGGCGTGCAAACGCTCGGCGGGGAATCCGAAGTCGTTCCACTGGCCACGAAAACCCTGGGGGCTCTGCCCCGAGAACAACATGCACCAGGGTGCCTTGGCCTCTTCGGCGCGAAGGAGCACCGGAAAGAGCTTGATGAGCTCTGCCGCAGTACCTCCAAAGAACACGACCTCGTTCAAAGATGCTCTCCTTGCTACTTGCGACCACCGCACTGGGCGAAGGTTCGCTTCTGGGGTGTGGGCTGCGCCCGGCGGCACGAATCGGGCGAGACCATCTGGAAGTCGAGCGCACGACACACGCCGGCGCCGGCGCCGTTGCGGAACACGAGCCAATCGACCCCCATACACTTTGCCAGCTCGATGGTAGAGGCGTCGCTGCGCGTTGCGGCCTCAAGGCGCGCGGCCTCCTTTTCGGAGCTCGGGTACACCAGCGCGCAGCGGGTGCCGCGGGTCTCTTCGTAGGCCCAGTAGTCGTAGGTGTTGAAGGGGACGAACATGCCCATGCCGCACACCTTGCCGGGGTGCTCGAGCTCTTTGCGGGCCGGACGCAAGGCCGTGGAGATCACCTGCTCGAGCGGCAAGAACTCGCCGACCGAGAACCCCATGAGCACGACAAAGGCCGCCCCCTTGCTAAACCAGTCGGAAGGTTTGGGCCTTCGCCAGAACTGCGCCAAGAACTCCGTGGCGGCCAGCATGACGGCCAGGCCCACGGTCGGCCCGAAGCGGCTGGGCACTCGAAAGTTCGGTATCAGTTTGTAGAGCAGCAATGACGGTCCAAGCTCGTCGTCGTAACTCTTGAGTCCGCGCGGAGAGAGCGACAAGAAGAACGCGTAGAGCGCGAGCAGGAAGGCGAAGCCGATGAGCCCGTGGGTTCTGCGCTCTTCGACCGTCTTGGCCGTCCACACCAGAAAGAAGATGAGCGCCAAGAGGCCTAGGAACAAGAACACCCACCGGATGCCGTTGGCTCGCTCTTGCGGGTGCGAATAGTCCAGGTTCTGGCGAATGAAGATGTTGAGCTTCTCGCGCCACGGAAACACGTCACGAATGCCGTTCTTGACGTCGCCCGCCACGTAGTCGATGGCGTGGGCCCCCACGTCGTGCAGGTACTGGATGTTCACCGCCGGGTCTGCCTCGGGATAGGCCATGACGTTGTGGCGCAAGCTACGCGGCACGGCCATTTTGAAGCACCAGCCGACGAACAGCACGCTCGGCAACGCTGCCATGCCGATCCACTTCAGACGGGTGAGCAGACCGGCATTGGGAAACGCGCGCGCTCGGCGGAAGAAAAAGAACGCGAACATGGGCAGAGTCCCGATGGTCACGATGATGTAGTAGTGCGCCGAAGAAGCAGCGAGCAGGAGTGCGAGAGCGCACTTGATGATGGTACGGTCTCGCTGCGCAGGAGGCTCCCATGGGTCCATACGGCAGATACGCTCGATGGATCCGAGGATGAGCGGCAGATAGAAGATGCCCGCAAGCCCCATGTGCACCACCGCGCGACCACGGGTAAAGGGGTTGCATTCGAAAGCGAGCGCCATGGGCAGCGTAAGGAACCACGGCCAGCGGAACGACCGTCCCATCCAGATGGCGGACATGCCGTTGAGCACCAAGAACCCCCAGACCACGGCAGTGGTGATGGTGCTCTCGTTGGTGATCGGGTGCATGACGAGGACGAGCGCGCGCTCCACGAAGGGGATCCAAAGCGCCGTGGCGCCCGGGGCATCGCGCATCTCGCTGTAGATCGCGCCGTAGAAGAGGCGCGAGGGGTTCGTCTTGAAGGTGTCCCAGATGATCTCGTAGGCCCAAAGGAGACCGCGAGGGTCGGTGCCATCGCTGAGCATGTTCGGGCGCCCCTGGGGGTGCCAGAACTCTCGGGTGGCAGGCCAGAGCGTGACCCCGGCGTAAATGGTGACGCACACGAGGCCGAGCAAGAGCTCGCCGTATCGTTGGAACCACCCCTGTTTGCCCAAGGTGCCCACGCTAGGCGTCGCCTCGCGTTGTATGCCCGCTGCGCGCGCCTAGGCGCTTGCGCACGGCGTACAGAGGCCGACCTTTGACCTCGCGGTGAATCTTGGCCACGTACAGCCCCACGGTGCCCATGGCCAAGAGCAACACGCCCATGATGCCGGTGTTGGCCACCACGGCCTTGGCAAGTGGCGTGTAGAACCACTCTTTGCCCACAAATCGAATGGCGAATGTCATCCACAACAGGCCAAACGCCGAAGCCAGTACGGTGAAGGCGCCACCGAAGAACACAAATCGCAACGGCGCCTCGCTATGCGACAAGAACCCGTCGATGGCGAGCTGGATGAGCTTGGCGGTGGAGTACGAAGGCACGCCCTCGTAGCGCGCCCCGGCCTCGAACTCGAGCAGCGCCCGGCGGAAACCAAGCCAGTCGATGAGCCCGCGAAACATGCGCTGCCGCTCGGTGATTTCGCGCAGCGCAAGCACCACACATCGGTCGATGATGCGGAAGTCCGTGGCCCCGGGGACGACCTCGTGGTCGCTGAAGCGGGCCAAGAAGCTCTGAAACATGCCACTGCTCAGATGCCGGAACAGGGTCTTCTTCTCGGTGCTCTTGCGGACGGCCACGACCACTTCGTTGCCTTCGCGCCACTTGGCCACAAGCTCTGGGATCAGACTCGGGGGGTGCTGCAAGTCAGCATCGAGAAAGATGACCGCATCGCCGTCGGCGTGGTCGACGCCGGCAGAAAGGGCGATCTCTTTGCCGAAGTTCCGAGACAAGTCCACCACCAGCACGTCGTCGGGCCGACGCCTTTGGAGCTTCTCGAGCACCGCCAGCGATTTGTCGCGGCTGCCGTCGTTGACGAACACATAGGTAAACTGAACGCCCTCGACCTTGGCCACGGCCTCGTCGCACGCCTCGACCAACCGCTCAAGGTTGCCAGCCTCGTTGTGCACGGGCACAACAAGGTTGATGATCTGCCGCGAGGCGTCGGGGCTCGGTTGCTCCGCAGTCATGGGGTACGCGAGAAGGGCTGGAATGCCGGTAGGTTAACCGCGCGGAGCCTAGCACGAACCTGTCCCTAGATACCTAATCCGGCCACTTTCGCGGAGCTGGGCCCCCTGGACGGTGGCCGAGAGGGTGCAAGCTGCAGTGCGAATCGGCGGAATGCCGACGATTGCACTGCGCCGTGCTCAGGGCCCTACGCGAAACGTGCGGGCATAGCCTGCATCGACGTTGCGGATGGTGACCACGACCACTCCGTGGGCGTCGAGAGCGTACTCTTCGAGCACCTGCGGGCCTGCGTCGGCGCGACGCACAGGGACTTTCGAGAGCTGTGAGCCCTCTTGCGGCAAGTTGGCGTCGAAGGGAAACAGCACCTCGCCGCACATGGTGAGATCACCGTGCGGACGCCCGTCGCCCCCCAAGTCGCCGCATTCGAAGAACCGGAAGTGCCCAATGTTGTGTGCGGCGCGGTAACTCCGTCGCATGACCATGGTGTCGGAGCCGGGTCCGGGCAGGCTGGCGTCGCGGGTAAAGATCGGATCGAAGGTGACCTCGTCGCCGCGAAACGCTTCGCGGAACACGCCGAAGGTACGGCCAAAACGATCGGAGAGCGCAAAGCCCGAGCTGTCGTCGCTGGCGATGGCAAGGCCAATGGCAATGGACGAGGACGCGTACGGCGATCGATGCACCCGGCGACCAAAGCGCTGACGCAGCGCCCGCGGCACCACGGGGAGCTCACTGGCACCACCGACCACATAGATGCCCGCGATGTCTGCCGGCGTGTCCCCCGCTGGCGAATCTGCAGCCTCCGTCGAGAGCCGCTGCATGACCGGGAGCATGGCGTCGATGCTTTGGTTGACGAGCGGCATGCACGCATCGAAGAACGTGCTGACGGGCAAACTGACTTGCGCCACCGGCGCGCGGTCGCCAAAGGCACCGTCGAGATCGATGTGGACCTTGCGGGTGTTGGGATTGATGCGTTCCTTCTCGCTGCGACAAACGTCGAGCAGCACGGGCCAATGCTCCGGGGGCCAATCTCCAGGGTTGACCCCGGCGGTCTCGAGCACAAGCTTGGCCAGCACCATGTCAAAGTCGTCGCCACCCAATGCGTTGATGCCCGCGGTAGCCACGACATCGTGCGCGGCCCCGGTCATGCGCAATAGCGAGGCATCGAAGGTGCCCCCGCCCAAGTCGTAGACCACCACGTGATCGCGACGGGTGCTGAGCGTATCGCGATGACGGTGGGTGTACTCGAACCCCGCCGCCGAGGGTTCGTGCAGCATGGAGCGCACGTGGTAGCCGGCGCGCCGGAACGCATCGAGGGTCCATAGTCGCTGCGCGCCGTGGGCGTTGGCCGGAACGGCGATACAGACCTCGAAGGCGCTCTTGTCTTGGCGGAGCGCGGCGCTCAGGTTGGAGCGGGTGCGAAGGGCTTGGGTAAGCGCCTCGAGGTACTCGGCAAGCAAGTCGGGCACCGTGCGGGTGACGGTACCAATGGTGATGCTCGGGGTGCCGCGGACATTGGCGAGCAGGCGCTTGAACGAGCGAACGGGGCTCGCTTGCTTTCGCTGTGCAACGGCGATGGCGTCGAAGCCGAAGGCCAACGTGCCTTCATGTTCGGCCACGACGGAGGGGAACCAATCCACGGAGTCGCCATCTGGGGTCTCGAAGGCGACGACGGGATAGTTGCCGCGGTCTGCGTAAGCCACAACGGTGCGGGTGGTCCCGAAATCGACTCCTAAGCGCACGCTCATTCTCCTTGGGGCCGACGCTGGCAGCGCCCCGCCGAGATGGCAGGGCGTGGCCGGTGGCCCGGGCGCGCAGCATACCTACATGGTGCGTATTCGCAGTGGGATTTCTGCGCGCCCGCGAGAACGCCGAGGTTACTTCGCCGCAGGGGCCTCGGCCCCCTTCAGGTACCGGACCACCTTGAAGTTCGCCACGCCCTGGGAGCTGGTGCCTACGGCGTTGTCGGACTTGCCCATCATGATGAGAGCATCGCCACCGCAGGCGCACGCCTCGGGTTTTGCGCGCTCGACGAGACCATCGATGGACTTGTCTGCAACCACCGCGGAACT
>JBIKNA010000076.1:0-22576 GCA_044358965.1 Polyangiaceae bacterium
AAGAACACCTTCTCGTCGCCTTCGGGCTGGTCCACACCGCGAACATCGAAGGCCGGGCTCTGGCGCTCGCCGGTGCCTGCGTTGACCCACTGGGTGACGCTCGCGTTGGCGGGGGTGATCCAGCCGGTGCTCGCGGCACCATTGGCACCCTGCATCCACCGCGTGGCGGCCAGCGTTCGCGGCGTTCCGTTCAGGTCTGGCGTACCCCAAATCAATGCGTCGCGGCGCAGACGCTCGAGCCATACGCGAGACACGTTGGTGGCCGTGCTCAGGTTGCGCGCATCGGCGTGTCCTTTCACGCTGGCCCCCTGCATGGCCAGGACACCCGCGCCCCCGATGGCAAACAAGGTCATCGCGATCACGACCTCCACCATCGTGTATCCGCGCGCCCCAGACATACGCTTGCTTCTGCTGATCATGGCTTACAGGCCTGACTGCACGCGAGGAATCGCGCCTTGGGGAAACAGTACGTGCCGAGTGGGCCCGGTCTGGGCGCCGTTGCGAATGTGGCGGATCTCCATGTCGAAGAGCACCTCGGCAAGAGGACTGTTCTGCAGCAACGCAGCGCTGCCGCGCGCATACACCTCTCCGTTGGGTTCAAAACAAAGCGCCCACGCGTTGACCTCGGTGGACCCATTGTTGGAACGGTCGATCAACTTGCTCTCCACGACCGCATCCGTTGCGTAGTTTAGGTTTACTGCGTCGACGAATTCGCCGTAGGGACCGTCGGCGGGGAAGCCCTGACCGGGCTCGATGCGAACGTTCCATTGGCCGGTTACCGTGCAACCACCGGCCGGGATCCGCCCGGGTACCCCAGCGCCGCCCGCCGGGATCACGCGGCCGCCCTCGTAGACGCGCACGGAGCCGCGCTGGGTGGTGCCGTTCGCTGCGAACTCGAGAAGTTGAGCCCGGCCCGTGGCCTTGGCCCGAACGCGCGCCGCGCGTCCCAAGTCTGCAATGCTCGAGGCGAAGTTGAACGTGCGCTGGTCGTCGAGGGCGCTCATGACGCCCGGCACGGCGATGACCGCGAGGATCATGATGATGATCACCACGACCATGAGTTCGATGAGCGTGAAGCCCCCCGAGTGGCTCCGGCGGCGCTGGGCCCTCATAACGACATCGAGCGGGGTGAGGCGGGTTGTCATGTCGTGGGACCTGGCCCCGGATAAGCAAGGCTCGTTCCAGGCGGCCTCTTCAATAAATTATAGTAAATTCAGCGTTTTGACCTTGGTGTAGGACGGGTCGATGGCAGACCTTTTTTCCGGGTGCGCAAAAAGGTGCGGGCTTCGTGCCCCGTTGGGATCCACGCGTCGAGGCCCCGCGAGGGGGCGATTTGCGCTCCCTCGGGCACCATTTCGGAGGCTCTCGTGGCCCCAGGGCGCTGTATACATCGCCGTCCATGAGTCCCCGATTCGCTCGCCTCGACCTGTGCCTCTTCGTCTCTGTGGTGCTCGGCCTTGCCGGCTGCGACAAGGACAACGGTGGGCCCCCCAAGCCGCGCGGCGACGCGCCGCCCCCGTCGGCCGCTGCTGCGGCCCCCTCGGGCTCGGCGCAGGCCAGCCGCTGTGCCAGCCCGGGCCCCGTCAAAGACTCTATTTCCGCGGCCTTTTTCCCGGCCAGCAGCCAAGGTTTTTGCATTGACCCCCAGGGCGAGGCCAAGACCTACGGAGACAAGGGCAAGCTGACCCTCGAAGAGGTCTGCACCACGGCGTTCGACGGCGAGTGCGAGGTCTACAAGCAGTTTGGTCTAAAGCGTGTGGTGCGCTTCGACTACGTCGACGGCAAAGGTGCCGGGGGCAACGTCGAGGTCACCCTTGCGCAGTTCGATACGGACGCCGGCGCTTACGGCATGTTCACCAAACGCGTGGTCGCTGGCGACCCCGCAGAGAAGGGCGCCCCGCGGGCGCTCGCCGCCAAGGCCCAGGGCGCCATCGGCACGGGCCGCGCGTACGTGTTCCGCGGCGTGCATCTCGTGGAGCTGCAGTACAACAACGAACGAGAGACCCCGGAGCAGCTCGCCAAGTCCAGCGACGCCATCCTGACGGCCCTCGGCAAAGACATCGGCGACAAACTTCCGGGTGCGGCCGACAAGCCCGCGCTCGCCCGCGCCTTGCCCGAGACCAACCTCATCACCGGTGGCATCGAGTACTTCACCAAAGAGCCCATGGGCATCAGCGGTCTCGCGGCACCCGGCGCCGTGGGCTACTACAAAGACGGCGACAAACGCTGGCGTGGGCTTGCCATCGGCGCCCACGACGCGGACCAAGCCAAGGACATCATGAAGTCCTTGCTCAAGCGCCCGGGCAGCTTGCCCATCAAAGACGTGGGCGACGAGGCCGTTCACATCGTGGTGCAGGCGGGCAAAGACGCGCCCAAGGTCGAGGCGCTCATCGCCCGCAAAGGCGCGCTTGTCACGGGGGTCGCGGACGAGGAGTACCTGCTCAAGGGGCCCGGCGCCGATCAGCGGCGCCTGTCCAAAGAGGACGCCGTGGCCAAGGCCAAGCTCATGCTTCAGGGCGCCGCCCCGGTGCCTGCCGGCAGCGCCTCCGCCGCTCCCAAGAAGTAACGCGCCCGCAAGCGCCCGTGCGCGGCGCATGCTGCCCCAAGGGTCGCGCCTCGGCTTGAGCGCGGCCCTTTCGTGCGCCCGAGGTCAGAGCGCCTTGCGCCGTGCGAAGCAGTCGTCTGCGATGCGCAGCTTGCGGCGCTGCGCTTGGGTCTGCGCGACAAAGGCCTTGGTGACGGGATCATGGTACCCGCTGGCTTCGGGCAGCTCCGGGGCCTGCGCCCGGTAAAACCATGTGATGCGGCGCATGAGCAGATCCCGCAGGTACTTGCCCACCAGCGAGGCCAGCCCCACGAGCAAGTTGCTGCCATCGGCGTCGCGCACGAAGGCCAAGCGACCGACGCCGGGCACATGGTACTCGCTCCGCGCCCGGGACTCGCCGACGACTACGTGGAGCCGTCCGCCCAAGGGCCCGAACACATCGCCGTAGCGGTCGAAGCCTCCGACCTTGCCGCAGGTGGCAAACACCTCGCGAGAAAAACGGGCGTTGACGTCGAGGACCAGCTCCTCCATTGCATGTAGATCGCAAGTAAAGCGCGAGATGCCGCGGTCTGCCGCCTCGTTGAGCCGGCGGTTGCAGAGAATCACGCTGCGCGGTGCGCCGAGACGGAGCCCTCGGCGGGCGAGCGCGGCGGCGTCCTTTCGAACGGCGTCCAGCAGGTCTGCGTCGGCCTCGAACTGCTCGTGCGCGTGGCCCCAGCACTGCATCCGATGCCCGTCGGGACAAGGCGCCTCGAGGTGCGCTGCAGGGTGCAACGACAGCCTGCGCAGGACATCTTCGGGGCTGTGCAGCGGCGCCGCTTCGGTCTCGAGCAACACCCGGGCCCAGGCCTCGCCCAAGCGGCTGTCGTGAAAGTTCACCAGGGTCTTCGAGTCGCCGGCGCGTGACCGTTGCGAAACGGTGGCACCGCGTTGCGCCGCCCGGGCGCCGCGTTCACTCTGCGCTTCGGCTGGCACGCAGGTGACCACCAGCGGGCCGAGCAGCGGGCCCATGCCGTTTTCGTCGAGCCCGGCGAAGAGCGTCGCCGCGGTCCAGGCTGCGTCAGGCTTGGTCCTGCGGCTCCGTTGCGAACGGGGGGCGGAGGCCTTGGTCTGCGTCACGAAGCTGACTGTACACGGTCTTCGCCGCACGCTCCGTGCGGCGTTGCACACACGTGTCCACAGTGCGCCCCTTCATTGTGATGCAGCGAAACCACGCGCATTTGTGCGATGCCGGGCGATTCGCCCTCCTGGACCGTTGACGAAGGATCCGGGGGTGTTTAACGTCGCTGCCCTTGCTTGCGAGGGGGGTTCTCTCAAGAGCTCGCGAGCGCCATAAGGCCATCGAACACGCAGGACCAAGGGTAGGGACAGTCTCGACCCTTGCATCGCACCGACGAACAGCGAAAGAGGCATACGTGAAGAAGCAAGAGCTCAAGCGGTTCAAGCAGCTTCTGACGGAAAAGCGCGAGGAGATCGTCAAGAAGGCGAAGCAGACGCTCGAAGAGGACATGACCCTCGACGCGAACGACTTGCCCGACGAGATGGATCTGGCCTCCAGCGAGTACCTTCAGTCCTTTACGTTTCGCCTTCGGGGCCGCGAAAAGGTGTTCCTCGACAAGATCGAGAAGGCGCTCCGAAAGATCGAAGACGGCTCCTTTGGCGTCTGCGAAGAGTGCGCCGAGGAGATCAGCATCAAGCGTCTCGAGGCTCGCCCGGAGACGAACCTCTGCATTCGCTGCAAAGAAGACCAAGAGCGCATGGAGCGCGATTACTCCTAAGTGCTTTCGGGCGGCCAAGGCGACGCAAACGCCTTTGGCCACAAGGCCCAGCCGTTGGGGCTGTTGAGCCATCCATCGCAATGGAAACCCTAAGCGCCGAGCTTGATCGTTCGATCATGCTCGGCGACTTAGCGTGGGCGCTCGAGCACTGGGCGCAGGTACCGTCCGGTATGACTCCGCGGCTCTCGCGCGACAAGCTCCGGGGGGCCACTGGCCACCACGGTGCCGCCCCGGGCGCCGCCGTCGGGGCCCATGTCCACAACCCAGTCTGCGCACGCGATCACGTCCAAGTTGTGCTCGATGAGCACCACGGTGTTGCCTTGGTCTCGTAGCTCGAACAGCGCCCGCATCAAGAGCTCCACGTCGGCGAAGTGCAATCCCGACGTGGGCTCGTCGAGCACGTAGAGCGTCCGACCCGTGGCGCGGCGGGCAAGCTCCCGGGCCAACTTGACCCGCTGTGCCTCGCCGCCGGAGAGTGTGGTGGCCGGTTGCCCAAGCGTCAGGTACCCGAGGCCAACGCTCTCGAGCGCCTGCAGTCGCTCGCGCAACTGCGGCTGCGACTCGAACATGTCCGCAGCTTGGCTGACGGTCATGGCGAGTACGTCGGCGATGCTCATGCCGCGATAGCGGATCTCCAAGGTCTCGCGGTTGTATCGCTGGCCCTCGCAGGTCTCGCACACCACGAACAGGTCGGGCAGAAAGTGCATCTCGACGCGCAGCACGCCGTCGCCTTCGCAGGCCTCGCAGCGCCCGCCCTTCACGTTGAACGAGAAGCGCCCGGGCTTGTAGCCCCGGGCCCGGGCTTCGGGTACCTGCGCAAAGAGCTCGCGCAGCAGCGAGAACATGCCCGTGTATGTTGCAGGGTTCGACCGCGGCGTGCGGCCGATGGGCGCCTGATCGATGCCGACGACCTTGTCGAGGTGTTCGAGGCCCACGATGGCGTCGGCGTCGAGCACCCTAGCTTTGCTCCCATACAGTTCTGCGCGCACCGCAGGCAGCAAAGTGTCGACCACCAGGCTCGATTTGCCGCTGCCGGACACCCCGGAGAAACAGGTCAGCAAGCCGATGGGGATCTCCACTGTAACGTTCTTGAGGTTGTGCGCTCGGGCACCTTCGACGCGCAGGCTGGCTGCGCCGCGAGGCACGCGCTTTTGGGGGATCGGAAGCGCCCGTAGCCCGCTGAGCCACGGTCCCGTGACGCTGCGCGGGTTCTGCATGATCTCGTCGGGGGTGCCCTGCGCCACCACGTAGCCGCCGTGCACGCCAGCGGCAGGGCCCATGTCGACGACATGGTCCGCAGCCAAGATGGCCTCGCGGTCGTGCTCGACGACAAGCACGGAGTTGCCGAGATCTCGGAGCTTGGCTTCTGCCGCGAGCAGGCGCTCGTTGTCCCGGGCGTGAAGTCCCACGCTTGGCTCATCGAGCACGTACAAGACGCCCACCAGCGCGGCGCCGATTTGTGTGGCCAAGCGAATGCGCTGCCCCTCGCCGGACGACAGTGTCTTGGCGCTTCGGTCCAGCGAAAGGTAGTCAAGGCCCACATCGATGAGGAACCCAAGTCGCGCCACCACCGCGCGCAACAACGGTTCGGCGATGGTCTTGGCCCGCGGTCCGATGGTATCGCCGGCGGAGCCCAGCACCGTGACGAGCTCGGACAAGGGGAGGGCGCCGAGCTCTGCGATGTTGCGTCCCAAGAAGCGAACGGAGAGGGCCTCCGGGCGCAAGCGCCGGCCGTCGCAAGAAGCGCAGACCCGGGTAGAGACGAAACGGCCGAGATCGTCGTGCTCCCCCACGCCGGAGTCATCGCCGGGCTCTTCGGCTCCTTCGCCGCCGGAGGTGCCCGCGCGGCGCGCCTCGAGGCGCGGCACGATGCCCTGGTAGGCCACGGCCTTCTTGCGGCCTCGGCCCTTGGTCTCGCCCGGGGGCGATGGGCCGAACAAGATGGCGTCACGTGTCTCTTGCGGCAGGTCCTGCCACGCCGTGTCGGGATTGACGCCGAGCGCCGTGACCGCCGCTTGCACCTCTGTGGCGAGCGCCACGGAGCCGCGGCGGCCCCAACCGAGAACCACGCCCTGCCGCAGAGAAGCAGACGGATCTCCGATGAGGCGCTCCCAGTCGACCATGGAGCGCGCACCAAGCCCCTCGCAGGCGGGGCACGCGCCATAGGGGCCGTTGAACGAGAAGAGCCGTGGTTCGATGGTGGGCAGCGACACGCTGCAGTCGACGCAGGCAAAGCGCTCCGAGAGCCATAGCGCCTCGCCGTCTTCTGGCAGGACGCCCAAGCGTCCGTCGCCGTGCTTGAGCGCGAGTTCCACGCTGTCCGTCACGCGGGCGCGCAGCCCGTCCTTCATGATCACGCGGTCCACCACCACTTCGAGGTCGTGGGCCTTCTTTCCGTCGAGCGCGATCTCGTCGCCCAGGTCCACAAGCTGACCGTCCACCCGGGCGCGCACGAAGCCGTCCTTGCGCAAGCGGCCGAGCTCCAGGCGCAGCTCACCTTTGCGACCGCGACAGATGGGGGCCACCAGGGCGAGTCTTGTGCCCTCTTTGAAGTCGAGCACGCGGTCGACGATCTCTTGGACGGTCTGCGCACGGATGGGCTTGCCACATTGCGGGCAATGGGGCTCGCCGGTGCGGGCATAGAGCAGCCGCAAGTAGTCGGCGATCTCGGTGACGGTGCCCACGGTGGAGCGAGGCGATTTGGCGAGCGGGCGCTGCTCGATGGCGATGGCGGGGCTCAGACCGTCGATGCGCTCGACGTCGGGCTTGGGGAGCTGCTCGAGAAACTGTCGCGCGTAGGCCGAGAGCGACTCGACGTAGCGGCGCTGTCCTTCGGCGTAGATGGTGTCGAAGGCCAGAGACGATTTGCCCGAGCCCGATGGCCCGGTGAGCACCACGAGCTTTCCCCGGGGAAGGGAGATGGTGACCCCTTTCAGGTTGTGCTGTTTGGCGGAAACGACGTCGATGGTGTCCACGGAGTGCTCAACTGGTTAGCACACCCGTGCCGCAGAGACCTGAGCGCGCACGTGTCAGCGGCGCAGCTCCGCCGGGCGTCGGCTCCACGCCGACACCACCCCGCCCATGGTGACGAGCATCATGCCCGCGATGCTGAGCGCCGTCGGATGCTCGCCCCAGATCCAGATGCCGAACACCGCGGCGAAGGCGATTTGCAGGTACCCCACCGCCGCGACCCGAGGGGCCTCACCGAGGGCATAGGCCCGCGTGAGCGCGAGCTGACCGAGGCCCGCGAAGAGGCCCGCCATGAGCATGTAGAGTACACTTTTGGCGTCCGGCACGCGGAAGTCTCGAAGGGCAAGCACGAAGGTGACCACCGTCGCCGTCACCGAGAAGTGCAGGGCGATGGCCTCGGGCGCTTCGCGCTGTCCGGCCCGGCGTAGGGCGAGCATGGCGAGGGCCGTCGTCAGCGCCGCAAACAGCGCGGCAGCCCACGAGACCGTTGCGGGCCTTGGCCCTTGATGAGGGAACAACAGCGCTGGCTGGGCCACCATGAGCACTCCCAAGAAGCCGATGGCCAAGGCCCCGATGGTGCGTGGGCTCGGGCGTTCGCCGAGAAGGCGTGGCGCGAAGACGGCGACGAGAATCGGCGCGAGGTTGAACACCGTGGTGCCATCGGAGAGCGGGAGGTCTGCCCTCGACAGCGCGAAGAACGTGCTCGTCATGGCCAGGGTGCCAAGGATGCTGCGGAGCCAGGCGAGTCGTGGATTGTGGACCCGAAGCGGGGCCCGGCGGGCCAGACCCACGAAAAGCGCCACCAGTGCCCCCACGGCGGCGCGGGCGAAGGTGACGAGCATGAAGCTCGCGTGCTCGGAGGCCTTTCGGGCCAGGACGGCCATGACCGAGAACAAGAAGGCCGCGATGGCCATGTAGAGCCCGGGACCAAGGGGGCTCGCGGCGCGTCGGGCTGGTGCGGTCGTGTTCATGACAACTGCACCCCGCGTGTGCGTGGCGCCTGGCTGGCCGGCCCCCGGTCTTTGGCCAGTCTGCGCCCTTGCTGCGGCGCGGGCCAGGCTTTTGCAAAAATCCCGCAGGTTCCGCGAGAAACAGGTGACAAAAACCCCGCTGTGATACGCTCTCGGGCGAGGAATTGGATGCTCAAGGTCGAGTGCGAATCGTGTCACGCCCCCTACCAGGTTGACGAGCGGCGTATTCCGCCGACGGGGCTCAAGATGCGTTGCCCCAAGTGCGGGCACACGTTCCTTGTCATGGCGCCCGCAGCGGGCGGCGCCGTGGACCCCGTGGCGGCCGGCGGGGCCTTGCCCCCCAAGCGGGCGCCGAAGATGACGATGGTGGGCGTGTCGGCGGCGGGCATTGGCGCGCCTCCGCCTTCGACACCCGGACTCGCCGCCGCCCCCGCCGCAGCACCTGCTGCCGCTCCCGTCGCTCCAAGACCGCCGCCGCCCAAGAAGATGACCATGGTCGGTGTGCCGGCTCCCGGCGTGCGCGGACCTAGCCCTTCGTCGCCAGAGTTCCCCCCGGTCTCCCAGCGTTCCACGGCCGTGCCGGAGCTCCCCTTGGTCGACGCGGCGCCGCCATCTTCGCCGGCGGTTGCGCCTGCCCCCAAGCCCGCGGCCCCCGCTGCGGCCAAACCTGCGCCTGCTGCTCCCGCGGCAAGGGCTCCGCAGCCGTCCGTTCCCGATCTCGGCTTGCCCGCCACCAAGTCTGCGGCCAAGCCCGCGGCAGCGGCGCCCGTTGCGCCCAAGCCGGCGCCCGCAGCGGCCAAGTCGCCCACGCTCAGCATGAGCGAGCCCGATTCATCCCCCCGTGGTGGTTTCGGCGACATCGACGTGACCGGCATCGTGCAAGGCGTAGGGGAGTTGGGGCTCGACCTTCCCGCGCTCGCCGAGTCCATTGGTCTTCCGGCGCCGGCGGCCGGCAAGCCGCCGGCATTCGGCGCCAAGCCTGCCGCTGCCAGGGCGCCTGCTCCCACCCCCGCGGCCGGCCGGCCACCGCAGGTCCCCGTGGCACCGACGGCTGCCTCTGGCTCGGACTTCGAACTCGATCTGCCAGCCAAGCCTCGGCCGGCCGCGCCGTCGGCGCCGGACCTCGCCGAGTTGCCCGCGTTGGTCGACCCCGTGGGTCTGCCGGCCGCAGCGCCACACCGAGGCGCGACTGCTGCATTCGGGCCCCCGCCCGTTCCGTTTGGCGCTCCTCCGGTGGCCCAGGCTTTGGCCCCGGCGGCATTTGGCGACATCGCGCCGCCTTCTGGACGCGACTCCTCGGCCGATTTGCCCGCGTACGCGGGGCCGCACGGCAACGTTGGATTGCCCGCGGCGCGCGGGTCGGCGCCGGATCTGCCTTCGTACGCGGGGCCTCAAGCAGGCATCGGTCTGCCGGCCGCGCGCGGGTCGGCGCCGGATCTACCCTCGTACGCGGGGCCGCACGGCAACGTTGGATTGCCCGCGGCGCGCGGGTCGGCGCCAGATCTGCCTTCGTACGCGGGGCCGCAGGCCGGTGCGGGCTTGCCCGCCCCGTACATGGGGGGCGGCGGCTTTGGTGAGATCGACCTGCCCAGCATGCAGAACGATCTGCCGCTTGCCGCATCGGACCTTCCACAAATGGCCAACATCGGTCTCCCCATGCCCATCGCGGGTGCGGGGTTGCCAATGCCTGTTGCGGGCGCGGGGTTGCCGATGCCTGTCGCGGGTGCGGGATTGCCGATGCCTATCGCGGGTGCGGGATTGCCGATGCCCGTCGCGGGTGCGGGATTGCCGATGCCCGTCGCGGGTGCGGGATTGCCGATGCCCGTCGCGGGTGCGGGATTGCCGATGCCCGTCGCCGGTGCAGGTTTGCCCATGCCGGCCCACGGGGGGCCGGCCTTTGCTCCCTTCAACTTCGACGGGATGCCTTCTGCCGGTGCTGCTGGCGAAGAGGGCCTGTCGAGTTCGCTCTTCGACGTGAAAGGGCTTGGCATCTCGCCATCGGCCGATGCTCCGGCATTTGGCGAGTTCGAGCTTCCCTCGGAAACGGGGGGGCCGGTATCTGCCGGGGGCGGCGGCGCCATGGGCTTTGGCGAGGTCGACTTGGGCGCCGAGGAGCCCCAACAAGTGCAGCCGTTGGGCCCGCAGGCGGCCTTTACGGCCACCACGGACAGCCCCGGCGAGGCCCAGCTCAACATGGACGCTGGCCCCAAGCGGGCCGTTTCCGATGCTCCCAAGAAGTCTTCGAAGGCGGGGCGCTACGTCGCCCTCGCCGCGGCCTTGTTCGTCGTGGGCGGCGCTTCGTTGCAGTTTACACCCGTTGGCGCCTTCGGCCATCACGCTATCTTCGACGCCGTCCGCAAGGGCGAGTACGCGCGCCTGGCCGCGTCCTCCTCCGATGCGTCGCGCAAGAAGCTCTCGCTCGACACCTACGGAGCCGCGCGGGCGGTGGGGGATGACCTCGCCGATGCGCGGAAGAGGGCCCCTCGGGCTCGTGCGCTGACGGCCTACGCCGTGTTCACCGAGTTCGCCACGCAGGCGCGCTTTGGCAGCGAAGGCGAACGGGCGTCTCGCGCAAAGATTTGGCTCGGAGAGGTGCCGCCCGGCTTCGACAGCCCCTACCTGGTGGCCGCTCTCGCCGCGCAAGACGCCATTGCCGGGGATCCGGCACGCGCCCGGCGGAGCATCGAAGCGGCCTTGGCGAAGGTCGGCAAGGACCCACTCGCGATGGACCTCCAGTTGCTCCGCGGTGAAGTCGAACTGGGCGCCCGCGACGCCGCTGCCGCCAAGACCGCCTTTGCTCTGGCGCAAGGCCTGGGCGGCGGCGCGCGCGCAAAGTTCGGCACGGCTCGGGCCCTGTACCTGGCTGGCGACTTCGAGGGGGCTCGCAAGGCCGTCGATGAGACGCTGACGCAGTCGTCGGAGCACCCCGGCGCGCTCACCCTCAGGGCTCGGCTCCGTTGGGAGCAAAGCCGCGAAGATGCCGCGGCCCTGTCGGACCTGCAGTTGGTGCTCGATGGCCCCTCGAGAAGCAAGGCCAGCCCCAACGAGCTTTCGGTGGCATACGCGGCCAAAGGCTGGGTCATGTTCGGGCGCGAGCGCCCCTCCGAAGCGCGCACAGCCTTCGGCGAGGCCGTCAAACTCAACCAACGCAATGTTTGGGCGTTGGTCGGCCAAGGCGAGATCCTCTTCGCCGATGGTCGTTTCACCGAGGCGCTTACGCGTTTCGACGAGGCGGTCCAGAAAGAGCCCGGTAACGTCGAGGGCATCGTTGGCTCGGCCAAGACCAAGATCCAGCTCGAGCGGCTCAAAGACGCCAAAGAGCAGCTCGCCGCAGCGTTCAAGGCGAACCCCAAAGACGCGCGCTTGGCGTTGTGGCTCGGCAAGGTCGAAGAGTCCCTCGGCAACAAGACCGCCGCAGAGCAGCGCTACAACGACGCCATTGCCCTCGCCGACCCGAAACAAGTCGAGGCCGTGCGCGCGTACGCCGCGCTCGCCTCGTTGCTCGCGTCGCAGGGGCGTGCCAGCGAGGCCCAAGCCAAGCTCGAGCAAGCGACCGCCAAGCTCCCCCCCAGCGCAACCCTCGAACGTGCCCTGGGCGAGGTGGCCGCGGCACAGGGGCACTACGAGGACGCGGTGAGCCACTTCGAAACGGCGCTCAACCGTGATCCCAAAGACATTGGCGCGCAGTTCCGCTTGGCGGTCACCCTGCGCAAGATGCGCAAGATTACCGAGGCCGAGGCCGAGTTCGACAAGGTCATCGCCGCCGACAAGGACTATCCCGGCTTGGCGCTCGAACGCGGCATCTTGTACGAAGAGTCTGGTCGCGTGGACAAGGCCCTCGAAGCCTTCAAGAGCGCTCTGGCCAAGGCGCCCGGTGATCTCGATCTCCAGCTCCGCGTGGGCGCGTCGCTCGCGGCCATTGGGGCTGTCGACGAAGCCATTCCCATGATCAAGAAGGTCATGGAGCAACGGACGAACAGCGCCGAGGCCAACCACTTCATGGGCCGCGCGTACCTCAAGCGCGGTGGTCTCGATGTCCCCCTGGCCATGAAGTACCTGTCCCGTGCGGTGGAGCTCGACCCGAACCGCGCCGAGTACCACCTGTACGTGGCTTGGGCTGCGAACGACTCCAACCCAGCGCAGCTCGGCCTTGCCCGGGCCCACGTCGACAAGGCTCTTGGCCTCGATCGCCTGCTCGCGGACGCCTATTGGCAGCGTGGCGTCGTGGAGCGCCGTCAGGGCGCCATCGAAGATGCCCTGAAAGACCTCAAGCGCGCCCTCGAACTCAAGCCGTCGCGCAACGAGGCGCACGCCATGTTGGCCGAGTGCTACGAAGAAAAGAACGACATCGGCACGGCCCTCGCCGAGTGGGCCCGCGCCATCGGCAACGACGACAAACAGCCGTTCTGGCGCTACCGCTACGGCAAGTTGCTCCTCGATCGGGGCAACGCCCAAGACGCCGCCAAGCATCTGACCTACGCTGCCAACGAAGGCGCCACACTGCAGCCGCGCCCCGGGTGGTTCCCCTCGGCGCAGTTCGAGGTTGCCGAGGCCATGCGCCGCACCGGTCGTCGGCAGGACGCCGTGGAGCACTACAAGCTGTTCTTGCAACTTTCGTCGTCGAACAACCCCGACCGCAAAGACGCGCTCCGCTACGTCAAAGAGCTGGGCGGGGGCGGCGAATAGCGTCTGCCATGCGGGCGAAGTCGCTCACGCCGAGCGTCTCGCCCCGGGCGTCGAGGTTCACGCCGGCCTCTTGGGCCCAGCGCTCCACGTCGCCGGGCTCGCCAAGGGCGCGCCACGCGTTGCGCAGCGTCTTGCGTCGCATGCCAAACGCATCTTTGACCACGCTCCGAAAGGTGTCGGTCTCGAGGGCCCGCGGTGGTCGGCAGGGGGCCAGCGCCACCACAGCGCTCGTGATGTCTGGGGGCGGGAAAAACGCTCCCTTGGGCACGCGACGGATGATCTTCGCGTCGAAGGCCGCCTGGGTGAACACGCTCAGGGCCCCGTACTCTTTGGTGCCAGGCATGGCCACGAGGCGCTCGGCCACCTCGAGCTGCACCATCACTACGACTCGCTCTAGCGCCGCTGCCGCGTGAATGGCGCGTTCCACGAGCTTGCCAGTGATCTGGTAGGGCAGGTTGCCCGCGAGCACCCGTGGCCCCTCCGGCCCCAGGAGGTCTTCGTAGGAGACCTGTGCCCCGTCGGCTTCGACCACTCGGAGTCGCCCCTGGGCAATCTCCTCGGCGAAGGTCTCTTCGAGCAGCGGGATGAGTTCTCGGTCGCGTTCGACAACGGTCACGTGGGCGGCTCGCCGCAACAACGCGCGCGTGAGCACCCCGGTTCCGCCGCCGATCTCCAAGACCCGGGCGCGATGCTGCTCGTCGTCGGGCACGCAGGCGAGCGCAATGGCGTCGATGATCTGTGGAGCGGTCAGGAAGTTTTGCCCGAAGCTTCTTTTGGGGCGAAGCCCCCGGGACGACAGCTCACGCCTCGGATCTTTGAAATCGCTCACGTGGGCTCCTGCGCTTTGGGGGACGAAGAAACCGGAGCCATCGGGCCTTGGTTCGGGCGGGACAATCGGGAGAGCCCCCGGGGCGTGAGCACCTTGACGCCAAGGCGGGCCAGCGCGCGCTTGGCGCGATCGGCGCCGACCTTCGCCCGGAGGCGAACAGCGTCTGCGACGACCCCGCCGACGGCGTCGGTGCTCTCGGCTGCAGCGACGGAGCCCACGAAGTCTGGGAGCGTCCAGCGGATCTCGACGTGTTTGGCCCGCAGCTTGCGGATCGCGCGGGCCAAATCGCCCTGGTTGCGCGGCATGGGGGCGAAGACATGAAGGATGCTGGGGCGCTTCTTCTCGAGCAGAAGGCTGCCCATGGAGGTGAGCAGCGTGACCTCGGCCCGCGCGCCCTCGCCGTCGAGCCGCGGGGGAACCTCGATGCCGAAGGCAGCGAGGTAGTGTCGAAGGCGTTGCTCTCGGGTGGACTTGGCCTGGGGCACCCGCGGCGAAAACGGCGCCCTTGCCCGCATGGACTCGGCGCGCGCGGCCAGCCCGTCCAGGTCGCGTTTGCCGATGTCCGTGAGGCCTCGGGGGTCGAGCGGCCGAAGGTGCTCGCTGACAAGCGATGCCGCTCCCGCTTCGTCGATCTCCGAGCGGTCCTCATCGACCATGTTGGCGGCGCTCGTAAGCGCGGCAGCCAGCTTCATCACGTGACCTGCACCGCTGCTGGGGGTGAGCCAGCTGCGGACCCGGGACGCGGAGACCACGAGTCCAACGTGATCGCCCTTGTGCAGATGCGCCGCGCCGATGCTTGCCACGGACTCGACCATGCCATCGAGCGGCGCGACGCCGGGAGCGCCGGCCCAAAGCTCCACGGATCCGTCGAGCAGGAGCCACACGACGTCTCGTTCGTCGCGATCCATGTCGCGCACAAGCAGTCGGCCCCGGCGCGCGCTGGCCTTCCACGCGATACGCTTGAACGGATCGCCAGGGACCAGATCGCGCAGCTCGCGCAGGGCGTCGCCGTCGCCAGCGATGCGTGATGGCCGACCGGCCTCGTGCGATCGTCGCGAGCGGCCGCCGCGAGGGTTCGCGAGCTGCAACTGCAGGGTCTCGGGCAAGACCTCGATGCCGTGCGGATTGGCGAACATGAGCGGCACCTCGTAGAGGCCTTCGCCGCCCAGGGGGGTGCCGCGTACCTCGAGGGCGATGCCGTGGAGGCCCCAGCGTCCCACACGTCGCGGGCTCACCGTGATGTCGAGGCGCACCCGAGCGCCGCGGGGTAGCTCGATGCTTTCGGGTTCGATGCGTGCGCCAAGCATGGACGACGCAATGGCTCGAACGTTGACGCCGTAGGCGTCGTCGCCGCCGCGATTGCGGAGCTCACATGCGAGGCGAATCTCGCCGCCCGGCGCCGAGCGCGATACGCGCTTGGGGCTCAGCCAAACCATCTCGAAGCCGCTGGCGCGGATGCGCGTGACCGTGGCCAGCGCCAGGGCGCGCCCCACGGCGATGGACAGCAACATGGCGCCGCCAAAGCCTACGACGGCGGGGATCCTCGCGGCCACGCCAAGTGCGATGACTGCGGCCCCGGCGAGGGCCACTTGGAACGTCGCGCGGGTAGGGTGAAGTTGCACGGCTGAAGGTCTACGAGGTGTTACGCCTAGCGACGTGCGTTGGGGCGGTAGCCGACCTTGGCCAGGGCCTCGTCGATGATGCCATCCCGCGCCCTCGGGTCGGGCTCGGCCTCGGCGGTGAGCACCATGCGATGCGCGAGCACCGGGGCTGCGACGGCGCGCAGGTCGTCGGGCACCAAGAACGCCCGGCCGCTCTGCAGTGCCCACGCTTTGGCCGCTTGCACCAGACCCAAGGTTGCTCGAGGGCTTGCACCCAAGGCGACGCGGGCATGGTTGCGCGTGAAGCTGGTGAGCGCGACGGCGTAGTCGAGCAAGTCGTCTTCGACATGCACGCGGGCGCAGATGGCTTGCAGCGCGAGCGCGTCTTCGGGGCCCAGCACCGCGCGGAGCACCGGAGGCTCGCGCCCGTGCGTACGCAACATCTCGGCCTCGTCCCGGGCGCTGGGGTAGCCCATGGGCACGCGCACCATGAAGCGGTCGATTTGTGCCTCGGGCAGAGGGTAGGTGCCCTCGAGGTCGATGGGGTTCTGCGTGGCGAGCACGATGAACGGGAGCGGGAGCTCGAAGCGATCACCTTCGATGGTGACCTGGCGCTCTTGCATGGCCTCGAGCAGCGCGGACTGGGTCTTGGCCGGCGCGCGATTGATCTCGTCGGCGAGCACCACGTTGGCGAACACGGGCCCGGCGCGTAGCCCGAAGGTGCCATCGCGCGGCGACAACACGTAGGTGCCCGTGATGTCTGCCGGCAGCAGATCCGGTGTGAACTGGATGCGTCGCGCGGAGCACCCGAGGGCCGTGGCGAAGGCCTTGACGAGGGTGGTCTTGGCCACGCCGGGCACGCCTTCGAGCAGCACGTGGCCGCGGGCCAGCAGCGCAACGATCATCAAGTCGACGGCCCGGGAGGGGCCCACGTACACCCGAGCGACCTCGCGGCGTACGTCTTCCATGCGCTCTTTGGCGGCGGCGACCTCGTTGGCGGTGACTGCGTTGCTCACGAGGACCTCGTCCGGCTCTCGGCCAGATCCAAAAGGGTGAACACCGTTTGCGCAGTGTTTCGCACTTCGTCATCGCGCACGCGGGCGAGCGCATCTCGGTTCTTCATCATCAACATGGTCTCGATCTGGGCGAAACGCGCCGACATGAGGCGCAGTGTACCCCGGGCCGGGGCGTCGAGGATCTCGGAGCTCTCCACTTCGCGCAGGAGCACCTCGAACGGAGGCGGGCGGTCCAGACCAAGGAGCTGTGCGAGGCGCTCTTCGAGCGCGCGCTTGAGCTCGAGCATGGCCAACATCCGAGAGGCCTGGGCGGAGCCCACCACCGCCACGTGCCCTGCCAGGCCGCCTTGCGCCACCGCCGGGATCCCCTTGATGAACCGCGGCGACACCGGTCGGTGGGGCCGTCCCGCGCGGGCACCCACCCAAACCACCAGCCCAAGACCGAGCGCGACGGCCAAGCCGTAGGCGAGCCACGGAGGCATGCCGTCGCGCCGCATGATGGCCAGCGTTTCGGAGAGCGCTCGGCCGAGCTCTCGCACCTTGGTGAGGGCGTCGTCGCTGCCGAAGCCTCCGGACTGGCCGAAGGTGCCGGACACCATGAACAGCCGGCCCCGGCGCTTGCCCCAGGTGTCGTCCTCGACCGCGTAGCGGATGATGCCCCGGGCGAGGTTCCGATTGCCGCTGTAGCGCAGCATGGAGTTCATGACGCAGGACGCATCGCCCACGGCGAGCAAGCGCCCTTTGCCGACGGCGCCGGCGACCGCGGCGGCGACCTCGCTGCCGTCTTGGGCCCGGACGCGCAACACCGATGACAGGTCCGGATGCCGAATGCCCGTCGCGTGGTTCAGCACGACCTTGGAGACCTCGGACACGACCGGGTGCATGCCTGCGGGCTCGGCAACGGGCAACTCGGGGTTGTCGCGGAGGGCTTCGAGCGGTTGCGCGGGCAGGGCAACGCGTTCCATGCCGAAGTGCGCGAGCAATGCGTCTCCGGTGCCGTAGTCGTCGAGCAAGACCACGCGGCCGCCGGCCTTCATGAACCTGCGAAGGGACTCGAGATCGAGCTGCGAGGTGGGGTGCAACAGGAGCACGGCGTCTTCGGGTTGAAGCTGGTCGAACGCTAAGTCGTGGACGACAAGCGCTCGGGCCCCGAGCTCTTCGCGGGCAAGGGCAGCGAACTCGCTCCCGCCTTCCCAGTCTTGCCGTTCCCAGGACAGGCTCGGTTCGTCTTTTGCTTCGGCGGCGCGAACCAGCCCGGCGAGCAAAAGAACAGCCGCCAGCACGCGCCCAAGCGCGCGCAGAAAGAAGGTTCGAGGGGGGCGCCTGAAATGGGCCAAGGTCCGCACTCTACAGCGCATTTCTTGGTTGTTCACCGGGCTTTGATGCACCCTGCAACGCGTCAACCGCTGCGACCATCGAAGATAGGGAAATCTCCCACATCTTGACCGCCAAAGCGGCGTTGCTACGTTTTTACTATCGGGCGCGCTAGTGGGGCCCGCGTAGTACCAGCCTCCGTCAATCGGGCACCTGCCTTCCGCTACCCGAGGTTCCGATGCTACCTCCGTTCATTGTCGAGCAGATTCGTCAGCGAGAAGAGCAAGAGCGCGCCCGTAACGATCAGGCGGTGCTGGAGCTCGAATTGCCCCTTCCGCCCGCGCGCCCCATGCCCCGAACCGACCGTCCTTCCGAAGACGAGCCCCAGCGCGGGGTCATCATCCTCGAGTTGTAGCCGGCGCCCTGCGCAGTCGTGCCGGGCTCGGCCCCGGCCGCCAGGTTGCCCGCGCCTCGGCTCGGCTGGCCTCCGGGGCGCCCTTCAAGCCTGCGAAAACGATGGGGTTCCACCCGCGTGCAAAGCGCGGTAGTGTCCGCGCCCCATGAAGGCCCTCTCTCGCCTGAGCCTCACCACGCTCGCCGCTTTGGCGATCGCGTCGTGTTACTCCACTGGCGACGGGACCCCCCCGCCCACGGACCGAATCTACTTCCCCGTGGGGCTGGCCGTCTCTCGCGGTGGCAACGTGCTTTACGTTGCCAACAGCGACTTCGACCTCCAGTACAGCGGCGGCACGCTCCAGTCGTACAACCTTCAAAAGGTGCGCACGGACGCCGCGGCCCAGGCTGCCTTGCCCTGCAACGTCCCGGCGAGCCCCGCCGATGGCTCGTCGCCCACGCGCGTCGGCGAGACCTGCGCGCCCCCGGTCGATTCGCGATCATACTTCCGAGAGGGCGCCATCATTGGCGCCTTCGCCACCGACGCACAGGTCCTGTCCTGCGAGCGCGAGCCGCTCACCGACGCCGAGCGTCTGGCCCCCGAGACCCAATGTGCCGACGCCGGCAAGCGTCTGTTCGTCCCCGTCCGTGGCGACGCGTCGATCACCTGGGCCACCCTCGACCTCGACGACCCGGCTGTGGCCCCGCCCACGGGCGATGCCGACAACGCCACGAACTACCCGCCCTACCGCATTCAGTGCGGCGCCGACCAAAACGGCGGCCGCTGCTCCGACGCATTCCGCGCGGGACGGCCCTCGGACGTGGGCAATTCACGCCGTCTCAGCATGCCGGGCGAGCCCTTCGGCATGAGCCAAAGCCAGGACGGCACGTTCTTGCTGCTCACGCACCAAACGGACGGCAACGTGAGCCTTCTGTCCACCGGCGTCTCCCGGGCGAGTGCCAGCGCGTCGCTCACGGTGCCGTCGCTCCAGTGGGTGCTCGGCGACAACACCATTGGCGGCACGAGCATCGCGCCCATCCCCCACGACCGGGCCTTGCGCTGCGTCGGGGGTCTGCCCTGCAGCAACGAGCCCGTGGCGCCGGCATTCGTCCAGACCAGCCGCTACGTGGCCGGTCTCGACGTGTTCCGTCTGTACCGCGACGAAGGTGCACGGCGCATCGAAGATCCCAACCTGCCGGCGCCGCAGCCGTCGCTTCCGCGGCCGTACCTCATCCGCGAGGGCACGGTGCCCATTTCCACCAACATCGGCGGCGCCGACTCGCGCGGGGTGGTGGTCGACCGCTCGCCGCGCCTCGCGTGCAAGGCCAAGGTCCGCGACAACCGCCCGGCGTCCGAGGCCGAGTTCAAGCGACGCATGGAAGACTGCGCCCGGCTTCCGGCGCGGGTGTTCATCGCGAACCGCTCCCCAGCCTCGCTCATCGTGGGCGAGGTCGGCGCCGACGACCAAGGCACCGCAAGCCCCGATCGCATCACCCTCAAGACGAGCATCCCGCTCTCTTTCGGGCCGTCGCGGCTGTACCTGGCCCCCATCGTCGATCGCAGCGGGCGCTACGCCCTCCGCGTGTTCGTCGTGTGTTTCGATGCCTCCATGGTGTTCGTCTACGACCCCGAGGCCGACCGCATCGAAAACGTCATTCGTATGGGCCTCGGTCCCTTCGCCATGGCCTTTGACCCCTTCGACATGGAGCAGGTGGCCGCGCACGCGCTGGCCCCCAAAGACACCCGAGCGGGGGCTCCCGCAGACTTGTTGCGTTATCGCTTCGCCTACGTGGCGAGCTTCACCAACTCGTACATCCAGGTCATCGACCTCGACAATTCACGCGCCAACAAAGACACCTTTGAACGTGTGGTGTTCACCCTGGGTATTCCCACGGACCCAAAGGGATCGTGATGCGACGTAGCTTGACCTCGTGGACTCTTCGGGTGGCGCCTTTTGCGGGGGCTCTGTTGCTCGCGCAGTTTGGCTGCCAGCAAACCCCCACGCCGGTGGCCGTGCGCACCTTCGAGCGCGCGCAGCGCATGGACACGATCTGCCTCGAAGAAAAAGCCGGAGCGCTGCCCGAGCCGCGGCCACTGTCCGAGTGCGCACTGCTGACGCGCGCCCAAGATGGCTCCGGGCTCAGCAAGCGCGTCTACGCCGTGGTCACGCAATCGCTGCGAGGCGAGCTGGCCGTGGTCGACGTGTCGTCTTCGGGTGTGCTCGACACCGACCGCGCCACCCCGGGAATCAACTTCTTGCCCGTGGGCATGCTGCCCGTCGATGTCGCGGCAACGCCCGACAGTCGAATGGTGTTCGTGGCCACCGCCGAGGTCAACAAGCCCGCCATCTATGGTCTGCCTTCGCAGCGCTTGCTCGGCGATCGCGCCCCGGTGGTGCGCGATATCGGCCTCGGCGCCTGGCCGTCGTGCAAGCTCCCGGAGACGCCGCTCGCCATCAGCGTCATGCCGCGCCCGGAGGCGGGCCCTACGGCATACGACCTTGTCATGGTCACCGCCGGCGACCGGGACAACGTGGCGAAGCTTGTGGTCATCGACCCGCTGCCTTTCTTGCGCGGGGCGGGCATCGAGCCCGGAGACCCAAAACTTGCGGCCGGCCTTTCCCAAGCGTGCCCCGTCAAGAGCGCCGTAGAGCTGGCCAAGCAGGTGCCGGCCGTGGCCACCCGAGGCCCGGTCTACAACGACGGCATTCCCTTTGGCAGCGTCAGCACGCCAGCGTTGCCCCAAGGGTTTGGTACCTGCGCTGCCGGCCCCGCCCCGGTGAGCAGCAGCCAGCCGTTGGTTGTGCCCGCCGATGTTTTGCCCCGCGCTGCCGCCATGGCCACGTCGGGCAACTACGTGTTCGTCGCGGATGCCGAGCTTCCGATCATTCACTGGTTCGACTTGTCCGGCGGCACCGTGCGCGAGATCCCTTCGTTGTTGCTCAGCCGCGAGCGCGATCCGTCGCGCACCGTTCACGCGCGATCCCTCGCCATCAGCCCCACCACCAGGGACCTCAAGCGCTACCTCTATGCCGTCGACGACAAGGACGGCTCACTGGTTCTCTTCGACGTGACCGATCCGGCGACGTCCCCGAGGTCTCCGCTCTTGCGGCCTCACGCCGAGGTCAACCCCTTCCAAGAGATCGACCGACTCTCTTTTGGCGCACCGGTGGCGCACGTTGCCTTTGCGCAGCACGATTGGCCCGTACTCACCACCAGCAAGGCTTCGCTGTCTGGCTTGCTTTGCACACCGCAAGACGGTGAGCCTGGTCGTCTCTACGGCGAAGACGCAGCAACGGACATCGGCCCGGGCCTTGGGCCCCGGCGGTTGCGCGGTGTTTTTGCCTTCGCGGTGCTCACCAACGGCCAGGTGTCCACCATCGACGTCGACGACTGGGATTCGTCATGTCGACGGCCCGCGAACCTGGGCGCCGGTGTCGAGCCGGTGAGTTCTGTCGTGGGCGTCATGCCCGAAAAGAGCGGCGACCCCTACGGCTACCCGCAAACCCCGGCGGCCTCCGGCGAGCAGTTTTTTCCGGTATCCGCGCCGTTTCGGCCGCGCAGCAGCGAGCAGCTCAAGAACGACTCCACCCGCGGCAACCGGATCCCGAGGCTCGATTCGGCCATTCAGCTCGTGGCCAAAGATGGCGCCCTCGAGCCGCTGCTCGGCGTGGGCAGCGAAGCGAATCCCGTCTTGGTGCCCACCAAAGACAACCTCCGCACGGGACCGCGCGACCCAAACAACCAGGCCATCGCCGACATTCGGGTGTCTTTCGAGACGCCCGAGGTGCACCTGTCGCAAGACTGGACCGTGGCCTACGAGGGCGCACTGCCCACGGTGGCCCCGGACACCTTCGCGCTCAACATCGAGACCGACGACGATGACCAAAGCTTGCTGCTGCGCCGGCCGAGCGCTGGCTTCTGCGCCCGCGGCATCGAGGACCAACGCATTGGCGCCGCCCGAGCCCAAGCCATCAAGGCGCAGCTCGCCACGCGCAGCGGCGTGAGCCCCGATCCCACGATCGCGTCGCTGAGGTCCTCGGACCTTGGGCGCACCATGGGCGACTACGTGCAGATTGCCTCCGAGCTGCTGCCCTCGGGCGACCCGTACTGGACCGAGGGCCGATCGTGCTGGGGCGGTGTCAGCTCTCCCAAAGACCGCTACGACACGTGCCAAGCCGTGTTCGGTAACGCCGTCGACGAGCAGGTGGACCGAGACTTCCCGATCCTCGAGGCCAGCGACGAGTCGTTGCGCATCAGCCGCTTTGGCTACGACGACCCGCAGGCCAAAACAGTCGGCAACCGTTACATCGGCATCAAAGAGGCCTCGAACCAAGGGCCTCTGCGCCTTGCACGGTGCTGCTTCCACGACCAGGTTCGCGTTCGTGTGCGCACCGGCCGGCAATGGCTGGCCACCGGCAGCGTGTCCGGCTTCCTGCGCCATGTGGTGCGGGCCCCCGATGGCAGCTGCGT
>JBIKNA010000442.1:0-6076 GCA_044358965.1 Polyangiaceae bacterium
TAGGGGCAAGGCCATCGATTCGAGGCGTCTCCTAACACCGGTCTACAACAGCGGCGCCTTCCGGCGGGCCAACGAAGCGCGCGCAGCCCTACCCGAAAGCGCGTAGCCCCGCAGGCCCCAGATCCAAATGATCTCCACCTGACACCAACGCCGAAAAAGCCCTTTTGAACAAAACCTCGTTCCGAAACCAGACACCGTTAAGCCCCAGCCGGCACCCGATCAGTGGGCGCCGAAGTAGAAGCCCATGCCGAGCACGCCGCTCAGGTAGAGCTCGTTTGGTTGGGACGTCACGCGCAGCGTGTATTCGGCGGTGGTGCGCAACACGACGGTGATGCTGAGGTCGAGGTGGTCGGTGAAGGGCCAGCTCACTTTCGATGGTGCGACGAGCCACATGAGGCCGGCGGTGGCGTGGGGGCTCATGAGGCTGATGGCGAACTTGTCGCCGCCGAAGGTTCGGTTGCCCACGCCGCCGATGCCGAAGGGGCGCACGCCGGCTCCGATGAAAGGTACGAAGCGGCCGCCCAGGGGGTCGGGAGAGACGTCGAGGCCGAGGCTGGGGCCGCCCTCGCTCATGTTCTCGGCGAGCTTGAGGTGGCCGCCGGCGGTGGCCTGCACGGGGCCGCCAATGCGTCCGACGCCAGCAATCATGTCCAATGCACCGCCGGTGTGCCCGGGGGTTCCCGAGGCCGAGGTGACGGGGCCGACGCCGACGTATTCGTAGATGGCGCAGCCCGGCGCGGCCACGGCAAGGGCGAAGACGGCGGCGCATGTGGCGCATCGGGTGGAGTCCGCGGGCACTTGTGGTGGGACGGCGCGGGGGCCGCGGGCATTCAGGGCCGAAGGTGCCTCGGTTGTGCCGAAACTCACAGCGAAGGCCGCCCGAGTGCTATCAAAGTGCTCCTTCACGACGATGAGTGTAGCCGCAGCAAGCAAGACCCTTGTCCTTAGGTGTGTGGCGCTCTTGGGCGTGGCGCTCTGGGGTGTGGCGCTCGGGGCTCTGATGCCGGGCTGCCAAGGGCCCAAAGGGCCAAGCTGGGCCAAGGGCGAGTACCGTGATGGCCGCGTGGCATTTGCGGTCCAAGAGTTGCCGGCGTCGTTTCGGCCCGTCAGCATGCCCCACGCCGTGCTCGCGTTTCGTGACGATGCGCGCGGCGCTTCGGTTCTGCTCAACGCGCGATGCCAAGACGAGGGCGAGGGCACGCCGCTGGTGGCGCTGACCAACCATTTGCTCATGGGTACCACCGAGAGGGACGTGCAAGAGCAGGTCACCGAGCCCCTCGATGGTCGCGAGGCGCTGCACTCCGTGGTGACGGCGAAGCTCGATGGCGTGCCTTATGCGTTCGATGTGTTCGTGCTGCGCAAGGATGGCTGCATCTACGACTTCGTGCACATTGCACCTCCGGGCCATGCGCCCAGTGCCCAAGAGTTTCGGGCCTTCGCGCGCAGCTTTCGCACCCTGCCGCCCGGGGCCCCGCGGTGAGCACCCAGGCCCAAGCGTTTCCCCGCGCGTCGCGCTTTTTGGCGCAGCTTGGCGAGGTCGCGCTGTTGTCCGGTCAAACGGCCCGTGCGGCGTTTCGTCGCCCCTTCGAGACCAAGAGCCTGCTCGAGCAGATGGAGATCTTGGGCGTGCGATCCATGGGGATCGTCACCGTCACCAGCGTGTTCATCGGCATGGTCATGACCATCCAATTTGCCTTTGGCCTGCGGCGCTTTGGTGGGCTCGAGTACATCCCCCGGGTCATCGTGCTGTCGTTCTTGCGCGAGCTTGCGCCCACGCTCACGGCCGTCATCGTGGGAGGGCGCATTGGCAGCGGCATGGCCGCCGAGGTGGGCGCCATGAACGTCACCGAGCAAGTCGATGCCATTCGGGCGTTGGGGGCCGATCCGGCCAAGAAACTCGTGTTGCCGCGGGTGGCTGCGGCGGTGTTCATCATGCCGCTGCTCAGCGTGTACGCGCTGGTGCTGGGCACCTTGGGCGCCATCTTTGTTTGCTACTTCACCTACGACATTGCCCCCGGCCTGTTCCTGCGCAGCTCCCTCGAGGTGGTGCAGATCAGTGACTTCTTCAACGGTCTCGCCAAGACCCCGATCTTTGGCTACCTCATCGCCATCATCGGCTGTCACTTTGGTCTGCACACCCAAGGGGGCACCGCCGGCGTGGGGCTGTCCACCACACGCACCGTCGTTGCCGTATCCATCGCCATCTTGATCTCTGATCTCATGCTCACCAAGTTGTTCATCCTGTTCACTCCCGCATGAGCGCGTCGTTTCATACCCGTGGCACGGTCGCAGTGGCGCTCTCGGCGGCATTGGCGGTGCTCGTGTTGGTTGCGGGCCTCGACGCCCGACGCCGGCGGGCGCAGCGCGCCGGGCAACAGGTGCAGATTGCACTTGTTGCATCTCGATTGCCGTTTGCAGACTTGGCCCTGTCCGGCGGCTCGCGTTGGCTTCGGGCGCCGTCCGTCGAGGAGCCCATGGGCGCCTTTGCCGATGGGCCGGGCGTGCCAGATCCGGATCCCGCCGGGGCGTTCTTGTCGCCGGGGGCCACGCAATGAACCGCTCTCTGCTCTCCGCAGCCGTGGGTGCTCTTCTGCGTCGTCCGGCCAAGGCGCTGTCGTTGTCGCTGGGGCTCGCGCTCGTGGTGGTGTTGCTCGGCGCGGTCATCTTTCTGTCCGACGCCCTGCGCGCCGAGGCGGGCCGGGTCCGCTCCGCCATGCCCGAAATCGTGGTGCAACAGCTCGTCGCTGGGCGACCTACGGTCATCGATGCCCGGGCCCAAGAGCGCATTCGCACCTTGCCGTCGGTGCGCGCCGTGCGGCCCCGTGCCTGGGGCTACGTGTTCTTGCCGGCCCTGCAGGGCAACGTCACCGTCGTGGGCATGGGCCCCGCCGCCGCAAGCCTCGGCGACTTCTCGGCGGCGCTCTCGTCGGGCCGCGATCTCAACCCGGCCGCGCACGAGATGCTCATGGGCGCTGCACTCGCGCAATATCTTGGGCTGCGCGTGGGCGACGAGCTTGCGCTGCCCGGCAGCAAACAGGCGCTCAAGCTCGTGGGGCTCTTTCACTCCAGCGTCGACCTCTACACGGTCGACGTGGTGCTCTGCTCCGACGCCGATGCTCGGACCTTGCTCGGACTCAAAGAACAAGAGGCCGTCGACCTCGCCGTCGACGTCATCAATCCCGACGAGTCGCGGGTTATCGCGGCGGCCATCGTGAAAGAGCTGCCCGGGGCACGGGTCATCGAGCGCGCCGCCATGGAGCGGGGTTACATGCTCACCTACGGTCGCCGCGCGGGTTTCGTGCTCGCGGCGTGCATCCCCGCCATGCTCGCGCTCTTGGTGCTGGCCTGGGATCGCCTGTCCGGACTGGGCGATCGCGAACGCCGAGAGATCGCCATCATGAAGGCCGTTGGTTTCGGTACCCGCGACGTGGTCTGGCTCAAGCTCACCGAGAGCTTCTTGGTGGGGGCCGGTGGCACCCTGGTTGGTCTCTTGGGCGCTTACGCGTGGGTGTTCTGGCTTGGTGCGCCCGGTCTGCGCGGCGCGCTGGTGGGGTGGTCCGTGCTGTATCCGTCGGCGCCGCTTACCCCCATGGTCGACGTGCCACAGCTCTTGGGCATTGCGCTGACCGTCATTGGGCCGTTCTTGCTGGTGAGCGTGGTGCCAGCCTGGCGCGCAGCCATGGCCGACCCCATGGAAGTCATGCGCGGAGCCTAAACTTTCCCTGCCGGGTCGTGATAATCCGGAAAGGGTCGACCCGCCATGAGCCAAACCGAGCTTGCCCGCAAAGACTTCGACCGCCCCGCCGCCGAGCTGGCCATCGCGCAGTTCCTTCGTGCCTTGGGCTTCGATCCCGAGCAGGGTGAGCTGCGCGGCACGCCTGCGCGCGTGGCCGAGGCCTTCGGCGTGGAGCTCACCCAAGGCTACGCCCAAGACCCAGTGCAGATCCTCCGGGACAACCTCATCGCGCGAGTCGACACCACGCCCGCCGCCGATGTGGTCATGATCCGCGATGTCGTTGTGACCACCGTGTGTCCGCATCACCTCATGCCAGCGCAGGGCAAGGCGAGCGTCGCGTTTCGGCCCCACGGCGCACTGGTGGGCATTGGAGCCCTCGGGCAAGTGGTCGACGCATGTTCCCGGCGCCTCGCTTTGCAAGAAGACATCGGCCAGGCCGTGGCCCTCGCGGTCAAGCAGGCGCTCGACCCTGCGTGGGTTGCATGTCACATGGTGCTCTCGCATTCGTGCATGAACGCCCGCGGAGACCGCCGGCACGGTGCCTCCGTCGAGACGGTGGCCACCCTCGGCGATGTCGACCCACTCATGGCCCGGGCACTCTTCGTGCGGAGCGAGCCATGAGCCTCGCCGTCGTCACCGGGGCAGGCCGGGGCATCGGTCGCGCCACGGCCTTGGCGCTTGCGCGACGAGGTCACGACGTGGTGCTCGCCGGGCTTTCGCTCGCCCACCTAGAGCAGGTCGCCAGCGAGCTCATCGCACTGGGCCGCAACGCGTGGACCCTGGCTTGCGACGTGGGCGACAGCGCCCAAGTGGCCGAGCTCAAGACCCGCGTGTTGGCCCTGGGCACCCCCGAGGTTCTGGTGCATTCTGCAGGTATCGTCAAGCGGGCTACCACCGAGCACGTGACCGACGAAGACTGGGACGCCGTGATGGGCGCCAACTTGCGCGGGCCCTTCTTGGTCACCCGGGCGTTTCTTCCGTCCATGAAGGCGCAGGGCCGCGGGCGCATCGTGTTCGTGGCCAGCATCTCTTCGGTGCTGGGCACCCCGGGCATCGCGTCGTATTGCGCGTCCAAGTGGGGTGTTTTGGGCTTTGCCAAATCACTCACCGAAGAGACCCGCGACACCGGCGTCTTCGTCGCCAGCATCCTGCCCGGATCCGTAGACACGGACATGCTCAAGGGCAGTGGTTTCGCGCCAAAAATGACCGCCGACGAGGTGGCCCGCAGCATCGAGTTCTTGGCGCTCGACGCGCCCCCGGCCATGCACGGCACGGCCCTCGAGATGTTCGGCTGATTCGGTCTTCGGTAATCGTGCGCGTGGAGGTCAGGGGCGTGTGCCCTCGACGATGTATTGGTCGGGCAAGCTGGTGGCCGACACCTTGGCCATCAGCCCTCCGGCGGTGAGTTCCTGCATCACCTGCTCGGGCGTGAGCCGATGTTTGGGCGGTGGGCCGTGCGGCGCCTCGGCCTTGAAGTCCACGATGAACACCTGACCCCCGGGCTTGAGGCCCGCGCGGAGCTTCTGTGCGTAGGCCACCCGCCCCGGGATGTGATGCCACGTGTCGACGATGAGCACGCGATCGACCCCGGCGGCCGGCAGTGCCGGGTCGTCCATGGGCACTTGGGCCGGGCGAACATTGCCGAGGCGCTCGCGCGCGGCGCGCTCTTTCAGGTACCGCACCATGTCCGTCTCGACATCGAGCGCCAACACAACGCCGGTGTCGCCCACGGCCCGCGAGAGCCACGGCTCGAAGTAGCCCGTCCCGGCGCCCAGGTCTGCGACCACCATGCCGGGGCGCAGGGCCATGGCATTGACCACGTCTTGGGGCTTCTGCCATGCGTCGCGGGCCGGATCGTCGAACTGTTTGGCCCACTCTTCTGCATGATCGAACCGATGCACGAGCGGCCCAGAGCCGTGATGTTCGCCAGGCCCGTGGTGGTGGCCGTGCTGCTGTTGCGCCTGCACCGAGGGCGCGTTCGGCGCGGGGCTGTCAGGCGCCGGGCTCGCGGCAGCGCAGCCGAGCAACCACAACGCGCCGGCCAGGGCGGGGGCGAACGTTTTGGGGCCGAGATGCAAACGGTGGAACATCGTCATTGGGCTTACTTGGAGCCAGCGCGTCGGGCAAAGGGTTCCTTCGGTTCTTTCGTTCGACCTCTGGGGCCCGCGTTGCCGTTTCCCTTTGTCTTGCGTGCGGTATGATCGCCTTTCCCCACGATGGACGCGGACGCTCAGGACAAACTGCACGAGTCGCTGGCGGCGCTGCCGCTGTTCCCGCTGCCGCAGGCGTTCTTGTTTCCCGGGGCGCTCTTGCCCCTGCATGTGTTCGAGCCGCGGTACC
>JBIKNA010000404.1:0-6774 GCA_044358965.1 Polyangiaceae bacterium
GAGCCGCAGCCCTCAGCGCAACTTTTGGGCTTCAGCTCTCGCGGGTGATGCTCGGCAAAAGCTCGACCTCGGAGGTGATGCTGTTGCCAATGAAGCAGAACTTGTGCGCCTTGTGGAACAGCTCCTCGGCTTTGGCCACGTCGCTGGTTGCGCTTATGACGATGGTCGCTGCGAGGCGGATCTTGGTGACCTTGCTGGCCTTGTCGACCACGCCCAGGGTGACCGTGACGTCGTCGTTGTAACGTCGGACATCGACGCCGATCTTCTTGCATAGCGCCAAGAAGGTAAGCATGTGGCAAGTAGACAGCGACGTGCCCAGCAAGTCCTCGGGGTTCCACTGCGAGTCATCGCCGCCGTAGGCCGAGCCGGCACTGACACCGATGTCGGTCTTGCCGTTGGTGCTGGCTACGGCGTTTCGGGAGTAGTCGGCGGCGGTGGAGCCAGACCACGCGAGCTGAAGCTTGAATTCGGCCATGGCCGAGAGCTTTACACCAGGTCGTCCCAGAGCGGGAGCAACGTCACGATGCGCGCGCCTTTGGTGTATTCGGCGTCGACGAAGATCTTGCCCCCGGCGCTCTCGACGATGCCGCGGCAGACGGACAACCCGAGCCCCGTGCCTGTGCCCACGTCTTTGGTGGTGAAGAAGGGCAGGAAGATGTCCTCGTGTTTCTCTTGTGGGATCCCCGGACCGTCGTCTTCGACCTCGATGCGGGCGAAGCGCTCTTCGCGGCGAATGCGCACCCATACCTTGCCGCTCGGCCGGTCTTCCAGCGCTTGCCCGGCGTTGAGCAGCAGGTTGAGCAACACCTGGGTGACCTTGTGCTTGGACAGGGCGACACCCATGCGCGTGTCGGGGAGTTCAGTGCTGAGCTCGATACTTTTGTAGCTCTTCTGCGGCCGCACCAGCGCGATGACATCTTTGAGAGCGGCATCGAGGGTTGCTGGCTCGAAGGCGCCGCTTTGGGGTGCGCCGCGCTCGGGTCGCGCAAAGTCGAGCAAATCACGCACAATGGTGCTGATGCGCTCGGTCTCTTTGCGCATGCGCAACAAGAAGTCTTGCTGCTCCTCTGCATCGAGTGCGCTCATGAGGTCGTGCATGCCCAAGATGGCCGTGATGGGGTTGCCGATCTCGTGGGCGATGCCAGCGGCAAGCTGACCAACGCTGGCCATTTGTTCGCTGCGAACGAGCTGCGCCTGCGCCTGCGTCAGCTTCTCGTTCAGCGCCAACAGCTCGTCGAGCTTGGCCTTGAGGGCTGCCTCGTTGGAGAGCAGCTTGCTGGTCATGGTGCCCAAGCTGGCGTGCAGCTCGACCAACTCGCGGGCGGCACCCCGGGGCGCGTCCAGGCGCCGGGCCCCGCTGGCCACCCGGTCCGCCGAGCGCACCAGCTCGTCTACGGGTCGGACGATGGACCGGGTGAGCACGAAGTACATGAAGGCGACCAATGCGATGGCAAAGACCGTGAGGTACAGACCGAAGAGCCGCACCACCTGGCTCATGCGGGCCTGGTCCTCTTCGAGGCCTACGCGGCAGAGCACGGTGCCACTTTGGTCGGGCACAATCACCTGGAGTGTTTGCCCCAGCGGGCCGCGCATGCGCTGGCTCTGCTCGTCGCGGCGGGTGAGCACCCGTGGCACGTCGGCGAGCTCCCGCGGGTCGCCGGCCCGCGCCACGACCTGCCCACCGACATCGTAGACCACGATGGCGGACGCGCCTCCGGGCCCGGTGTGGCTAGACAGGGGGTCGTCCAAGAGTTTGCCCTCGCGACGCAGCTCGAACACGTGGGCGCTGATGGCCCGGGACAACCCTCGGGCGGATTCTTCGCGCATGGACACCAACGTGACGCGGAGAACGCCCGCAAGGGCCAGAAACAACGGGATAAACGAGACGATGGTGAGCCCGAGCAGCGCCACCACGATTTGCAGCCGCAGCCCCGCGCCCCGGGGGCTGGCCGGCGGCAGGCTGAGCTGCGGGGGAATGGACGGCGGTGCCGAATCCAAGGTGCCCCCACCTTAGCAAATGAAATGCGCCCCGGCCGGCGATACGCTCCCGGTCATGCTCGTCAAGATCACTGTAGAAGTGCAAGGCAAGCCCGTCGCTCTGGATCGCGTGCGGGATGCACAGGTTCGCGCTGCGCTCAGCAAACTGGCATCGGACCTGGGGCGCAAGCTCGACAAGGTCAGCTGCGCGGAACACAACCGAGGCCCCAAAGACGTTCGCGTACATGTGGGAGCCGGCGGCGACGCCGACATCAAGTACGACTCGTGCTGCGAGAAACTTCGCGGCGCTGTTGGCGCAGCCCTGGGCTGACGTTTCCGAAGACCCAAGAGCCCTTTCTGCTTCCGCGCGGTGCTGCGCTGGGCGTGCCTAGACCATGCCAAAGAGACCGGACAGATGGTACGTGAGCAGCGCGGCCACGTAGCCGGCGGCGTAGGTGTACGCGAAGACGAAGACGGGCCACCTCAGGCTCTTGGTCTCTCGGCGAACCGCCGCGAGAGTGCTCATGCATTGGCAGGCGATGACGAAGAACGCGAGTAGCGCGAGGCCGGTGCGCGCCGTGTAGACGGGCTTGCCCGCGCTGTCTTTGGCCTCGCGGAGCTTGCTTGCCAGCGGGGCAGGGTCGTCGTCGGCATTCTCGATGCCCGAGATGACCCCCATGGTGCTGACCATGAGCTCCCGGGCGCCGAAGGAGCCGATGAGGCCGACGTTGACGCGCCAGTCGAAGCCCGCTGGTTTGGTGACGGGTTCGAGGGCTTTGCCCATGTAGGCCGCGATGCTTCCCTCGATGGGGCGGGCGCCTTCGGCGAGTGGGGCGGTGCCTGGCATCTTGACGCTGAGCAGCAGCCATAGCGCCGCCGAAGACACGAGGATCGTCGTGCCCACGTCGCGCACGAAACGCGACGCGGCCTGCCGGGCCTTGCGCGCTACCGCGACGAAGCTCGGGCTTCGCAGCGACGGGATCTCGAGGACCAAGGGCAGCGCGCGGCCTTTGGTGGCGGTGCGCCGAAGGACCAGTGAGGCGATGAGGCCCGACAGGATGCCCAAGGCGTAGAGCGTGACGAACACCAACGAGCGGAAGAGCGCTCCACGATGCGCAAAGAAGGTCTGGATGACGAGTGCGTAGAGGGGGATCCGCGCGGAGCAAGTCATGAGCGGCAACACCAAGATCGTCGTAAGGCGCTCTCTTGGATCGCGAATGACACGGGTGGCGCCAAGGGCGGGCACCGCGCACGCATGCCCCATGAGCAGGGGCAGAAACGCTCGGCCGGACAGGCCCATGACCCGCAAGACCCGGTCGACCAAGAATGCGCCGCGGGCCAGGTACCCGCTCGCTTCGAGCAGCTCCATGCCGACCGTGAGCAGAACGATCTGGGGCATGAACGCGATGACGGTGCCCGCACCCGCCAGAAGCCCGTCGCTCACGAATGAGCCCAAGACGCCGGTGCCCAGAAGCCGCGTCGCGCGTGTTCGGCCGGCGTCCACAAGGGCGTCCATGAGGGTTTTGGCCGGGTCGGCCACCAGGAATACCCCGGCGAAGAGCAAGGTCATCAGCCCAAGGAAGAGCAAAGGTCCAAGCGCTGGATGCAGCAGCCAAGCATCGGCGCGGGCGCTGAAACTGGGCCCCCGGGCTTCTTGTCGCGAGGTGGCGCGGCGAGCGAGGTCATCCGCATCGAATGCGTCGGATGCTGTGCGTTCCTCGGCAAGCGCACGATCGATGATCCGCAGGACTTCGTCTTTGGCACCCTTGTGCCTGGCGCTGACCAAGGCCACCGGGGCGTGCACCGCATCTTCGATGAGCTCCGTGGAGATGCGCGTGCCCTCGGCGTCGAGCAGATCGCGTTGGGTAATGGCCAAGACGAGCGACTGGTCTTTGGCCGAGAGCTCGCGGCACAGGCGTAGCCCCAGCGGGAGCCGCGTCCCGTCGATGACCTGCACTACGATGACTTTGCCGTGCTCTTCGCGGGCACGCTGCAAAAAGGCAACGGCGATGCCCTCGTCCGTGGCCGGGTCCAGCGCCGCGTCGAGAGAATAGAGCCCCGGCAGGTCCGCGATCGTGACGACGCGCCCAGAAGGAAGTGTGACCTCACTTTCGAGAACGTCCACCGTGATGCCCGGGTAGTTGCCGACGTGCGCGTGGCCCCCGGTCACATTGTTGTAGAGTGAACTCTTTCCGGCGTTGGGGCGGCCAACGAAGGCCACAAGCACCGAACCCTGGCTTCTCGGCGGCAGGCTCTTGGGAGCCGCGTCGTCATCGTGGCAGCTGGGCTGCGTCACGTGGAAGGCTCCACGAACACCTGCGCCGCGAGCTCTTTGCCCAGAGCGAACTCGCCTCCGCTCTGGGTTCGAACGTGGAGCGGCCCGCCAAACAGTGCCCGGCGCAGCACCGTGACGCGATCTCCCGGGGAAATGCCCACGGAAGCGAGCCATCGGGCCTCGTCGTCGCGCAAATCGATGCGCTCGACCTGGCACAAGGTCCCCGTTTGGCTCTCGCTGAGACGCATCATGAACCCAGCATCTCTAGCCCTACTGAAAACCATTTTCAAGTTGTCTGCAGGAGCGAATCGAGACAATTCGCTTTGATTCCATGTACTTGATTGCGTGTGTGCGATCCTGCGGGACCGTGCGGGGAGCGGGGCGCGGCGTAGTCTGTGATGCGACCGATTTCAAGTGCGTCTCATCTTTTTGCTTCAACTGAGACGCGTTTGAGGCGATTCTACTTTTGGAGGAACTTCAACCCATGCGACACATCGTGACCGCTTTCAGACTTGTTGGTGCGACCCTGGCCCTTTTCGCGGTTGGCTGCTCTGCTGAGACCAGCTCGCCCCTTCCGGAGTTCGAGCAACCCGGTAAGTCTGCCGAGAGCAAGGGAGCCGGCGTGTTCGGCGACCAGGTGACCGCCCCCGTCGCGGACCGCCGCCAGAACATCGATCAGAGCCCCGTTGGCGCGATGAATGTGCCCGCCGACACCCAGATTTTCATGCGCGACCGTGGCATCGCCACCGAGCTCGTGTGGCGCAACGGCGCCCTCTACACCTTGGTCGACGACTTCGGCAGCACCAAGCTCGTGGGCATCAGCACCAACCGCAACGACTCTTGGGTGGTGCAAAGCGGACGCTACGCGACGTCTCCCCTGTATTTCGACGGCGGCGACGCCTTCGTAGTGAAGAAGGCCGACTCGGCGCAGACATTCCCGGTGGTTAGCCGCATCTCGATGATGGACCTGTCGTCGTCGAACCTGACCTCCGCGGTGGACTCCCGCGAGCAGAGCCTGCAGTTCAACGGCCTGTACGCCGATTCCAGCGCCGTCTACTACGGCTCCAACAACCTGCTCTACGCATCGCCCCGCAATGGCGGCGACCAGCGCGTGCTCGCCGACATGACGCAATGGCAGAACGCCGGGGGCGCGTCGCCCTTGTCTTTCGTCCGCTTTAGCGCCGATGCGGACTATCTCTATAGCGTTCGCGCCGATGGCATGACCATGCGCGTGTCCAAGCGCAGCTCGACGGCCCAGGAAATTCTGTCGCAGAAGCAGATCACCGAGCTTCTGGATGTCCGCGCGGTGCAGGCCGGTCTGGGCGTGAAGGTGGACATGGCGCAGGACGACAAGACCATCGCCATCTTGGTGACCGGCGTGAGCCGCGAGGACACGAATACCAAGACCAGCGTGCTGTTTAGCTGCTCCAAGGACACCAAGGCCAGCTGCACCGGGCTCGCCCGCGGCAACTTCGGCAGCGTTGCCCTGCATGACGGCCAGATCTACGCCACGGACGTGCACACCAACGAAGTGCTCGCCGTCAACAAGGACTCCTCGACGGTCTTTGCCAAGTTCTCGGGCCTGCCGAGCAAGTTCGTCGTCGATGGCCGCGCCGCCTGGGGCATCGCGTCCAACGGTCGCGAGTACTTCGTGCTCCGCGCGCCGCGCAACTAAGTTCTGTTCCTTCGCAACGTCACTGAAAGTCGCATCTCGTTACTCGCACGATTCGCAAGATCACCAGCGCTCCGATGAACGGGGGCGCTGGGCTCGACACTGATACCTGACCGAGGGCCCCCGCCTCGGAGGTCCCCTGTGGGTTCGCCCCGCTAGGGATTCACCCAAGCCCGCTGGGATGTGCGGTTACTTCTGACGAGCCTTCGTGCTCTCGTAGGGCTGTGGCCACAGCTCGCGTGTTCAGAGGTCGAAACATTCACGGACGGCACGAGCGATTCCTCCACCGCTCGTGCTTGTCTCGTTTAAGTGGTCAGTTGCACAGAGCTTTACCTCGGACGGTGCTTGCCCCATGGCAAAGCCTCGGCCTGTGACCGCGAGCATGGGGATGTCGTTCATCCAATCACCCACGCTCACGCAGGCATCGAGCCCGAAACCGTGTTCCCCCGCGATGTGCTCTACGGCGGAGCCCTTGGTGCCGCCCTTGGCCCGCGCGATCATTCCCCAAAGGTCGCCGCGACGTAGGGGGAAAGCCGCAGCCTGGACCTGGTGGTCGAGCTCGCTCTGGATGGTGTGCAAGCAAGCACGCAACGTGGCCTCGGGGCCAAGCGTGACCATCGCGGTGATTCCACCGTCTTGCCACAACGGATGATCGGCGACGCGCTCTGTTGGGCGCATGTCGGCGGACCAAATGCGCACGAAATCGAGGAACGGGTTGCCCGCCTCGTCGTGCACGATGGTGTTCTCGGCGAAAAGGAACGTGGGGAGCGCGTGCTCCGAGACGAAGTCGCGTAGGCGACCAGCGGCCTCGGCCACCACTCCGCGGTGCATCAACGTGCGGTCTCCTGCA
>JBIKNA010000077.1:0-22087 GCA_044358965.1 Polyangiaceae bacterium
TGCGATCACACCCGGGGAGCACGCCACGATCGGTCATGGCGGCATCGAGCAGCGGCGCGTACGCCGGCGCATCGGCCTTGAGCCCCGCGATGAACAGCTTGGCCAAATCGTCGTAGCCCAGATCGCCATCTTCGGGGTGCGTCAGCATGGTCTTGTACAGCGACGCATCGAACTTGCGGCGGTCGGCCTCGGGCACGGCCTTGCGCGCCTGCCAAAGGGCGCCCGAGAACAACGTGGAATCTGCATGCACTTGGCCCACCAGGTTGCGCGGGCAGGCGTCGGTGTTCTCGAGGGTGCGAATGACGGTCTGGTTGGGCGCGATGTCTTTGGAGGCGTACTCGCCCACGTTGCCTTCGCCGGTGAGCGCCGAAGAGAAGTAGTCGGCCAAGGCCTCGTTCATGGCCCCGGGCGACGCCACGAGGCCTCGGGCGTCGGCGTGCCAGGCCCCCAGGTTGATGGTGTGCGAGACAACGGCGTGCGTGAACTCGTGGTACACCACGTCGCCGTCGTAGGCGTAGTCGGCCCGGGCGCCTTGGCCAAACCACATGCCGCCGCCCGAGAAGCCGTAGAGCTGCTCGAAGATGCTGCCGAGGCCGCCGCCAGCCGGCGAGAAGAACGCGTTGGAGAAGCTCTGCAGCGGAGTGTCCGGGTCCGCAGGGTTGCCGCCACCGCCCGCTAGGCCCGAGGCGATCTGCAGGTTGGCGATGGCCCGCAGGGGTTTGTCGCTGACGACCTGTGCCGTGGGAATGCCGCCCAGCTCTCGGAAGAACTGGTAGGCCCGGGAGGTGTGAAAGTACATGGACACCTCGGAGTAGGTGTCCGAGCGAGACTCGATTTTGGCTGGGTCGTCGACGGGTGTGTACGCGAACACGCCCGCGGTGGGCTGCGCAGTGCCGACCAAATCGCAGATGTGGACCTTTTGGGTCTGGCCAAAGAAATCGATGCTCTTGACCGTCTTCTTGTCGACGCAGTTGTAGGCCTCGATGAACTCGTTCTTGAGGCCGATGCCCTCGACGGGCGCCATGGGCAACTCGAGCACCGCGCGATTGGGCGTGGCGATGGGGTTCGCGGGAAACACCTCGGCCTGCAGGGACACCATGGTGTCACGGGCTTCGATGACGCTGCCGTCCATGGCGTCGACCACCAAGCGCGGCGAGGCGTGCACGCCAGCAGGTACCTGCGGCACGACGGCGTAGGCCAAACGTGCTTCGCCGCCCTTGGCCCAGAGGATCAAGAAGGCATCGCTCGTGCGCACGCGAAGCGCGCTGCGCGCCTGCGCGGCGTCGCGAGCCTGCTCGGCGCTGATGGCGGGCACCACCGACGCGGGCAGCTTGTTCACGGTGCGCACGACACCAAGCACCATGTGCCCCGTGTCGTCGAAGCGCGCTGCGGCCCCGGCGCCGATGACCGGAAGACCCTTGTGCCACTGCGCGAAGCGCACCAGATCTTGGTTGCCCGACAAGCGCATGGTGGCAACGGGGCGCAACGTCAGCGCCGCGATGTCCGGGCGGGCGCGCTGAATGGACGCGAGCGCAGAGGCCGCGAGCGGTGCGCGCAAGTCTCGGGAGGAGCCTTGAAGCACCCAAGCCGCTTTGGCCGGCGAAACATCCGCGGGGTTGGGCGCCTTACCGGCGGCCTGCGCCGGCGCCGCAGCGCTCAGGGCAGTGGTCGACGCGAGCGCGGACAAGACAAGAGAGGTGGTGCGAACACGCTTGAGCAAGGCTGCCATGGCGGCGGAATCCTTGCAGCTTGGCCGCGGAGATCAAGTCACGCGGGGAGCGGAGACGCACGATGTCTGGCGCGCGGCAGGCACACGCGAACGGCACAAAATAAGAAAGCCCCACCACACTCTTCCACGCTACCGTTGCTCCCTCTCGGGCCTGGCGGGGTTCACGTTTCCAAGTCGGTAGGGCACAAGAGTCGAGCGCGGCCCGAAGGCATCGCCCGAAAGCGGAGCCATTACTAGTCGAGCCCGCCGCCAATGTCGACAAAAGGAAACGCAGGCGTTCGCTCTCCAGGCGATCCCCCGGGGCCAAGATCGCGCCTTATCCAAGGAATATCCGACTGTTGTCGATGGTCCTGGCGCTCGGAGCCAAATTCCGATAGCTCTTTGTGTCAGGTCTGTAGCGGCTCGTCCGTCAGGCCGAAAGCTCTCATCGATCATCCCCAGGCTCGTTCCTGGTTCCCAAATTTTATCAACGTTTACGGATGTTTGGGTCGCATTTTGCGCTCCTCATCCACGTCCTGGCACCGCAGCGGTCAGCGTGCGGCGCGCGAAGACGACCCCGCCCCGTGCGACTCCTCCCCTTGCCCCCATCGATTCATGCTGCGCGCCCTGTCGCGCAAGGCTCCGCATCTTCCGCGGGCCACAACCGGCGCAGCTCGCCGGCTCTGTACGCATCGACGGCAACCGGACACTCGCCCGCGCGGTCATCGACCTGCGCCAGCCTGCGCCGCATTCGCAGTGTCCCGGACGAGAAAGCAACCAGCGTTCTCTCATGGCCAAAAACACACTCGTCATCAGCGTCGATCCCCGCGAAACCCGCGCTGCGCTCATCGAAGACGGCATCATCACGGAGCTCCACATCGAGCGCCGTGGCAACGCCGCCAGCACCGTAGGCAACGTCTACCTCGGCAAGGTGACCCGGGTTCTACCCGGCCTCCAGGCTGCGTTCATCGACATCGGACAAGAGCGCGCGGCGTTCCTCCATGTCGAAGACCTGATCCGCCCCGACGACTTCGACTCGTACCTGGCTGGCGGACGCAAACACGCGCTCAGCGAAGAAGGCGCCGACGAGGCCGAGGCCGAGGGTGACGACGCGCCCATCGCCGACGGCGCCTCCATGGCCCCCGCCGCCGCGGCCTCGTTGCCCCCCGCCGAGGCCGCCGCCGTCGACGCGAGCCCTGCGGCCGAGCCCGCCGCCGAAGACATCGCAGAGCCCGCCAAACCGGCGCGCCGCATCGTCAGCGCCAAGCCCGCGCCCGAAGCCGCGGCCCCGGAAGCCGCCCCCGAGCCCGCGGCCGCCGCAGACGACGACGGCGACGACGAAGTGTTGCTCTCGGGCGAATACCGCGCGAGTTCGCCCACGGGCTTCGACGACGATGGCGCCGCTTCGTCCGGCCACCTCGATGATCCGGAGAGCAGCAGCGAGCTCGATGCCGGCGGCGATGCGTCGCAGGCGGACCTGGACGCCGAGGCTGATGACGAGGGCGACGGCGACGAAGAGAGCGGGAGCGACGACGAAAGCGACGACGACGATGGCACCGAGGCCGGCGACGACGACGGCGAAGAGCCGTTCATTGCCCCCGCCGACAAGAGCGCCAGCGACGACGACGACTTCGGCGACATGCCGGGTTTCACCATCTCCGACCCTGGGGAGCCCGTGCCGCGTGCGGCGTCTCCAAGCCGCGGCGACGATCGCAGCGGCGGCCGTGGCCGTGGGCGCGGTCGGGGGCGCGGTCGGGGCCGTGGCCGCGAGGGTGGCGGACGCGAGGGCGGCGGTGGACGCGACGGCAACCGTGGCCGTGGGCGCGACGGCGGCAACCGTGGCCGTGGCCGCGATGGCGGCGGACGCAGCAACCGCGAGGGCGCCGCGCCCAACCGGATCTCCAAGAGCACGCCCATCCGCGAAGTGGTCAAAGAAGGCCAGGACATCATCGTCCAGGTCAGCAAAGACCCCATCGGCACCAAGGGCGCCCGCTGCACCAGTCACATCTCGCTGCCGGGCCGGTACGTCGTGTACTTGCCGACGGTCGATCACATCGGCATTTCCAAGCGCATCGGCTCCGACCGCGAGCGCGCGCGCCTGCGCGAGGTCATCGACAGCGTCAAGCCGCCCACGGGTGGCCTCATCGTTCGCACGCTGGCCGAAGGCCTCACCAAGAAGGGCCTCAAGCAAGACATCGGTTACCTGGTGCGCCTATGGGGCGAGATCGCCAAGAAGCGCGAGACCGCGCGGTCTCCGTCGGTGCTCGTCAGCGAGCTCGACTTGGTGCTCAAGGTTGCGCGCGATTTGTTCACCGACGAGGTCGACGAGGTCATCATCGACGACCGCGCGCAGTACGACCGCTTGGTGCGCTTCGTGGAGATGTTCGCGCCGGACCGCGTCAAAGACGTTGTGTACTACACCGAAGAGGAGCCTATCTTCGATGCGTACGGCATCGAAGACGAGATCCAGCGCGCGCTGTCGCGCAAGGTGCCCCTGCCCTCTGGCGGCTATCTCATCATCGACCAGGCCGAAGCGCTCACCGCCATCGACGTCAACACCGGACGTTACGTGGGCAAGGGCGCCAAGGACATGGAGGAGACGATCCTCAAGACCAACCTCGAGGCCGTCAAAGAGATCGCCTACCAGTTGCGCTTCCGCAACATCGGCGGCCTCATCATCCTCGACTTGATCGACATGGAGCGCGCGAGCAACCGCGAACGCGTGCGCCGCACCATGGAAGAACTGCTCGAGAAAGACAAAGCCAAGACCACGCTCAACCGGATCTCGGACCTTGGCCTCATCGAGATGACGCGCAAGCGCACCCGCGAGAGCTTGGGTCGCTTGATGCACGAGCCCTGCTTCTATTGCGACGGCACCGGCCAGCTGCAATCCAAAGAAACCGTGGCCTACGAGATCCTCCGGGAGATCCGCCGCAAGCGAGCCGATTTGCCTGGCTACAGCGTGGTGGTCAACGCGCACCCCGCCGTGGCCGACGTGCTCTCCGGCGCCGAGAAATCGGCCATCGCCGAGACCGAGAACAAGTACATGCGCAAGATCATCGTGGTGCCCCGCAAGGAGTACCACCTCGAGCAATTCGACATTCAGGGCAAGTAAGGGCGGCGCACCATGAGTGAAGACAAGCGCGAAGAAGAACGGGTCACCATCAACAAGGAGTTCGAGTCCTTCGACGCGTTCATCCAAGAGTACGTGACCAACATCTCGCGCACCGGCGTCTTCATTCGCGCGCAGAACCCGCTGCCCATCGGCACCCGGGTCAACCTTCACTTCACCGTCATCATGGACGACATCGAGGCCATCGAAGGTGTGGGCGAAGTTGTCCGCCAAGAGAAAGACGGCATGGGCGTGGTGTTCCGCGAGCTGTCTACCTACTCCAAGGGCCTCATCGACAAGCTGCTGACGCAGCGGTAGCGCCGGGGCGCGGGCACGCGTCCGGGCGAGCGGTGTGAGCGGTCAGCGCCAGAATCGAGCTATTCCGAGCGGGTTCGGGCTGCTGCGAGCGTGAGCGGGGATCGGGGATCGGGGCCGACTGGCCATTTATGGCAACGCGCTCTTAGTTGGCCAAGCGCACGCGCACGTTGTCGAGCAAGAGGTCCACGTTCTGCGACGTGGCGGAGATGTCTCGGAACCTGAGCGATGTCTCGGTGGCATCCGCCACAAAGGTAAACACCTGAGGGGTGTAGAGCGTCGAGCTGGCGATGCCCTTCAGGTCGATGGGCTCGAACAAGCGCTGGGTGCTGCCGGTCACCGTGACCTCGAGCTTCTGCGTATTGGTGGCGGCGGGCGCAAACACGCCGGCATCGAACGTGAGCGAGTAGGTCTTGCCGGGAATGGTTGCAAACACTTGCGAGAGGCTGCCATTGGGTGCCTCTTGCCCGGCGTTGAACACGACGGCCTTGGTGCCGTCGGTGACCTGCGTGTTGGGCGCCACCATGATCTCCAGGTTGCCTACGGGTGTCCAACCGGCGAAGTCCGACTCGAAGCTTCCGTTGACGAGGAGCTGTGCTGGCGGCTCCCGCACCGTAAGGCTCACGAGAACCGCGGCAGACACGGCGCGCTCGTCTTTGGCCCGGTAGGTAAACGAGTCGGCGCCAACGTACCCCGCCGCCGGGGCATACGAGAAGGCACCATCGGCGGCCAGCGACAAGACCCCGTGCCGAGGCCCGGTGTCGAGCACGGCGGAAAGAGCGGAAGTGCCCCGATCGTTGTCGAGGACGCCCTTGGGCGGCACCGTCAGCGTGGTGTCGCGATCTGTGGCGTAGGTGTCTGAGACGGCGACGGGCCCTCCGGGCAAGCCCGCGTCCGCCGAAGGCGCGCAGGTGCCACCGAAGCACCGGTCGAGATCGTCAAAATTGGAACAGGCGTGGCTGCCGAGTCCCACAGCCAGGCACAGCATTCGGAGCTGCCTTGCGTGATGAGCGCCGCGCATGGGCACCGTCAATCGGAGCCGGCGTCGGTGGGGGGCAAGCCGTACGGAGGCTGGATGTTGCCCGTGTCGGCGCCAGCGTCGTCGCCGCCTTCGTTGGCAGCGTCAACGCCAGCGTCTTGCCCGCCGTCCACCTGGGCATCGGGCCTACGGTCATCGACCGGTGGGCCTCCATAGAGTGATTCACTGATCGCTGCGTCGGTGCCGGCGTCGCTCGTGTCGAGTGTGCCGCCGCTGCACCCAAGAGCCCCGAGCGATGCGCCAAGGGCCAGCGCTGCGGCGCGGGACATGCGACCAGACACCTGCGGAGTGGCCAGAAGGGCCCCCAGGCTCACACCGCAGAACGGGCAGCTGCGCTCATGGGTACGAACGTGCCTTCGGCATCGTGTGCAAGCTGCAAGGGCCATGGCGGAAGCATACGACGACGCACCGCGCGAGAGAAGCGCACGGCGCGTCGAAGACAGAGAGCGACCAAAGGCCGCGGTTCGGGAAGGCTTACCAGTCGAAGGTCACGAAACCCTCGCCGCTGCGCGCACCGGCGCTATTGACCTGGTTGGCCCCAGCGTTGTACGAGCCGCCGCCGCCGCCGCCGGCACGACACGCTTGGCCCTCGCCGGCGCCGCCCCCAGAGAAGCCACCGCCGCCGCCACAGCCGCACACCGCGCCGCCGCCGCCGCCAAAGCCACCTTGGCCGCCAGGTCCAAAGCTCGCCGTGTGGCCCGAGCCGCCAGCAAACGTGGGCTTCGACTTGCCGCCCGTGGAGCCACCACCAAACGACGAGTTCTGCCCGTCCGAAAGCCAGCCCGCCCCACCAGAACCAGTGCCCGATGGCGCATTGCCTGCGCCGCCGGCCCCGGCCACACCACCGAGCGCGGAGTTGACAGTGTTGCCCTTGACCCCATCGAGCCCCGTCACGGCGTCGAGACCGATGGCACACCCCACGCCACCGTTCCAGGTCGGATTGCCACCACCGCCACCCCCGGCGGCGATCATTGGCATGTCGAGCGCAGCGGCGCGCCACACGAAGGTTCCGCCACCACCGCCGCCGGACTGATTCCCGCCGCCGCAGTTGTTGACCACGCCGCGCGCGCCGACGACTACCTTTAGGGTCTCGCCCTTGACCACAACGAAGGTGCCCTTCATTTGTGCGCCCTTGCCGCCGTTGGAGCCACCACCCTGGGCGCCTGCCGCAGTGATGGTGAGGGAGGTGGAGCACTGGGGCACAACGAAGTCGACGATCCCGCCCGTGGCCTGCAGTGTCTGGGTTCCAGTGCAGGGCGTGCAGGTGACATCGACGTTGGTGACCGGCGCCGCGGCCAGCACCTTGCCGGTGTCGTTGGCGACGGTGCAAGCCAGGCCAACGGGGGCAGACTTGACGGTCACCTTGTAGTCGTCGCCGAATGCCACGGGGGTGGCGAACGAGTATTGGCCGTTGGCCATGATCGTTGCGTCGTCAGCACCGTTGTTCTGGAGAACCAGGGTGCCAGCGGTAAGGCCCGTGACCGTGCCGCCGACTTTGTAACGTGTGTTGGTGCAGGCCACAGCCACGTTGACGACTTCGTTGCTGCCGATGACGCCGCTTCCGTTCGTTACCTCGCACGTTTGCGGAGGAGATGCGGGGGACGTCTTTACCGTCACCGCGTAGGGGGCTTGGGAAGCAAGTTTGCCGGGGAAGGTAAAGGACACATCACCACCGTCGGCCGCAGACAGCGCAAGCTCATCGGTGTTGTTGTTGACGAGCACGAGGCCAGTGCCCCGAAGCCCCGTCACCTTGCCCGAAACGGCATAGGTGACAACGGTGCCCGACGTGCTGCTCGCGGACGAACTGCTCGAGCCGCTGGAACCACCAGAGCTGCTGCTCGCGGACGAACTGCTCGAGCCGCTGGAACCACCAGAGCTGCTACTCGCGGATGAACTGCTGGAGCCGCCAGAGCTGCTGCTGGTGGAAGAGGAGCTCGAGCCACTGCTCGACGACTCTCCGTCTTCTCCCCCACAGGCGATGGCGATGACTCCGACGACTGCGGAGAGTGACGAGGCGAGGAGCAGCTTGCGATTCGGTTTCATTTGCGAACAAGGCTCGCACACGGAGGCCCGGTCACAAAGAAATCTTCCTCTCATTGATCGCCGCTGGCGCCGCTTCTGTATGCGAGTGCAGCTACAGCGCCTGCTCCGACGCGGGCGTTTCGGAAGGCGCCGGCGCGGGTGCGGGGGCGGGGGCGGGCGCGGGTGAAGGCGCGAGGGGTTCGAGGGGCGCGGTGTTGGTCGGGGGTTTGGGCTTACGAGCCACGTCGATCTCGATGCCGGCGCTGAGCATGCCGCCAAACGTGTAGTTGACCTGCGATGCCCCAAGGGTGAGCGGCTTGTAGAGCATGCCCGAGAAGCGCACGGGGGAGAGAGAGATGCCGTATCCAACCGCGGCAACGCCCGTCCAGCCATTGGTGCTGATGGGGTCGGCATCGGGCTCGGTGGCGAAGCCATCGTTCTTGAAGGCCGTGTGCACGCCCAGCGTGGCAAACGCGTGGCCGTACCGTGGGTCGATGGTGCCTGCAAAGGCAATGTTGCCCTGGGTGGTCACGAACACCTCGGAGCCCTCGTCGAGGAGTCGGTAGTTTGCAGACGTCCGGGAGTCTCCGAAGAGCGTGCCGCTGCAGCCTGTTGCGCCGCAATTGAATCCGCCACTTGCGCTCGCTCCGTTGGACCCGACGCGGGCCCAGCGCGCGTACGGCAATGAGTAGAGCTGCGCGCCCAAGCCCATGCCCACGAACAAGTGGCGCCCCTTGTCGACGGGGAACGAAACGCGTGCCTGCGGGCCCAAACCGTAGACCGCCGGGCGGCTGGGGATCGGAGGCGTGCCCTCGGCGCTTGGCTCCGTCCACGCGTAGTGCGTGTACGATCCATGGAAGCCCACCTCTATTTCGTCGGTGGGCGCGATCATGGCAACGCCATCGACCATGGTGTTCGGGACGTGCAGCGCGCTCTGATGTACGTCCGGGAACGGGTCGGTCCGGACGTCGCCATAAGATGCCGAGCCCTCGACACGAATGGTGCCGGCCTCGGCGGTGCGTCCGTCCCACGTGAGTGGGCGCACCGCCGGGATCATGGCTGCGTTGCGGTACGGCGTGCTTCGGGTGCACGCAAGCGCAAGTGATGACAGAACGAGTGCGGGCGCCACGCGCGCACACAAAGAAAAGAGCCGCATATTGCCTCCGAGAACCTAGAATTTATTTCATAACCTGCTGCGCCCCCGAATGCCGGCGTTGGTCGCTGCGCGCGGTGCTCAAAACCAAGAGGTTATTCCGCTCGTGTGACCGCAGGGAATCCCTTGGGGCTCGCTCCCGCCTTGGCCTTCGGGCGCTCGCGACGGTTATGAAATGAATTCTAGGAAGATGCTGCAAAGCCAACGAAGAAAGACGCGCCAAGCGAAGGAAGCGAAAGGTCAGTGCAAAGAAAGAGAAGAAAACGTCGTAAGCGAAGGAAGCAGAGAAAAAAGGTGTCTGTCTCGACAGGGCCCTAGTGCAACCGCCATGCCGCGCGGGAATCCGCGCATTTGCGCGAGCCTCAGGGCAAGGCCCCCTGACAACGCAGTCCGAGTGCTGTGATTGCGCGGCCACACCCGACGGGGGGCGAGCGCTCCCGCCCGTTCAGGTGCGCGGGCTAGGCAGAAAGCGCGACAGGCGCTCCCGCATGATCTCGAGAGCCTTGGGGTTCTCGTCCACCAGGGTCACGTGGCGCCCGGCTTCGGCCCCAGCTTCGCCAAACGATCCGCTGCCCGCAAAGAAGTCGAGCAGCCGGTCTCCGGGGTTCGAGTGCACTTGCACGATGCGCCGGAGCACCCCCAGCGGCTTCTGCGTGGGGTACCCCGTCTTCTCTTTGCCCGTGGGGCTCACGATGGTGTGCCACCAGGTATCCGTGGGGGTCTTGCCGCGCGCGGCCTTCTCGGCGCCCACCAGCTCTGGCGCCATGTACGGGATGCGATCCATGGCGTCGAAGTTGAAGCAGTACCGTCCCGGGTCTTTGGCGTACCACAAGATGTTGTCGTGTTTGGCCGACCACTTGGACTTGGACCGCGCGCCATAGTCGTAGGACCAGATGATCTCGTTGATGAAGCTCTCGCGCCCGAAGATCTGATCGAGCAAGACCTTGGCGTAGTGGACCTCGCGGTAATCAAGGTGCAAGAAGAAGCTGCCCTGGGGTGTCAGCAGTCGGTGTGCCTGGCGCAAACGCGGCTCGAGGAACGCCAAGAAGTCATCGTGTTTGTCGGCGTACGACGAGCTCTCGACGCGCTCGGTGCGGTACCGCGTGCCCCCAAACCCAAGGCGATCACCTTTGCTGTCGCGCACCGCGCGCATGCGATCACGCTTCTGCGTGCGACCGGTGTTGAACGGAGGATCGACGTAGATGAGCTCGAAGCTCTGCGCGGGCCAGGATGCCAGCAACGGCAGGTTGTCGCCCTGATGCAGGGTGACGCGGCCATGGCTGCTGCCCGCGGGCTTAGAGCGGGCGCGGCGCGACGAGGCCATAGGGGTGGGGCCAGGGCAAATGGCTGACGCCCGCCTCGACGGCCGCGCGGTAGGTGAAGTGCGGATCGCGCAGGTGCTCGCGCGCAAGCGCAATGAGGTCTGCGCGGCCCGCCGCCAAAATGGTGTTGGCTTGGTCTGCGGTGGTGATGTTGCCAACAGCCATGGTGGGCATGCCCACGTCGTTGCGAATCTGATCTGCGAACGGTGTTTGGAACATGCGCCCGTAGAACGCAGGCCGCCCATCGGGCACGGTTTGCCCCGTAGACACGTCGATGAGATCGCAGCCGTGCTCTTTGAGCGCCCGGGCGATGTGCACGGAGTCTTCGCCGGTGAGACCACCGGGGTACCAGTCCGTGGCCGACAGGCGCACGCTCATGGGGCGACCCTTGGGCCACACCGCGCGCACCGCATCGAACACCCGCATGGGGAACCGCATGCGCGCTTCGAGGGAGCCACCATAGGCATCGGTGCGCACGTTGGTGAGCGGCGACAAGAACGACGCCAGCAAGTACCCGTGGGCCATGTGCACTTCGAGCATGTCGAAGCCGGCTTGTTCGGCGAACTTGGCCGATTGCACGTACGCCTGCTCCACCTCGGCCATGTCGGCCTCGGTCATGGCGCGGGGCACTTGGTTCTTGGGCGAATAGGCAAGCGCCGAGGCGCTGATGAGCTCCCAGTTGCCGGTGTCGAGAGGGACGTCTTGCCCGAGCCACGGCTCTTTGGTGGAGCCTTTGCGCCCGGCGTGCCCCAGCTGCAAGCAGATCTTGGCGCTGGAGCGCGTGTGCACGAAATCGACGATGCGCTTCCAGGCCTGCGCCTGGGTTTCGTTGTAGATGCCCGTGCACCCCGGCGTGATGCGCCCCTGCGCCGTCACGTTGGTCATTTCGGTGAACAACAGGCCCGCGCCGCCAAGTGCCCGGCTGCCCAGGTGCACCAAGTGGAACTCGTCGGGCACGCCATCGCGTGCGGAATACATGCACATGGGCGACAGCACGATGCGGTTGCCAAGGCGCATGTCGCGCAGCGCAAACGGCGTGAACATGGGCGGCGGCGCCTTGCCGCCGGCGAGCTCCCGGGCCCCGGCCTCGGTGGCAAAAGCGCGGGACACTTGGTCCACATAGCTGGCGTCGCGCAGCTTGAGGTTGTCGTAGCCAATCTTCTTGCTGCGGGTGAGCAAGCGGAACGAGAACTTGAGCGGGTCGAAGCCCGCGTACCTGGACGTGTGCTCGAAGAAGAGCAGGCTGTCTTGGGCTGCGGCTTGGGTCTTTTCGACCACGATGCGCCGCTCGAGCTCGTAGGCATCGAGAGCCTCTTTGACCCGGGCCTTGCCCTGACTTTTGGAGCCTTCGAAGGCCTTGGCGAGGGCGATGGCGTCTTCCATGGCGAGCTTGGTGCCCGAGCCAATGGAGAAGTGCGCGGTGTGCGCCGCGTCGCCCATCAGCACGATGTTCTCGTGGCTCCAGCGCTTGCAGCGAAGGGTGCCAAAGTGCAGCCACGAAGACTTGTTGACGAGCAGCTTCTCGCCGTTGAGGTGCTTGGCAAAGAGCTTCTCCAAGAAGGCGATTTGCGCGTCTTCGGTCATGGACCCAAGGCCGGCGCGCTCCCAGGTGCCCGGGTCGGTCTCCACGATGAAGGTGCTGGTGTCCTTGTCGAAGCGGTAGGCGTGCACCTGGAACATGCCCGCCTCGCACTCTTCGTACAAGAACGTGAACGACTCGAAGATGCGCTTGGTGCCGAGCCACATGTACTTGGCGCTGCGCATGTCGAGCTCGGGCTGGAACACATCGCGGAACTTCTCGCGGATTTGGCTGCGAAGCCCATCGCAGGCCACGATCAGGTCCGAGTCTTTGAACTGGGACAGATCCGGCAGCACCTCGGTCTTGAAGTGGATGGTGACCCCGAGGGCCTGGGCCCGGTCGCTCAGGATGTTGAGCAGCTTCTGCCGGGCGATGCCCGAGAACCCGTGCCCCGCCGACCGCACGCGCGTGCCTCGGTAGTGAATGTCGATGGCGTCCCAGTGGGCAAACTGGGCTGCGATTTCCACCTGCGTGGGCGGATCGGCCTCTTCGAGGTACGACAGCGTCTCGTCAGAGAACACGACGCCCCAGCCGAAGGTGTCGCCGGGCGCGTTGCGCTCGTAGACGGTGATCTCGGCCGACGGATCCTGCTTCTTCATGAGGATCGCGAAATAGAGGCCCGCGGGCCCGCCACCAACACACGTAATTCGCATGGCAAAGCGGACCTTACAGCGCAAACGCGCGCGGTAGAAGGCCCGTGCGACCGGCGGCGTGTGGTGTTCCTGGGCCTGGGCGCTACAATGAAGTGCCCATGGTCCCGCGCGCCAGGCACCGCGGCAACCCTCGAAGACTTGCGGGCCGTCCCGGACGATCGGGTGGCCCACCTGGTCGACGGGCAGATCTACAGCCATGCCCGACCAAGGGTGGCGCACGCCGAACTCAATGGCGTTCTCTATCGCGAACTGGCCAACAGCTTCAACGATACGCGGCGCGGCGGTCCCGGCGGGTGGCTGTTCCTCGTCGAACCCGAGCTGGCCCTGGGTGGCAACGTGCTGGTGCCCGACATTGCTGCGTGGCGCCGCGAACGCCTTGCGCGGGCCCCAGCAACCACGCAGATCTCGTTGCGGCCCGATTGGGTGTGCGAGGTGCTTTCCAAAGGCACCGAGGCCTTCGACCGGGGCCCCAAACGTCGCGCATACCTGCAATCAGGGGTGCCGCACCTTTGGTACGTGCAGCCCGAAGCCAAGCTCATCGAGGTCTATGGCAAGCAGGGCGACTTCTACGCCAGCGTGGCCGAGGGTTCCTTCGTCGAACCCATCAAGCTCGAGCCCTTCGAAACGGCAGCCGTCGAGCTGGGCGAGCTGGGCGAATGGATCGACGCAACCGAAGAGTAACGTGAGCACGGGGCCAGGGCCCCATGTACACTCCGGAGGGCAATGGCAAAGCTGCTCCTGGTCGACGACGATGCGGCGCTTCGCGACGCCTTGAGTCTGGCGTTTGGCGACGCCGGTCACGATCCGGTATGCGCCGAGAGCGGCGTCGAAGCGCTCGACAAGCTCGGCCGCGAGCCCTTCGACTTGGTGGTGTCCGACGTGAACATGCCCAAGCTCGACGGATTCGCGCTGTGCCGCAAAATGCGCGCGAGCGGCCTGATGATGCCCCTCTTGCTGCTGACGGCGCGCGACAACGAGGTGGACGAAGCCTTGGGGCTCGACCTCGGGGCCGACGACTACCTGACCAAGCCCTTTAGCACCCGGGTGCTGCTGGCCCGGGTCGACGCGCTGTTGCGCCGGGAGAGCATGCGCGCGGCCAAGTCTCCCAAGAGCAACGAGATCAGCGCCGGAGGGCTCACGCTCGACACCGACCGCATGATCGCGCGGTTTCAGGGCACGCCGCTCACGCTCACGGTCACCGAGTTCCGTGTGCTCGAGGCATTTGCCGGCCGGGTGGGCACCGTGCTCTCCCGCGAGCGCTTGCTCGACATCGTGCGCGGCGACGAGTCCGTGGTGGCCGAGCGCCTCATCGACACGTACGTCAAGCGCTTGCGCCGCAAGCTCGAGGCCATCGACAGCTCCTTCGACCGCATCGAGACCGTCATCGGAGCCGGGTACAAGTGGCGCGAACAAGGCTGAGCGCCAGCCTCGGGTACTCGCAGCGGGCGCGCCTGTTCGTGGCCTTGTTGCTCACGGGCATCGCGCCGCAGGCCTTCGTGTTTGCGTTTAGTTTGCTCGAGCGGCCGGTGGCGGGACGCTTGCTACGGGAAACACACGCGGCGCTCGACGAAGCCCAGCGCGCCGCGGCCCAACCCAACCCCAAGGCTGCGCTCACGGAGATCGCCCAGCGCCACCGCGCACGGGTGCGTTTGGTCGACCAAGAGCGACGCGTGGTGTTCGACGCAGACTACGATCGCGAACCCGACAACTTCATGCGCAGCATCGAGCGCTTTTTCGTGATCACGGCCACGCAAGACGAGGTGCAGGGCGCCGAGTTCCACCGTGGGCCGCCACCTACACGATTGGAGTTTCACGTGGCCATGGGTCGCGGCGAGTTCGTCGACTGCGATCTCGAGGCCTTCGTGTTTTGCCAAGGCACCCACAAGCTTCAAGCGCCGGCCACGGCGATCGCAGTGCATGTGCAGAAGATCTCCTTGCGCGCGGTGGGCCCGGTCTACGCGCTCCGCCGCCGCATGTTGCGGCTGATGGTGTTCACCGTTCCGCTCTCCATCATCGTGGCGTACTACCTGGCCCGGAGGCTTCATCGGCCGCTGGCCGAGCTGCGCGACGCCACTCTTCAGAAAGCGCTGGCTGCACACGCCATCGCCGACTTGCCCGAAGGCGCCGACGAGGTCGGCCAAGTGGGCGCGTCGGTGAACACGCTGCTCAATGCCCTCGACGAGCACCGCAAGGCCACGAGCGCCTTCATGGACGACTTGGTGCACGAGGTCAAAAACCCCGTCGCCGCCATCAAGGCGGCCGCCGAATCGCTCGAGCGGGGCGCGAGCAACCCCGAACGCAGCCAGCGCATCGCGCGCATCGTGCTGGAGAGCACGGGCAAGCTCGACCGCCTGGTGACGCAGCTTTTGGATTTGTCTCGGGCCGAAGCGGGCATGCGCGGCGAAGATCGCTCCACCTTGGACTTTGGAGCCTTGGTGCGCGGCGTGCTTCAGAGCACCCAGAGCGATGTGCGCTTTGCAACGCTCACCTTCGAGATCGAGCCCGCTTCGAACGAGTCGCCGCTGCTCGTTCACGGGGTTCCGGGGCGCCTCGAGTCCATGGCCCGGGAGCTCATCATGAATGCAGCATCGTTCTGTGCCGCCGACGGCAAGGTGAGCGTCACGCTCTCCGAAGATCGCGAGTTCGTCCAGTTGGGCGTCCGCGACACGGGCCCCGGCATCACAGCCCAGGCGCTGCCGCATGTGTTCGACCGGTTCTTCACGACGCGAGCCCGCGAGCAGGGCACCGGCCTTGGCCTTGCCATGGTCAAAGCCGTCGTCGAAGCGCACGGCGGCAGCGTTTCGGTCACGTCCACGCCGGGCCAAGGCGCCACTTTCTGTGTCCGGATCCCCAGGGTAACCCCCGAGACTTCCTAGAGCTTCTCGGCAACGGCGGCCCGCGCGGAAGCCCGCGCGTTCATACGGCGTTCACACACTGTCCCAGCGCGTTTCTTGGGGGCGCCGGCCTACAGACATCTCGCGTTTGTACGTTCCTATCAAGGACATGTTCTTCTCGCCCATCGCCGCCTCGTCGTACTTGTTGCTGACGCTCTTGGTCACGGTGGCTGCGCTCCCGCTCATGCGCTTTGCGTTGCGCGAGGTGTGGGCAACACGAAGTGGCAAGACTGTACTGCTGTGCGCATTGGCCCTGCCCTGGCTGTTCTGGATGGCTTGGCGTTTCGGAGGCCGGGCTCTGTCGCTCTTGGGCAACCAGAGCGCAGCGGCATCGTTGCCAACTATGGTCATGGTGTTGGCCGCTCTTGTGTTCGTGAGCGCCTGTCGCTTGGCTGCTAGGCGCCTGCGTCGCCGCGCACCTTCGGTCCCACCGGCAACCATCGACGTGGTGCCCGAGGCCTCGGCCGCTCCCAGCATCGGTCGCCGGGTGTTCGCAGCCGCTGCAGCGTCGGCCATGCCCACCATGGCGTTGGGCGGCGGTGTTGCGGGCTTCGCGGGCAAAGACGAGCCCGTGCGCGTGCGCGAGGTAGATGTGACCATTCCGCATCTGCCCCGGGAGCTGGATGGCCTGCGCATCTTGCACCTGAGCGATCTGCACCTGGGTTGCACCCGCGACGCCGATGATCTCGAAGAGTTCTTGGCCTCGCTGCGGCAAAAGCCCGATCTCATCGCGCTTACCGGAGACATCGCCGAGCGCCTCGAACAACTGGCACCGGCACTCGCGCTCTTGTCGCAGGTGCGCGCCACGCATGGGGCGTTTGCGTGCCTGGGCAACCACGAGCATTTCTACGATCTCGATCGCGTGCGGCGCACCTTCGACACGAGCGGCGTGCAACTGCTCGACGACCAGAGCCAGCGCCTGCGCCTGGGGCACGCACGGTTGGCCGTGCTGGGCGTCGATGATCCGTTCGCCATGGGCCACCTGGACGCCCGGATCGTTACCCTGGCCGAGCGCGAGCGCACCGCGGACTTTCGTTTGCTGCTCTCGCACCGCCCTCGGGGCTTTCGCGCAGCCGCGGCCCGCAATGTAGACCTAACGCTGTCGGGACACCTGCACGGCGGCCAGGTGGGCGCGGCCAAGACAAGCGCGCTGGATCTGGCCCCGCGGGACTGGTTCCCCTGGGGGCTCTACACCGAGGGCCAGAGCCGCTTGTACACCACCAGTGGCTTCGGCGAGTGGTACCCCTTCCGTCTAGGCTGCCCCGCCGAAGGCGCGCTGCTCACGCTCCGGGGCTCTTCTTCCACGTAAGCCAAGGGCGCCCTGTGCCTGTCGAAGTGTGCGACCAAGGCTCGACGAGGCATTGGATGCGCACGGGCGTGCTGCGACCTTTGCCCATAGACCTTGGCTCGGCCGACGACGCCCTGGCGCTCACTTGCAATGCATCACGCGCATCTCGCGCTTGAACAAGCAGGCGTCGACCAGGTACTCGCCTTGTTCGCCGCACGCCGGCAGCGCTTGGTACCAACCGGGGGCACTGCCTTGGCAACCGAAGTTGGAACAGACGCAGTAGGCCACCGGCACAAACTTGGTGGCTTCGGGCTCTGCTCTGCCGTCGCAATTGTAGTCGAAGCTCCCGCTGGCCGTCGGCACCTTCGAGAACTTGCCCGCGGGGTTCACCAGCGGGTTCGTGTCGTCGCAATCGAGATCGTTGGCCGCGTAGCCTGCGGGCGCGTCACACGCTTGGACGCTCACCGCGGCATCACCGAAGCCGTCGTGATCCAGGTCTTGATAAAACGTATGCATGATGCACGGCGGGGGCTCGACCGGGGGCTCGACCGGGGGCTCGACCGGAGGCTCTTCGGTGCCAGTGGGTGCGGGCGGCGGCGACGGGGGCTGGGCAGTGCCACTGGGTACGGGTTCGGGGCTTGGTTCCGTAGGGGCCGGAGATGGCACCGGCTCGGGCTTGCCCGGAACCGTGGCGGTGGCCGGCGCCGTCGGCGTTGGTGCTGTGATCGTTGGAATAGGCTGCGGCAGCTCCGGAATCTCCAAGTCCGCGCGACCGCCACATGCCACACCGAAGGGCACCACCACGCAGACACCCAAGATTCCAAGCAGCCAAGTACGCATCGCGATGTTCACTCCCTTGGAAAGATGACTGTGCAAGGCCGATGCCGCGAGGGTGCTCCCGGTGTTTTTCGCTGAAACGGGCACCGTTGCCCGTGCGCCCAGGGCGTTCGTGTCATATGTGCCAGCGACGGCGCTGGGCCGTGCCGGCGCCCGTTCGGTGTTCGGCGTGGCGAGGAGCGTGCTTTCAGCGACCGGCTCTTGGCACGCGCAAGCCACGACGCGCGCGAAGCCACAGCAGTGCGACGTGCAGGGGACCGCTCCAACGCGTGCAGCAGCGCTCAGCGACGAGGCGGGGAGTTTCGCCATCCCGTAGGCTACCGGGTCGCAAAGCCCGTTTTCGTTTGTGTCTTTGCGAACCCACGTGCCGCTGCGTTAGGCTTCGAAAATGCGATGGAACGTGGCGGTGGGGCCTTCGGCAGTGCTCTTTGCAAGCATGGCACTCGCGCACTGCGGGACCTTCTCTGGAGCCGACTCGGCACCCGGGGCAGACGCCTCGGTTGACCAAACCGCAAGCCAACCGCCGGACGGAGCCGCGAACGTGGATGCAGCGGGGGATGGTGACATCGTCGCTGATGCCGGGGTGGATGCGCTCCGATGGGCGACACTGCTAGCGGCAGAGGGCGCAGAGGGCGGAGTTGTCCCCGGCGCCCTGTTGAAGTTCGAGGGCGCGCAGGCCGGTGTGCTCGTGAGCGGCGATCTAGTCGGTAGCATCACCTTCGACGGAAGCGTGGTGAGTTCGGTGGAGCGGGACCGCTTCTTGTGGCGCCTCAATGCCGAAGGCAAGACTGAGAGCGTGAGCGCGCGCTCCCTGATGGGAGATCAACGAGGTGCGGCGCTCATGCAAGCGCAGGACGGAGTCCTCTACGAGCTCGTGATCGGTGGCGCGACGCAACAGGTGCAATTGGGCACGGCAACGGGCACCAACGCGCCCTTCGGCGAGTTGTCCTCCCTGGCATCAGACACCACCGGCTTCCTCGCGCAAGGCAGAGACAAACTCGCGCTTTATGCGGGTCAGAGTGGCGCGGTTGTGGTGGCTGGGGCCGTCGCTGCAGACAACCTGAGCAACCTTGTCCCCCTTGGCTCGGGTTCCGTCCGCGCGGTTGGCCGCGCCGGCAATGATTTGGTGTTGGCCGGGGCGACGAAGCCCGGCGCTCCGCTCCCCGGCGACAACATTTGTACGGTGATGCATGCAGACCGCAAGGGCTACGTGCTCCGATTGAAAGCTGCAGATCTGCTCGCGGCGTCGCCGAAGGTGAGTTGCGTTGCGCGCACCACGCTCTGGGCAACAGAACTCACCATCGACGCCGTCACCTACGCACCCATGATGGGAACTCTCGATGCAGAAGTCATCGTGGTCGGCCGGGCCAAGGGTGACCTTTATGTCGGCAAGAACGACATCTTTATCGACGGCAACAGCGTCGTGACCATGCATGATGCAAAGATTGCCACTGGCGAAGAAGGTGGCATCTTCGTTTTGAAGCTCGCTGACAACGGCAGTCTCGTGCGCCACAAGGTATTTCCCCATCGCTCTGTTGCAGATGACTCTCAAACGCGGGCGGCACGGGTGCGACGCGACGGCTCCTTGGTGCTCGCCGGCTGGCTCGGCGGTCCGATGGACTTTGGGGGCGGCCCGCTCACGCACAACGGCGCGTCGGACGCCTTCATCGTGACCCTTGCACCAGACCTTACACATCGGTGGAGTACAAGTTTCGGCGACGCATTCCAGCAGCAAATTCGAGCCATGGAGGTTGCTTCGGACGACGCGATCTACGTATCCGGGCTCGTGAGCGGCACCCTGGGGCTTGCCGGGCTTACGTCGCCAGTGGGGCAACCCAGCGGCTTCGTCGCCAAGTTTGTAGCGCCCTAGTCGCCACACGAATCTGCCGCAACGTGCCCCCCGCCGACTCGCTTGGGCTACGTCCACTCCGCCGTGTTGCTCACGGACCGCCGTCCCCCAGGTCGGCGTGTTCGAGCCTACGAGCTACCAGGCCCTCGAACGCGTAGATGCCAAAAACAAACACGGCGCCAAGGAGCCACCACCAACCGGCCGCCAGCCAGGGCAAGCGCCCCAGGTACACACCGATGCCGCCTGCCGTGCCGATGAGCGCGATCTGCACCTCCCAGACCCGGCGCAGGTACCTGTGGGGGCCCGGCATCAGAACTTTTCCGATGAGCGTAAACAAGAGCCCCGCGGGCCCGGCACCCACCACGGCGGTCGTCAGCACCGGGCCATGTTACGTCCGGTGCTCCTCGGGCGTAAGCGGTCTCCCAAAGGCCCCGCGCTCGGCCCATCGGCCAAGGACCGGCATGGCTGGGTGACGCGGCCCAGAAAGACACATGTGCAAACCGAGCGGATAGTCCCGGCGCGTTTGCTCACGGCGCGCGACGTTGTTCTTCCGCCACGCGGCAAGTGGCGCAATAGTTCAACTCCGCTTGGGCTGCTGCGACCTCGGCCTGGAGCAGGGGAATGAGCGCACGAAACTCCTCGTCCTGCCGACGATAGCGCTCTGCAAGTTCGTCGCAGATGGCTTGTGGCCGTTGGTTCATCGAACATGCCATGCGGTTCGCCGTCATTGCGTTGATGTTCTGCGCATTGGCGGTGAGCGCTGCGTCGAGGCGAGCCTGCGCCTCGACAAGGGTCCTGGCGATGGCCTCGCACGATGGCCGGCGCTCCACCTCCGCCGCTTGGCACACCCCCGGATTGCTGAGGATCTCGATGGTCACCGCAACCGGGAGCGAACACAGCCATTTTGCGCCCGAGCAACACTTGCCCACCAGGTTGTCGAGCAGTTCCGTGGCCGCCCGCAGAGCGGTGCGCTTCGCCACGAGTTCGGCTTGGCGCTGCATGACGACGGACCGCGCCAAGCCCAGTGCATTGGCTGCCTTCTCCAGCGCTTCGCGGGCAACCGCCGACGAGGGCGCACTCGCCGCTCGTTGCTGCGCGAGCTTGTACGCCTCGTCTGCGAGCTTGAGCGCCTCGTCTGCAGCGCTACTGGCTTCCTCCGCCGCCCTGACCGCAGCCGCTTTCGCCACCTCTTCGGCAGTGGGTCGAGCCACCGTGCATACCTGGGCGTTGGAAGCAGCACCGGGTACGCCAACGCCGCCAGCAGGAGGATCCGCAGGCCCGGCAACCATGGGCTGGGCCGCGCTTTGTGTGTTTTCCGAAGCGCCCTCGTCGCCCGGAGCGCCACACGCCACCAGGCAAACAAGGATCGCCGACATCGCACCAAGGGTCCGGTTGTTCATGGTCAACCCTTGATGCGCAAACCGTGCCGGGGCGCAGCGGCGCAGTTTCGCCTATTTTGGGGGGGTATTTGGTGCCCGCTGCGCCCCGCGTGGCGCAACACGCGCCACGCGGCGACGCAACACGCGCCACGAGAGCCCGTTGCGGCCCGCGGTGCCGGTCAGACGCGAATCGTGTGGGAAGAGCTCGTGGCTTGGCGGGTGCGCTCGAGCCAGCAGCGACTGCTCGTTCGCCATGAGCGCCATCAGTGGGGCAGGAACTTCGCCACGAAGACGGAAGTGGTATCGCCCGGCGAGGTGACACCACCTAGGCCAAGGCTCCCCTGAAAGGCACCGGTCATGTAGATGGCATTGTCGTCCCCCACCGCGATGGCATGGGGACGCTGCGACTTGCCGTCGCCAAAGCTTGTATCGTGCATGTAATTCAGATTTTGGTCGAGCTCCACATAGAAGGCGTCTTCTCCGCCAGTGAAGGGCAACTTGCCACCGCCAAAGTCGCTTGCGGCGCGAAGCCAACCGCCGATGACCACGCGGCCATCTGGCAACTGGGCCGCCATGTGCGTCTGGTTCTTGAAGGCCAGATCCTCGCCGGGGAAGAGCTTGAATGCGAGCAGCGTCCCGGTCTCGGCGATCCGGGCGACGAACAAAGAGCCAGCCCCAGCGTCGTAGGGCTTCGGAGAACCGGGTCCCCCGCTCTGGTCGTAGGAAATGGCTCCTTTTGCCGTGCCGACAACAACGAAGTCTCGCGAGCCCGCGGGCGCACTGGGGTGGGGTCCGGCCAGGGTCGTGATCTTCATGGACGAGGCGGCCACGTCGGTGCTTGTGAACCTGCCAGACCACAGGCAGCTCGTCGCACCGGCGACCTGGAGTTTGCCGGTCTCGACAGCGTACAGAAAAGCGAAAGCCCCGAGGTGCGACG
>JBIKNA010000405.1:0-6739 GCA_044358965.1 Polyangiaceae bacterium
GTTGACCACCGTCTTGGGCACGTTGGCGATGACGCTGAGCGCTCCCTCCATGTCGCCGCCAATGGTGGCATAGCCCACGGCCTTTTCGCTCATGTTGCTGGTTTGCAAGAATAGCGCGCCGCAGCTGTTGGCCCAGGTCCACATGCGCTCGGCGCGGATCCGCGCCTGGGCGTTCTGACGACCAATGGGCGTGATGGCCTCGCCGGGCTGCAGCATCTTGGCGATCTCGCCGAGCTCACGCTCGAAGGCGTCGTCGATGGATACGCTCACGAAGGGCACGTCGAGGTCGAGGGCGGCGCGCTCGGCGGCGCGATGTGTTTCGGGGCTGGAGTACCGCGTGGGCATGAACACTGCCCGCAAGAGCTCCTTGGCTTTGGTCTTGCGCTCGGCCTCGGGCAAAGCGGCAAATCGCCGCTCGATGTACCTGCGGGCAATGATGAGGCACAGCAAGCTGTCGCGACCGCCAGAGAGCGCAACGCCGATGGTCTTGAACGCGCCGGTCTTCTCGAAGTAGTCGCCGATGCCCAGGGCCAACGAATCCAAGAGGTCTTCGCAGAACTCTGCGCGGGCCGTTTTGCGCGGCCCCTCCGGTGCGGGCAAAAAGAAGCTCTGGTGCGAAGGCGCAGGGTACGTGAGCGCCCCGCGGCCTAGGGTGCCTGGGGCCACCGCGACGCGACGCACGCTGGGCGACTGGGTGGCGAAGAGCTCTTGGTCGTGGCGCCAGGTGGTGTTCTCGGTACGCAGTCGCAGCGTTCGATCGAGATCGACGGTGACCGAGAGCACGCCTTCGACGTAGCGAGGCGCATCGAGCACCACGCGCCCGTTCTGCGACACGTAGCCGCCGCCGTCGAAGATGAGCCCGTCGTTGGCGCCCACCAGGTTGGCGTAGGCCACGGTGACCTGATTGTCGCCGGCGCGCGTGGCGATCATCTCGCGGCGGGTGCCCACCACGCCAAAGCGAAACGGGGACGCCGAGAGGTTCACAACCAGCTCGGCACCGGCATACGATCGCCTTCGCATGGGGCCATCCGGCGACCAGATGTCCTCGCACACTTCGAGGGCTAGGGTGCCAAAATCGAGGTCGAAGATGATGTCGCCGAAGGGCACGCCATGCACCGTGTCGTACAAACCCGGCACGCCCCGGGCCAGGGTGCGCGCCTCGTAGAAGACGTTGTACGTGGGCAGCTTCTCTTTGGGGACAATGCCGTGGACCACACCGGCGTGCACCAAGGCCGCGCAGTTGTACACGTGCGAGCCGCGGGCCACCGTGAGCCCCACCGCCAGTGCGCAGCCAAGGTCTTTGGTCTCGGCGGCCACGCGCAAGAGCTGCTCCCATTGGGCCTGCACGAACGCGCGGAACTGCACCAAGTCTTCGGGGGCGTAGCCCGCGAGCACTTGCTCCGGAAACGCCACCACCGTGGCGCCTTGCGCATGGGCCTCTTTGGCTGCAGCGATGACGCGGTCTGCGTTGCTGCGAATGGCGCCCACGGTGGCGTTGACGTTGGCGATTGCGAGTCGAACGAGCCTCATGCGCCTGCCTCTTTGCTGAGCTTGGTAACGAGATCGAAAAGTGCGTCGGACAGAACGAGCGTGCGCGCAGGAGGTGCCCCAAGGGACTTGAGCTCCTGCGGCAGGGTTTCGAGCTGCGTCTGCACGTGAGCCCGGGCCTGTTCGATGCTGGGCTGCGCAAGCGCGGCGTTGCCTCGCCATACGGTCTCGAGGAGCGCGCGCCCCCCCGCCGGGGCGGCCTCGGCCTCGAGCGTCAGCAAGTCGTGGTCCCGAAACCGGTAGACCTGCAAGCGGCCGGGCAGCGTGGCCTTGCCGCTGCCTTTGGCAAGCTTCATGGTGATCTGTCCGTAGCCATTGACCACCAATTTGGCCACGGCGCCAACACCCGTGGCCGCATCCGGAGAGCACACGATGTTCTCGCCGATGCCAAAGCCATCTGCGTAGGGCGCAAGCTCCTGCACGCGCTTTTCGTCAAGGCCGTCGGACACGAAGATCTTGGCGTCTGGCGCGCCCAGCGCGCCCAGCTGGTCCCGGGCGCGCTTGAGCGACTCGACGTTGACGTTGGAGTCGATGCGGATGGAGAAGGGGCGACCGCGGGCGGCGCGGGCGGCGCTCTCGATGCCGCGGGGTGTGTCGTAGGTGTCGACCAAGAAGGTGACGGCACCGTCGAAGGCCTTGGCGTAGGTCTCGAAGAACGCCTGCTCGGTTTGACCTCGCTTCTGGCCTGCACGCTCCGATGCCTGCACGGCGAAGTGGTCCATGGTGCCCGACGCGGGCACGCCGTAGTGCGCAAAAGCTGCAACGTTGGAACTCGCGGACACCCCCACGAGATAGGCCGCGTAGGTGGCGTCCATGGCGGCCAAGGGGTGCGTGCGGCGCTGCCCGAACTCGAGTACCGGCTTGCCCTGGGCCGCCACGACGACCCGCGCCGCTTTGGAGGCCACCATCGACAGGTGGTTGATGTAACCGAGCCACGGGGTCTCGATGAGCTTGGCCCGGAGCAAGTCGGTTTTGACCTGCAACATGGGCGTGTACACCGACAGCTGGGCGCCGCCCACCATGGCGGGTTCGCCAGAAGTGCGCACGGATGGGCCGGCAAAGGCCAAGGTGCCCTCGGGCATGGCCTGAATCTCGCCCTCGAACCCGGCCAGATCGTAGAGCGCGCGGCGCAGCGTCGGGCGGGCGGCAAGCGCGGGCCCCAACACCGGATGCGCGTCGAGCGCTTGGGCCTCGAGCGGACTGAGACGCATGGCCGCGGCATGCGCGAGCAAGTGCCGCAGACCAGCAAAGACCACGTAGCCGCGCTGCGCCGGCATGCGCCGGAAGAAGAACGCCATGGACACCTGCTGCGCGAGGCGGTCGGCGTCGGCGTGCGCCACCAAGGTGGTGAGCTGGTAGGCATCGAGGGCGAGCGTGGGGGCGACAAAGGGGACGAGCATGGCGGGTACGAAGCTCAATATGGATCGCCAGGACAAAGAGTCAACTAGACTCTTTTTGGCCAGTAACCCCAGGCTACGGGGTGTTGCGGGCAGAATCACGCACGATCATCGGTGCTGGAGCTGCTCGACCAACCCTATGTACACGCCGGCGTGGGCCGACACCGTGCGCTCGATGTCGCGGCCGTAGCCGCCGCCAAGGGTGACGACGATGGGCACATGGAGTTCGTTGGCCAGCGCGTAGACCCGTGCGTCGCGGGCGCGCAGGCCGTCGAGCGATAGCTGCATGCGCCCCAAGCGATCGCCCGCCAGGCCATCGACACCAGACTGATAGAAGAGCAGCTCCGGGCGATGGCCGCGCACATGCTCGAGAGCCACGTCGAGCGCGCGCAGATACATCGCATCGGTGGTGCCATCGGGCAGTGGCACGTCGAGATCGCTCGATTCTTTGCGGAAGGGGTAGTTGTGTCCCGCATGAAGGCTCAGCGTGAACACCTCCGGATCGCCGGCGAACATGGCTGCCGTGCCGTTGCCCTGGTGCACATCGAGATCGATGATGGCGATGCGGCGCACGCCGTGGTCACGCCGGGCCACGTGCACGGCCACGCCGATGTCGTTGAACACACAGAAGCCCTCGCCACGGTCGCGGAAGGCATGATGCGTCCCTCCGGCGATGTGCCCCGCAGCACCGAGCGCCATGGCCCATTCCAGCGCGGCCAAGGTGCCTCCCACGCTGCGCCGCGCCCGAAGCACCAACTGCGGCGACCAAGGAAACCCAAGGCGGCGCACCTCGCCGGCATCGAGAGTGCCGTCCATGACCCGGCGCACGTAGGCAGAGTCATGCGCAAGGCACACATCGTCGTGTGCAGCCGGCGCCCCCAACAGCATCAGGTGAGGCCAGCGCTGCGCCAAGATGCCGTGGAGTTTGTCGTACTTGCCGAGGGGGAACTTGTGTCCTTTGGGCAACCAAAGGGCATGTACGTTCTCCGTGTACACCAACCGCACGAGCGCTCCTTCGCCAAGCCCCCATCCCGGGGAATCCAGGCGGGATAAGGTATGCGGTAAGCCGCTCGCCAGGGCAACACCCCAAGGGACTTTGCGGACGCACCAAAAGGTTGTGGTCGGCTGAAACTTTCCGTTCGCTGACGCGTCCTTCTCTACGCGCCAGGCCGACAGCCTTCCCCAAACCAGTCCCGCGCAGGAGTCTCCCCCTCGATGACGATGTCCGAAAAAGTCCTTCCCCGTTTGCTCCTTGCCGCCGGCCTCGCCGCATCCTTGGCCTGCAACAGCAGCAAGAGGGCCCCCACGGCAAGCGACAATCGAGCCAAGGGGGAGGAGGGACAGCTCGGCGTGCCCAGCGCCGCGGCAACGACGGCGCTTCCGCGGGATCAAGAGGTCGACATCGGCATGGCGGACCCCCAAGGCGCAAAGCCGAGCCCGCGTGGCGTCGCGGCCTTTGCACCCGCGCCAGAGGCCAAGGCTGCCGCGCCGGGCGCCCCCGGGCTCAAGATGATACCAATCGACGCGTACGGCGGCGGCGGAGCCACCGGCAAGGGCGGCTACCGGCCCGTGGCCCCCTCGCAGGAAGAAGCTGCACCTGCCCCCAAGCTCGACCCCAACGCGCGCTACGCCACGACGTATCGCCCCGGCGGCGCGGCCCTGGCGGCCTTCGATGCGGCGGTCACCCGCGGCTCTATTCCTGCATCCTACAAAGATCTCGTGGGCGATTTTGGAGCCCGCTACGCCGCGAGCTTGCCCAAGCCCGACAAGAACGCCCTTTCACTTCGTGTCGACAACGAGCGCGCCATGCTGCCGCCCACCGGCGGCCCGCTCAACCTGCGTATTTCGCTGCGCTCGTCGGACCAGATGCCCGCCCGGGCGCCGCTGTCCGTGCACTTGGTGCTCGATCGCAGCGGCTCCATGAGCGGCACCGCCATCGAGAACGCGCGCCTTGCGGCCGTGGCATTGGTCGAGAAGATGCAGCCCCAAGACGACTTCTCCATGGTCACGTTCTCGAGCAACGCCGAGGTCTTGGTGCCCGACGGCCCCGTAGGCCCGCGCAAAGACAGCATCATCCGCAAAATTCGAGGCGTGCAGGCCGACGGTGGCACCAACATCTCGGCGGGCTTGGACTTGGGCTATGCCCAAGCGCACAACAAGAGCATCTCTACCGACGCGGTTAAACTCGTGATGCTTCTATCCGATGGGCACGCCAACGGCGGCGACACCAACCCCGAGTCTTTGGGCCAACGCAGCGCCAACGCGTTCCAGGACGGCATCCAAACCAGCTCTTTTGGTCTTGGCTCCGACTTCGACGCCGCCCTCATGAGCCAAATTGCCGACCGCGGTGCTGGCGGCTACTACTACCTGGCCGACTCCACGCAGATCACGCCGGCGCTCAGTCGCGAGCTCGACGCGCGCCTGGTGCCGGTGGCGCAAGCCGTCGAGGTGCGCCTGCGCCTGCGCCCGGACGTGACCCCCACCAAGGTGTTCGGCTCTCGCATGCTCGATGGCCGCGAGGCCGCCAACGTGCGCGCCCAAGAAGTGCTCGTCGACAAGCAGCTCGCAAAGAAAGACGGCATCGCCCAAGACCGCCAGACCGACGCCGAAGGCGGCATGCGCTTCTTCATGCCCGCGTTCGCCCGGGACGATCGCCATGCCATGCTCGTGACCGTTCAGCTTCCGCAGGGCGTGGGAGAGCGCACCTTGGGTAGCCTCGAGGTCAAGTACAAGGATCGCCTCAGCAAGAAGAACGTGACCGAAGAGATCCCCATCAAGATCAAGTTTGCCCCGGGCGACGCCGAAAGCGCGGCATCCATCGACAGCAGCGTGGCCGCCACGGTGCAAGCGTTCAACGCCGGCGACACCATTCTGCGGGCCGTCAGCGCGCTCGACCAGGGCGATCGCATCACCGCGGCCCGCCTGCTCCAAGAGCGCGCCGAGCTTCTCAAGGCCACGTCGACCAAGCTCGGCGAGCCGCGCCTGTCCGAAGAGGCGCAGCGCTTGGTGCGCTTGGCCCAGGCCACCAGCGGCCAAGGTCAAATCAGCGATCCGCTGCCGCTCGCGGTGCTGCTGCGCGGCTCCGGCTACGGCTACCTTCGATGAAGGCAGCGGCGCTTTGCGCCTTGGGCGCCCTCGCGCTGTCTGCGCTCTCGGTGGGCCTGTGGCCTAGCGCCCCCAAGACAACGGATAGTTCGCCACTGCATTCGTTTGCTGCGGAAGACGTCGGGCGGCATCTGGACTTGGGTCCCCTGCCCGCCGGCTCCGAGATCGCCTTCAAGGGTTTCTTGCGCTCGAGCAACGACGGCGCCGTGTTCGACGCGGCCACACGCACGCAACGCGTGGGAGCCGAGAACGTGACCCTGCCCGGTGGCCTCTTCGATCTCGAGCGCACGGGCCTCAAGGTCACCTTCCAAGACCCAAAGACCCACGACGTTCGCCTCACCGTCACGGGGGCCGATGCGCCGGCATGCCGCGCCCTCGGCATGGGCGGACCATGCCTCTTGCCCAAGACCAAAGAGCTGGCCTTCGAACGGCTGCTCACCGAGAGCGAGTTCGCGAGCACACTCTCCGGCACCATGGAGATCCGAACCCCCGAAGTGGCCGCGGCGGCCCCAACGGGCACCAGCAAAGCGCCTTCCTTCGTTGCGCTGGGGGCCGCCGTGGGGCTTCTTTCGCTGGCCTTTGCCAACATGCGCAAGCAGAAGGCCAAGACCGTCATGGGACAAATCGCCGAGGCCGCCAAGGCAGCGCGCGCGGCCACCAAGGGCAGCCCGGCGCTCGCCGAGGTGCAC
>JBIKNA010000078.1:0-22031 GCA_044358965.1 Polyangiaceae bacterium
AATCGCTGCAATGGTGGGCTTGGGGCCACGCGCCGCGTGCTCCTTGAGGGCATCGCAGAGTTCGGGCACGGCCTCGAGGCTCACGCGCTTGAAGCTGCGCTCGCCGGGCCGCCGGTCTTTCATGTGGTCGGCGCTGTTGAGCTCTACCTCGGCGTCGCCTTTGGCGCCCAGGAGCACCGCCGCGATGTGAACCACCTGAAGTGCCGTGGGCGCAGCGCCGTAGCCCAGGTCCGTCGCGAGCTGCGTCAGGTCGAGGAACGTGCCCTCGTAGCGATGGGTTTCGGCGTTGTACGTCCGCGCTTCGAAGAGTTCTTCGGCGCGGAGCAGGCGGGCGATGCGACGCACCGCAGGCCCCCGGGCATATGCGTCCGCCAACACGGGCTGCATGGCTTGCGTGCACGACAGGACCACCTCGCGCGTGACACCTGCGGCGGCGAGGCGCTCGAGCGCTTGCTCTACCGTTGTCTTGTAGGAGTGCTCTCGAACACTGCCAGGCGCCGACGCCCGCAGTTCGATGTCCCCGATGTCGAACAGCGCATACTCAGCGTCGTCGAGCAGGCCTTGTGACCGAACGATGCGCTGACCCCCGATGCTAAGCGTGCATTCACCCACGAGAGCCCCATTAGAGCGCCTTTCTCGCGTGCTTGGTCCGGAAATCCGCGGCGGAAGGAGTCTCCGGATGCTGGCCCCATGGGACCCGTCGCAAGGCCTCTGCCCAGGCCGCTTTTTTCGACTTTTGGCCCAAAGCCGCTTAGGCTCCACCGTGTTCGGAGGTAGGGGTCATGAAGTCCAGCTCGCGGTTTATCTTGGTCTCCGTCGCGGCGGGCGCGCTCGCGCTGTTGATGGCTTGCGGTGCCAAAAAACCGCCGCCGCCCGTCGAGCCTTCGAACCCCGACGATGCGGGCGCCGACGTGGCGCCGGAGCCGCCGCCGCCGCCCAAGTCGCTGTTCGAGAAGGTGGGCAAAAAAGAGGGCCTCACCAAGGTCGTCGACAGCTTCGTCAAGAACATGGTCGCCGACCCGCGGGTCAATAAGGCCTTCGGTAAGCTCAAGGGGCCGCAGGTCGAGAAGTACAAGGCCGCCATGGTCGAGCAGCTCTGTGAGCTTGCCGGCGGCGACTGCAAGAACGACGAAAAGGCGCTGAAGGAGCTGCACAAGCCGCTCAAGCTCACGGAAAAGCAGTTCGAAGGCTTCGTCGACGATCTCAAGAACGCCCTCGCCGAGAACACCGTCGCCGAAGAAGACATCGCCGAGTTGCTCGGCAAGCTCGCTCCCAAGCGCGACGAAATCGTCGAGCCCACCAAGAAGAAGTAGCACCGCCGTTGAAGGCCGGGGCCGATCGCATTCTGCGCACGGAGCAGGCGCACTACCTCGATGGGCTCGTGCGCCCCCGTGACGCGTTGCTGCGTCGCCTGGAGGCCGACGCGCAGGCGCAACGGCAGCCCATCAGCGACCCCGAGGTTGCCCAGCTGCTGCACATTCTATGTGCCATGCATCGACCTCAGCAATTGGTCGAGGTGGGGTGCAACATTGGCTACGGCGCCATCGTGCTTGGGCGCGCCATGGGGCCCAATGCTCGGCTGTCGACGGTGGAGCACTCGGCTCCCTTGGCCGACATGGCCCGGGCCAATGTGGCCGAGGCAGGGCTCGCGGATCGCGTCACCGTGGTGACCCAGGACGCGATCGCATTTCTGCGCGAACGGCAGAGTCCCGTCGACTTCGCGTACATCGATTGTGTCAAAGAGGACTACCCCGCGTACCTCGAGTTGCTCGCCCCGCACATGGGGCCTGGGGCCGTCCTGGTTGCGGACAACGTGCTCTGGCGCGGCCTCGTGGCCCACACCGAGGTGCCCGCAGACGAGCTGCCGCGCGTCGAGGCTCTTCGCGCCTTCAATGCGCGCATAGCAGCCACACCTTGGGATGGCGTCGTTTTGCCGTTGGGCGATGGCGTTGCGGTGGCCGTGCGGCGCGCCTAGGCGCTTCAGGGCACCTGGCTCGGGCCGGTCGCCGCGGGCGGCGCTCGACGCCGAAGAGGCATCGATGCTGCCAGCGGCAAGGCCTTTGGGTGCTACTCGGCGCTCGCGGCCACCGGCTCGGGCGCCGGCTCTTCGTGCACCACGTCGCGGCGGTAGCCGCACTCCTTGTTGGCGCATTGGATGAACGGTTTGGCCTTGGTGCCGCCCATGGTCAGGAACGGCGCCTTGCAGTCGGGGCAGGGCTCCGGGATGGGCTTTTGCCAGAGCTTGAAGTCGCACTTCACGCTCTCGTTGCTGTAGTTGCTGCAGCCGTAGAAGGCCTTGCCGCCCTTCTTCTTGGACTTGATCTCGATGATGTCGCCACCACACTTGGGGCAGGGGACGCCGAGCGGGATGGGCTTGGCGTTCTTGCAGTCGGGGTAGCCTGTGCACGACAAGAACTCGCCGTAGCGTCCGCTACGGATGGACATGAACTTGCCGCACTTGTCGCAGACGATGTCGGTGATGCGCACCGGCGCAGCGCCCAAGCCGTCGGCGCCCATGTCTCTCGTGTTCTTGCACTTGGGGTAGTTGGAGCAGCCCAAGAAGTATCCGTTCTTGCTCCAGCGCTTTTGCAAGTCGCCCGGGGGCAAACCTTGCAGCTTCTCGTCGGAGCCGCCGGGGCCGCAGAAGCTGCAAATCTCGCCGGTAGACACGGGCTCCGGGTTCCAGCGCTTGCCTTTGGCGACGCCGGCCAGTTGCGACTGGAAGCGCTTGTAGAAGCGGGACAGCAACGTGAGGCGGTCCTCTTTGCCGGACTCCACCTCGTCGAGCTGTTGCTCCATGCCCGATGTGAACGCCGGGTCCATGAAGTCGAGCTGGCTGCCCACGAGTCCGTCGACGATGAACTTGCCGAGGAGCGTGGGCTTGAAGCGCGCGCCGTCGAGCTTCTCGACGTAGTCTCGCGCCTGCACCTTGTTGATGATGTCGGCGTAGGTGCTGGGGCGACCGATGCCGCGCTCTTCGAGTTCGCGCACCAAAGAGCCTTCGTTGAAGCGCGGCGGGGGCTGCGTGAACTTCTGCTCTGACACGACCCCCGGAGGGCTCGCGAGCTTGAGGGCCTCGCCGTCGGTGAGCTCCGGCAGGGTGGCCTCGTCGTCGTCCTTGTCTTTGCCGAGGGCGCCCTCGGCCTTGTCTTTGGACTCGTCTTCGCCCTCTTCGCCGGCGAATTCGGTCTTGGTGCTGACGCCGTAGGCGTCGAGCCAGCCACCGAACTTGAGCGTGCGGCCGCTGGCGCGCAGCATGTACGTCCGGTCGTCTTTCTTGGCTTCGATCTCGACGGAGGTCTGGTCGTAGACCGCCTCCTTCATTTGGCTCGCGAGGTAGCGGTCCCAGATCAGCTTGTAGATCTTGTACTGCTCGTCCTTGAGGTGCTTGCGCACGCTCTCCGGGGTGAGCTCCAAGCTGGTGGGGCGAATGGCCTCGTGCGCCTCTTGTGCGGCCTTCTTGGTCTTGAAGACGTTGAACTCTTTGGGCAGGTGCGCCTTGCTGAAGGTCTCGGCGATGTACTCGGCGGTCTGCACCTGGAACTCTGGCGAGATGCGCGTGGAGTCCGTACGCATGTACGTGATGAGGCCGACCTGACCTCCGTCTTCTTTGCCGAGGTCGACACCCTCGTACAGCCCCTGAGCCACTTGCATGGTGCGCTTGGCGCCAAAGCTCAGGCGGTTGACGGCGTCTTGCTGGAGCTTGCTCGTGGTGTAGGGGGCCGGGGCCTTGCGCTTGCGCTCCGCGGTCGTGAGTTTGGCGATGCGTAGCTTGGCGGTTTCGAGGTCGGCCTTGATGGCCGCGGCATCGGTACCGTTGGTGACTTCGATCTTCTTCTTGTCCTTTTGGGACAGCCGGCAGAAGAACGAGCTGCGCTCTTTGCCGCCCGCGGGGGTGACTTGCGCGCCGAGGTTCCAGTACTCCTCGGGCACGAATGCCTCGATTTCGCGCTCGCGGTCGACGATGAGCCGCAGGGCAACACTCTGCACGCGCCCTGCGGAGAGACCGAAGGCGAGCTTGCTCCAGACCAGCTTGGAGACGTCGTAGCCCACGATGCGGTCGAGCACGCGGCGCGCGCGCTGGGCGTCGTAGAGGCTCTTGTTGAGCGCCCGCGGGCTATCGACCCCGCGCTGCACGCCGGCTTTGGTGATCTCGTAGAACTCGACGCGTTTGGCCTTCTCGGGCACGGCGGTGAGCTCTTCGGCCAAATGCCACGCAATGGCCTCGCCTTCGCGGTCCGGGTCCGTGGCCAGCAAGACATCGTCGGCGCCTTGGGCCGCCGTCTTGAGCTCGGCCAGCACCTTCTCTTTGCCGACGATGATCTCGTAGGTTTCGGTGAACCCGTTTTCGATGTCGATGCCCATCTTCTTGGGCAGGTCTTTGATGTGCCCTTTGGAGGCGAGGACCTCGTAGCCGGGGCCGAGGTACTTCTTGATGGTCTTTGCCTTGGCCGGCGACTCCACCACCACAAGTGTCTTGCCCATAACGACTCTCATCCTCCCCAACCAGGGCGCGCGGTAAGCTGCTAAAATCGTAAGTGTTTTAGCTGTTGTTTGTGCGCCGAAAGAACCCTGGAGGAGCTTCTACTACTACGTCTCCTAAGGAGAGCGTCAAGAGCTCACTCAATGTGCGAGAAAGTGGGATACCGGCGCTTTGGGCGATTTGTTCGGCGTGTCTGGGCGTGTCGCCGATGACCGAAAGGAGCGGATGTATGGGCTTTGTGGGCTCTTGGGGCCCGAGACCCGGCAGGGGCAGGCTCCGGCCCTTGGGTTTCCGCTTGGTCGAACTTTTCTGTATCCCCACGCCCGCCCCCGTCCCCAGGAGCTGCCCCAGCCCCATCTCGCCCCCGAGCAGCAACGTAGCTTCGCCGCGCAGCAGCAGACCGTTGCCGCCCTCGAAGCCCGTCTCTGCCCAGGGCGGGGCCGCCACCGCGAACACCGGCCGGCCGTAGCGCCGAGCGCTTGCCGCCGCACTCAGCGCGCCGGACTCGGCCCCCGCCTGCACCACAACCAAGGCGTCCGCGAGCGCTGCGATGACGGCGTTGCGTTGATGGAACCCTGCGAGGGTGACCTCTTTGTCCGGGTCGAAGGGCCAGATCATGCGCCCTTGGGGCGCCTGCTCGACGCGGCCAAAGAGGTCCACGTGGTCTTTGGGGTAGATGTGTTGGCTTCCCGTGGGGGCCACGACCCACGTTGGCCCGCCGGCCGCCAGCGCGCCCTCGTGGGCGGCCGCATCGATGCCGAGGGCACCGCCAGACACAACGACAACGCCGGCCCGCACCAGCCTTCCTGCGAGGTCCGAAGCAAACGCGAGCGCGTCTGCTGTGGCCACGCGGGTGCCCACGATCGCGATGGTCCGCCGCCCCAGGTGTTCGAGCGCGCCGCTGACCTCGAGGTCTGGTGGTGGATCCATCCCTTGGAGGCGCGGCGGGTAGTCGGGGTCCTTTGGCAGCAGGAAGTGGCGAGGCACGGCTACCCGTCCCATCGGCCCGCAGCGCTCGGGGGTTGCTTACTTGTTCTTCGCGTAGACCTGCACAGCCACGACGCCAGCACCGGACTTGGCGAACACGTCGACCTTGTAGGGTGTCGGGATGGGGGAGATGGGACAGGTGGGCTGTGGTGTTTTGCCGATGACCGCCGTGTTGTCCTTCATGCCGTCCGTGCCTGCCGGCAGGGTAAAGAAGGGCGGCGCCAACAGCGTGATGTCGACGTCTTTGATGGCACCGGGGGGCGACGCCGCGATGATGGTGTAGCAACGGCCCGCTTGCATGGTGATGAGGAACTGGTGGCGGCCGCCCTCGGCGAGGTTTTGGACGACGACTTGACCCTCGGGGCTCATGTCCTTTGCCCACTTGTCCGCAAGGGGCTTCATCAGGATGCTGACGAACTGCATGGGATCGACCGGGGCCGCGGGGGCGGAGCTTGCCGCCGGCGGTGTGCTGGCCGTCCCGGATGCGCTCGCCGTGGGGAGCCATGCGGGCTGCGTGTTGGTGGGGGCCGCGGACCAAGAGGCCGAAGGCGCCGCGCTGCCCGATGCCGAGGGCGCCGCGCTGCCCGACGCAGAGCCCGCGCCAACGCTGACGTTGACGGCGGGCGGAGGCGGCTTGCTGCCGCAGGCCACCGCGGGGACGGCGCCGGTAACGGCCAACAGGGCGAGGACAACGTGCGATTGGTTGAGCTTCATCTGAAATACTCCGGGGGTCGCGCGGAACACTGGCGACGCGTGCGGCGCGCATGATCGCATCTTTGCCCGCCGCCACAAAGTGGCAACACGCGAGCCTTTGGCCGTCGGCCTCGCCGCCGCCGAGTGATGTGTGCTTATTGGCGAACGAAGACGAAGGGAATGCTGACGCTCTTGGTCTCGCCGGGGGGCGGCGCGAAGGTCCAGCTTCGAATCTGCGTTTCCATGCACTTTGCGGCGACCGGGTCGTCGCCACTGGCGGTGACGCTTTGGACCGTGCCGTTGGGGGCGATGGTGATGTTGGCTGTGACCTTGACCGTCGAGGCCTGGGCGCCGGCGCGGTCGATGCACGAGCGCTTGATGCCGGCCTTGCGTCCGTTGACCGTGCGCATGATCGCGGCCTCGTCGAGGGTGCCACCGCCGCCAGCCGACGGGCCGGCCGGACCGCCGCCAACGCTGGGCCCCGTGCCTCCACTGCTACCCAGCAGGCTGCCGAGATCCGCTGCCTTGCCAGTTGTCGAGGCTGCGGCCGTGGGCTTGGGAACGGCGGCAACAGGGCCGCCTCCGGTGGTGGGTTTGCTGGTCGTGGCCGCGCTGGCCGACGTATCGGGCGCTGTCTCCGTCGCGGTGGGGGGAGGCGGAGCCGACTGGATGACCGTCACGGTGACCGTGGCCGCTGGGCCCACGGTGGTCTGCGGCTTGGGCAAGAACACGATGATGGCCACGGCGATGCCAAAGCAACCGACGAACACGGCCACCAGGATGAACCACCACGGGGGACCCGACTTCTTGGCGGGCGCCGGCGGGGACGACAGTGGCGCTACGGCGGCGACGGGGGCGCCGAAATCCGCCACAGATGCCGCGGGGGCGGGGGCTGGCATTGCGAACGGGTCCGCGACCGGCGCGGCCAACACCGACGCGCTCGACGGCTGGGCCGGAAGCGGATCGTCGCCCAGAGGCGATGGGATGCCTGCCGGCCGCGGGGGCGCGTTGGCAAGGGCCACGGTGCGCTCTTGGAGCGCGACGTCGATTTTCTCGGCGGTCGCGCCGCGGCCCGCGCCAAGGGGAACCACGTTGCTCCGCGCCGCAGGACGCATGGGCTCTGCGGGGCGCGCCGCAGCGGTGAGCGGCCGCTGGGCTCCGGTGCGCAGCGGCTGAGTGCTGGGGCCAACGGGGCCCGGGGGCGGCACGGAGCCACGGCCATCGGTCGCGGGCGGTGACACGAGCGACGGACGGCTCGGCATCGCGGCCTCGCGCACGAGGCGCGCAAGCTCGGGGATGGAGCGCACGGCGCGCCACTCTTCGAGGCCCTCTTGCCAAACCAGCGAGTCTTCGGTGAGCGCGCCGGCTGCGGCCTTGCGCCGTAGTTCGGCGACGCGAATGGGCCCCACGGCAACGCCTCCGATGGCGGCGTACCATTCTTCGCTGAGCGACAGATCCAGGAGATCGAGCGCCGAAGGCGGGTCGGGTTTCTTGTCGGTGAGGGCGCGCTGAAAAGCACCCGCAAGGGCTCCCGTGTTGCCGCTGGCCGCAGGCGCTGCGGGCGCCGCCGCGCGTGGCTTGGGCGCCGCCACGCCGAGCGGGGCCGGACGCGCGATGGCCGGCGCCGGGGGAGCGCTGCCGCTCTTCGGCGGTGCGGTGGACACGCTGGTCTCGGTGACCTCGGCGCGCACTTCGATCTGGTGGCCGCACTTGCGGCACTTCATGCGAACGGTCTTGCCCGCGACGCGCTCGTCGGGGATTTGGTACTTCGCCTTGCAGTTGTCGCAGAGGAATTTCAACGCGATACCCTTTGGCGTCGGCGTGAGGGCGGCAGAACCCCGACCATCAACTGCCCCTGAGCGTACCCCGAGTCTCGCAGGACTGCGCGCGATTCTTTGTTGTCAGCCATGTTTCGGCCAAGCGGGAGCGCGGTGGCGCGCACCCCTGGTTGCCCGTTGGACAAGCAGGGAAGCTTCAATCTTGGGTCTTTGTACCGAAGGGCCCGGCCTCGGGGCGGGCCTCAGCGCAGGGTCGAAATGTGGTTCTGTACGGTGGCACGGGTTTCCGCGTCTGGCGCCGCCTCGACGCAGCGCGACCAGGTATCGAGGGCCTTGTTCTTGAAGCCGGCCTTCTCGTACAGCACCGCGAGGTTCTTGAGCGCGGGGAAAGCCGTGGGGTTGAGCTCCGCGGCCCGCTCGAGCTCGCCGATGCCGTCGTAGATTTGGCCCTTCTTTCCGTACAAGAGCCCCAAGTGGTAGCGGAGACGGTAGGCCAGCGGGTCGATGTGAACGCCCTGCCTCAACATTTCGAGGGCGCCTTCGATATCGCCGCGTCGGTAGGCTTCGATGCCGCCTTCGAGCAGCTTGAGCGCCTCGGCGCCAACGGCCTCGGGGTCCCGTGGCTTGGCGGCGTCCGCCGCTGGCGTGAGCGCACGGTTGACGGCGGCCTTGAGGTCGGCCAGGCGGAATGGCTTTTCGACGTACTCCTCGATGCCGTAGTTGGCCTTGAGGTCTTCTTCCATGCCTCGGCCGCGGTACACGGCGCTCATCATGACGATGGGGATGGCGCCGTACTTCTCGCTGGTCTTGATGCGCTTGGCGATGTCGAAGCCGTGCACCTCGGGGAGCATGGCGTCGAGCACAATCAAGTCCGGCGTGTTCTCTTTGACCATGCGCAGAGCCACGAGCCCGCGGTCGGCTTCTACAACGCGATGTCCGAGGTCGGTGAGCAAGCGCACGACGAGCTTGCGCATCTCTTCTTCGTCGTCGACCACCAGCACGAGCTTGCCGGTGTCAGAGGCCTTGGCCCCCACACGCGGCGCAGACCCGGGGGCCGTGGGCGGTGCGGCGGCGCTTGCAGCTTGGGGCGCGGCAGCACGTTGTGTCGGCGCGGCCGCAGCGGTCGGCGCCGGCGCTGCTGGTGTTTGGGCAGGAGCTGCCGCGGGCCGTGCCGGCTTGGGGCCGACGGGTGGCTCTTCGCCGCGTGGCGGTTGCGGAACCACTTGACGCACCACCGGCGTTTTGTGCGGGGCGGAGGGCGCCGGCGGGTGCGCCGCGATGGGAACCTTGACCGCGGGGAAGGCGGGACGGGTCATGGCCGCGTGCACCTGCGCCGGGGCGATCTTGGGGGTCAATGGCTTCTTGACCACAGCTTCCCGCGCGGTTTCGACCGCGCCCCGAGGCAGCTCTTGCACGGTCGAGAGCTCTTCGCGAATGTCGCCGAAGTCGCTCACGGAGATCTGTGATGCGCGGCCAGCGCTCTCGAGGGCCTCGTCGACGACCACCCCCGGCGCCCCGAGGGAGATAGGCGCTTCGTCCACCATTGCGCGTCGCGTGGGCGGAGGCCCCATGAACGGAGTCGCGCGGTCTTCGGTGTTCTCTTGGGCTTGCGTGTCGAGCCCGAGCTTCTTGAGTGTGGCTTCGGGCACGCGGGGCCCGAGAAAGTGCGACAGGCCGGACTCTTTGGCGTCGTAGGCGGCGCTGATGGTCTTGGCTAGCGTGGTCGAGACGGCCACGTACGGGTAAACCTTGCGGCCTGTGACGAACTCGAGCTCATCGATGACGCGCCGATCGTCGGGGCTGGCCATCGCCAAGAATAGGCGGTCGTCGCGCGCGAGCAGCGGCAAGATGCTGCGCGCTTCGGCGACCTCGCGGGGAACGAGATCCAAGTGCGAAGTGTCGATGGCCACCTGGGAGAGATCGACGCCCGGCACACCGAACTGCTCGCTGAGCGCACGCAGCGCGTCGGTTTCGCTCACGACGCCCTCGTCGAGCAGGTGGGACGCGAGGGGCTTGGCGCTTCGCTTCTGCGCGTCGAGCGCCCGGTCGAGGCTCTCCTGCGTGATGGACTTGCGCCGAAGCAAGATCTTGCCGAGCGGAGCTCTGTCGTCGCGCGCCATAACGTCTTCATGAGCTTAGCGGGCCGGCGCGCCCCTCGTCATCTTTGTGGTGCGTCAGGCGAGTGAGCGCCTGACGTGCGTAAGTGTCGTATTCGCCAGCGGAAATGGCCTTGCGGGCCCCGGCCATGAGCTCCCCGTAAAAATGTAGGTTATGCAGGCTGAACAGCCGGAGCACCAGGACCTCTTTGGCAAGGTAGAGGTGCCGCAGGTAGGCACGGCTGTAGCCCCCCTGGCAGCAGGCGCAGGAGCAGGCCTCGTCGATCACCGAGAGGTCTTCCTTGTAGCGGGCCTGCTTGATGACGATGGGGCCATTGCGCGTAAGGGCCTGCCCGTTGCGGGCGTTGCGGGTCGGCAAAACGCAGTCGAACATGTCGACGCCGGCCCCTATGGCAATGAGCAGGTCTTTGGGGGTGCCAACGCCCATGAGGTATCGCGGGCGCTTGGGGTCTAGCGCGTCGGCCACCAGATCCAGGGCCTCGTGCATGGCCTCGGGGGGCTCGCCCACGGAGAACCCGCCCAGTGCCAGGCCGTCGAAGCCCGGATCGAGCGCTGCCAGCTCCTCGGCGTGGGCGCGTCGAAGGTCGGGAAAGCAGGCGCCTTGCACAATGCCAAAGAGCGCCTGGTGGTCTGGACGCGGGGCCGAAAGGGCTCGGCGCGCCCAGCGGGTGGTCTTCTGCACTGCCGCCTCGACCACGGCGCGGGGGGATTGCCCCGGAGGGCAAACGTCGAGCTGCATCTGAATGTCCGCGCCGATGAGGCCTTGCACGCGCACGGCCTCTTCGGGCGACAAGAAGCGTTTTTCACCATCGAGGTGCGAGCGGAACGCGACGCCGTCCTCGGAGATCTTTGCGAGGGCTCCACCCGCTCCTTTGGCGGCGCCCAACGAGAAGGCCTGAAAGCCGCCGGAGTCCGTGAGCATGGCGTGAGGCCAGCGCGAGAACCCCCGAAGGCCACCGTGCGCGCTGATGGCCTCGGCGCCCGGGCGCAGCCACAGGTGATACGTGTTGCCCAACACGATTTGTGCGCCGGTGCTCTCGACCTCTTGGGGGGTGAGGGTCTTGACGCTGCCTTGGGTGCCCACGGGCATGAAGGTGGGAAGTTGCACCGTGGCGTTCTTGAGCGTGAGTTCGCTGCGGCGCGCCTTGCCGGACGTGGCCAAGACACGGAAGGCGGCTCGCGTGCTCAAGCGGACCCCGGGGTCAGCAGCATCGCGTCGCCGTACGAATAGAAGCGGTAGCGCTCGCGAATGGCTTCGGCGTAAGCATTCATGACGCGAGCGTGCCCCCCAAAGGCGCTCACCAACGCAAGCAGGGTGGACTTGGGGAGGTGAAAGTTCGTGAGAAGCATGTCGACGACGCCGAAATCATAGCCCGGCTGTATGAAGATGTTTGTATCGCCTTGCATCTGCCGCACGTGGCCCCGGCGGGTCGGGTCCTTGGCGGACTCCAGAGCGCGTACAACCGTGGTGCCCACCGCCACGATTTTTGCGCTCCGGGCCCGGGCGTCCTCGATGGCCCGTTGGGTTGCTTCGGGAACGTCAATCCACTCGGAATGCATCACGTGATCGTCCATGTTGTCGGCGGTGACCGGGCGGAACGTGCCGAGTCCCACGTGCAGCGTCACCTTGGCGATGTGAACGCCCCGCGCTTCGAGGGTTTCGAGGCCCGCACGGGTCAGGTGGAGTCCTGCCGTGGGGGCCGCCACGGCGCCGTCCTTGTCCGCAAAGACCGTCTGGTAGCGTTCTTCGTCCGACTCCGTGGGGGCGCGCTCGAGGTAAGGGGGGAGTGGGAGCTGGCCCGCCTCGTCGATGGCCTCGCGGACGCTTTTCCCGTTGGTGCTACGAAGTCGCACACGCAAGAGGCCACCATCGCGAAGCTCCTCGATGGTGATGTGCAGCGGCGGCGCCAGGACCTCGCTGCCGGGCCGCAGGGGCTTGGTGGCCCGGCCCATGGCCTCCCAAACGGCGTCCGGCGCATCGCCCGGCAGGCGACGGAGCAAGAAGATCTCCGTACGCCCTCCGCTGGGCTTGTGACCGACGATGCGGGCGCGCATGACTTTGGTGTCGTTGAGCACCACCAACGACCCCGGCGCGATAAGCGACGGAAGCTCCGCCACGCGCCGGTGCTCGATGCCCGACGCCACGACCAGCATGCGACCGCCGTCACGGTTCGCCGCGGGCTCCTTGGCGATCAACTCCTCGGGGAGCACGTAGTCAAAAAGTGAGGTCTCCACGACGGGGCAAGTAGCACACAGTGATGGGGATTTGCGGCCGCCCCGACGGCACCCAAAACGGCAACGTGCGTCAGTGGCGCAACGGGAGCTGCGGCGCGCTCTCGCGCCCGGTCTTGTGGACCAGGAAGGCCACCAAGTCCGTCAGGTCGAAGGGCTTGGGGACGAAGCCCACGGCGCCGCAGTCGGCTCGCTCGAGCTGTCGCTCACTCAGGTGGTAAGCGCTCGTTAGGACCGTACGGACATCGGGAAAGGAACTTCGGATGCGCCGCGCGAGTTCTAGGCCCGTGATGTCACTTCGCATCAGGTCGAGGACCACCAGGTCGAAGGACTCGGCTGCCATGAGCGTCATGGCGTGAGCTGCGCAGTCTGCAAAGACGACATCGACGGCCTCGAGGCGGAGCGCAGTCTCCAGGCTCCGGGAGCCCCGCATCTCGTCGTCCACGATGAGGATGCGTGCCATGGCTCACTGCGCAAGCAAACCTGATGCCGCGGCAAAGGAAGCCCAAATGTTCGAATGTTGCGAAGATTGGTCCGTCCGCCTCGGCACAAGTCTTTCACTTATGCGCGGCGCATTGCATTCATGAAACGTGTCCGGAGGGCCGGCCAACACACAGCGTTGGTTGGTCCGGGCCCGACCTGGCACGGCCAGGTGAACTCTCGGGGGTGTCCCCAATTCCTCCCGTCGGCTTTCCGCGGATTTGCATCGCATCGCATCGTTGCTCCTCCTCGCCTAGCAAAAGTAGGCGTCGTCGTCGCGCCTCGCGCTGCTCGCAACTCCACGGAAATCCTCGGTCCGGAATGAAGGACACCCCCTAGGGCCCCCTAGGGCAGCCTTGCGTCGAACTGAATGCCCAATCTCGTCATCTTTCGCCACAGCGTCGTGGGGGAGATGGCCAGGCTTTCTGCGGCGCGCTCTCGGCTCCCGTCGCTCTCGCGCAGAGCGCCCTCGATGGCCCGCCGTTCTGCGGCGTCGACGATCTCGGCGAGGGTCTGCCCCGACGCCGTCGGCGCACCGGAGGGCGCCGTGGGCATGAAATCGTCGACGGTGATGACGCCGTTGTGCACCAGGGAGACGGCCTGCTCCACCATGTGCTCGAGTTCCCGAATGTTGCCTGGGAAATCGTACGTCATGATCGCGTCGATGACCCCTTCGTGCAGGCGCGCATTCACGCCGACCTTTTTGTTGTATTTTGCAAGAAAGTGCGAGGTGAGTTCGGGGATGTCTTCGCGCCGCTCGCGGAGAGCCGGTAGCTGAAACCGTGCCACGTTGAGGCGGTAGTACAGATCCTGCCGGAACCGCTTCTCGGCGATGGCGGTTTGCAGATCTTGGTTGGTGGCGGCGATGATACGTACGTCGACGCGGATGGCTTTGTTCTCGCCCACGCGTCGGATCTCGCCGTCTTGGATGGCGCGGAGCAGTTTGGCCTGGAAGGCCACGGGGGTCTCGGCGATCTCGTCGAAAAAGAAGGTGCCTCCGTCGGCCTCCTCGAAGAGCCCCTTGCGAGCGGACACTGCACCCGTGAAGGAGCCCTTGGCGTGCCCGAAGAGCTCACTCTCGAGCAGTGTTTCGGTGATCGCAGCGCAGTTGACGGATACGTAGGGCCGATTGGCTCGCTTGGAGTTCGCATGGATGGCGCGGGCAACGAGCTCCTTGCCGGTGCCGCTCTCGCCGGTGATGAGCACGATGGCATCCGTTGGGGCCACGCGGACGATGCGCCCCAAGATCTCGCGCACGGGCCCCGAGCGCCCGACGATGTTCTCGAAGCGGTAGCGATCTTTGAACTCCGACGCCAAGATGGCGACCTCGCCGGCGAGGCGCCGGTTTTCGAGGGCACGACCGACCTTGAGCAGCAGCTCCTCTTCGGTGAAGGGCTTTTGGATGTAGTCGAAGGCGCCGGTGCGCATGGCCAACACGGCGCTCTCGATGGTGCCGTATGCGGTCATGACGATGATTTCGGTCAGCGGCTGGGCCGTCTTCACGGCGCGCAGCACGTCGATGCCGTCGACGCTCCCCATGCGCAAGTCCGTCAGCACCAGGTCGAAGGCCCCGGTGCTGCCTTTGGCCACGCCCTCTTCGCCATCCTGGGCGTCCTCCACGTCGTAGCCTGCGCCGCGCAGCATCATCGCGAGCGTCGTCCGCATGTTCCGCTGGTCGTCGACGATGAGGATCTTGGGCATGGCTCGCGGCAGGGGCGGAGGCGGAGAAGGGGCGCCGGCAGACGGCTAGTCGTTGGGCACGCCAGCGCGGATCCAGGCGCGGATGCGCTCCATGCCGACGTCCGGGAACGTGTACTGCGGCCTCTTGGGCATGCGGCCCTGCACCCCCGTGGGCGTGTTTCGACGCAGGATCAGTACGAGGCCACTGTTGTCGGGGTTGTCTTTGTTGGACGAAAGGGCGAGGCCCGAATCTCCGGTGAGAGTGGCGTAGCACTCGGCCTTGTCGGCACCGCACACGAAGCCCGATGCTGCGACGCCCGGTTCTGATTTTGTGCCGTGGCAACCGCCATCGCCGGCGCAACTGCCGGCACCCTTCGGGCCAAAAAAGTCGTTGTACAGATCGGTGAACTTGTTGCCACCCGCGCCGCTCCCGGCGTCGGCCGTGGGCAGCGGAGTCGGCTGCGGGCCCGGATCGAAGGTCGTCTGGCCACCCTTGATGTTCGCGTCGCCAGTGCCCGCGCTGCACGCGACGAGAACGAGGACGGAGAGAGCGGCAATGGCAGCGCCGGGGGGCCGAACGAGATGCATGACCACCGTAGGGTACAGCGACCTCGTCACGGTCAGAAGTCGAATCGGATGGCACCGCCACTGCGCGTGGGCACCAGCTGCAGGCCCGTGGGCCGTGCCCATGTGCTTCGCGCGCCGGAGGGGGTGCTGCTGGCGGTGCCGCTCGGCTTGGCCAACAACAGGTATGCGCCGGCCCCGAGTCCCGCGGCGATGCCCACGCCCAGCGAGATGTCCGCAACCAGGACGGTGCTCTTGAGGTCGTCGATTTGGGCGTCGGTGCAGTTGGGGCTACAGCCGGCATCGGACGCGGCCGAAAGGAAAAAATACGTGAACCCCGCGAGGCCCAACACGGCGACCCCGCCGAGCACGATGGGGACGACCGGCACGCTGGAGGCCTGGGCACTGTCGCCGGCGGCCTTGGGGGGAGGGGTAGGCACGCTGGCCGGTGTCGCCGGTGCGCTCCCGCCCGCCCCACGATGGCGGAAGTTGATCAAGAGCCGTCGGCCCTTCTCGTTCTCTTTGATGATGACGTCTTGAGGGTCTGCGATGAAGCCCTCGGCCTCGAAGACCAGATGGTGGGCGCCCGGATCGATCTCGACGGGGCGGCCTTCGAGCTTGGCGGTGACCAGCTTGCCGTCGACGGACACGCGCACAGCCCCCAAGTCACGTCCCCGGTCGTCTTTGGCGTCGAAGATCACCGTAGGCTGCCTGGTTTCGGTCTCCTTGAGCCAACCTGCGCAGTCTTGGCGAATGACCCGTGGGCAGGCGTCGGCCGCACACTCGATGAACTTGGTACGTGCGTCGCGCAACTTGCCTTCGTCCCGGAGCTGCTGTCCTTGCTCGGAGGCCATGGCGCATCGCGACGCATCGGGTGCCGCGAACACGCGCCCTCCCCACGCCAGCGAGGCTACGAGCACAAGGGAAGCAACAACGGCGCGCCGCACCATCGGAAACATACCAAACAGTGAGCCGTCTGAGACTTTTGTGGCGAGATGTCCGCCTCCCAACGCTCTTTTGTCGCTCGAACAGGCGGCTCGGGCAAGTGACATGACTTGCCCCGGGCTCGGTTAGAAGGCGACGCCTAGGAACAACCGAACGGTCTGCGCCGTCGCGAGATCCCAGAACGTGTTGTCGACGCCCGAGATGGACGTCTGTTCGCCCGGCAGGTACTGGAGGCCACCCAAGGGGAAGAACACGCCGTATTGGAGCATGGCGTAAAACCCGCCGATTTTGCTCGGGTCGTCGTTGAACGAGCCGTCTTTGGCTTGGTAGTACAGCTGCAGGTCGAGCTCGACGCCCAGATCGCGCTTGTTGCCCGGGGTCTGCACGAACTCGCTCGCGCGGCTCCAGATGATGGCGGCGCCGCCGCCAAACTTCTGGCCGTTGGGGTTGCGCACGAAGTCGTAGTCGACGCTGGGGCGGAAGTAGTACGCGCCCTGGATGCGGGTCATGATCTTTCGGAAGAAGATCTGGTCGACCATGTACGACGGGTGGAAGCGGAACGTGCTGATGGGACCGCGCCCGTTGAGCTCCGGCTGCAGACCAGTGGCGCCGGGGCTGAGCCCCTCGACCCACGGGTCGCCGCTGGACCAGCCCGCGCCGAACTGAAGCTTGAGCTTGTCTTCGACGGCCCGGTACTCCGTTTGCGTGGCGAGACCCCACATGCGCACGTCTTTGGGGGACGCCAAGTTCGGCGAGTCCGGCGTCGTGCCGATGCTCCCGCGGATGTGCGCAAGCTCGGCTTCGACGCGCAGCTTCTTCCAGCGGACTTGGATCCAGGCGTCGGGAGTGAACGCCTTGGCGTCACGCCGCAGAAGGCCGCGGTTCGAGCGATTGACGTCTTCTTGGTCGAAGGAGAGCGCGTTGTCGCCTTGCGCGACATCGAGATACTGCTGCCGGTAAAGGGCAAACAGACCGCCGTTCACGACCACCTCGCCGCGGTTGAGCATGGCACGTTGCAGGTCCGGATTGAGCCGGCGCGCAACGAAGAAGCTCCACTGGTCGACGTTGGTGAGGTTGCCCGTGTTGTAGGGCTGGCCGCCGTACACATCGTAGGGCGACTGGGTGGTTGGCCCCGACGAGACGAAGTCCCAGGATCCGCCGAAGTAGATGTCTTGGGACTTGAGCCCCGTGACGAACATGATGCGGTCGACGTTGGTCTGGTAGTCGTCGTCGAGGCGATCGCCGGAGTTGACGAGCATGCCCAGGCCCCAGTGGAGCGGCATGCGACCGAACTTCAGCAAGCCCAGCGGCGTGAGGTATTCGCCCCAGACGCGCTTGACCTCGATGGAGTTGCGATAGCTATTGACGCCGGAGGTGGGCGCCCCTTGGCTGTTGGAGAACACCGACAGTGGCGCGTATCCGTTGTAGCCGTTGCCCGAGGGGCCCCAGCCCGACTTCGCGGTGGTGCTCGGGGAGATGGCTTGCGAATCCGGGGTGGAGCCCAGCACCAAGTTGTCGAGCAGGTCGACCTGCGTGAGGACGCGAAGGTTGTCCGAAATGTGAATCTCGGGATTCAGGCGCAGGCGTAGGTTGGCCGTGGCCTGCGTGCGGTTGATGCACTCGCCCAGGGCCGAGGCGTCGCCGCACAGGCGCACGCTGCGACGTTGGCCGGTGCGATCGCTGTACGAGCTATCGAGGGGCTGGCGCCACAGGTTCTGCGTGTCGCCGGTTGGGTCCTCGTGCCGACCCAACGAGAAGTTGTGGTACAGCTCCCCACGCGTGCGGAAGTAGCCGTGCAGTTCGACGACCGGCCGCGTGTGGGCCCACCAGTCTTCGCTGTAGATGGCCTGGGGGGTGAGGCCCGAAGCGCCGTCGGTGAGGGGCGCCAAGGTGGGGCGGATCTTGCCCTGTGCCAGCAACGTTTGCTGGTCCTGCGAGGGGTCGACGGTCACCGCAGCCGCAGGCGCATCGCCGGTGGGCAGAAGATTGCCGTCGCCTTGGGCATCTGCGGCGGCAGCCGAGGCCTTGGGCGAAGGAGCGCCTTGCGGGGCGGCGGGGTCGGACGCTTGGGCGCGCGCCACCGACGGCAGCAGCAGGGCACCAAAAGCAGCGAAGGTCCACGCGAAAGTGCGGCAAGACGCCATGATCGGAGGGGCTTCTAACACGAAGGGCCGGGATGTTCCCATGAGAGTTTTTCCGGGCCTATCCCGGGCCCTTGCGCCCGGGGCGAGCCCGCCGCGCGATCCTGCCGCATGCGGCCAGTCCGCAGAGCAGTACGCAGGCCCCAAACGTGCTTTCGGGCTGCGCGGCGCACGCGAGCAATGCCCGGAGGCCCAAACTTGCTGCGGGCGGCGGAGACAGCGTGCCACGCAGTGTGGCGCTGGCCACGTCGGCGCACGGGCCCATCTCGCGCTGCAAGGCGCTGGTGGGCGCGTTCGGGCCGGCGGGCCCCGGCGTGCATGTCACCGCGCAGGCAAACAGCTGCGACGGCGAAAACCCCAGGGCCACGCGGCCCACGGTGTCGCCGCCGCGCAAGGCGCGTTCGTGCCCTCGCTCGTCCCCAAGAGTCAGTTGTGCGTCGCTGGCCCGGCTTGCGGCACCCCGCAGGCGCTCGAAGATGTCGCCCTCGGCCACTTCGCCCGGCCATCCCCACGGAAGGGGCGCCACGTAGCAGAATTCGACTCGCCGGGCGGCGCCAAGCGTTGCAACGCGCCCGTAGGCGATCTGCGCGGGGTAACCGGGGGCCAGGTCTGGCGCTGCCCCCGACGCCACCCAGCCCTCGCGGCCGATTCCGAACGACGGGGCCGCCGATGTGTTCTCGGCGTGCTCAGCCAAGTTCGCCAAGCAGCGCTACGATCTCCGCCCGCAACTCCACCAACGTGGTTTGTGCACTGGCCGAGCGAAAGGCACTCGGCGAAGGCTCGGTGACCGGCTCGGGCGAGGCCTCGACCTTGGGGGCAACGACAGCCACCGCCTCGATTTCGGGGCTCGACTCGGCCTCGGGTCGGGTGAGCTTCTTGCGGGCTCCCGCGATGGTGAAGCCTTGCGCGTAGAGCAGGTCCTTGACCTTGATCAGGTTCTCGACGTCGCGACGGGAGTAAACGCGTTGCCCCTTGGCGCTCTTGGTCGGGCGAATGCTCCGAAATTCACGCTCCCAATACCGCAGCACATGCGGCTCGACACCAACGAGGCCCGCCACCTCACCGATGCGGAAATAGAGCTTGGGCGGGAGCTGCGAGCTCATGGACGGCTACAGCTCAGGCGTCGGTGCTAGGGGAAGGCGCAACGGCCCCGGCGGCGGCCGCGGCCGCGTCTGCCGCCAACTCCGCGGCAGTCTTGGGGTTGAGCGCTTGCTTGAGGATTTGGCTCGCCTTGAAGGTGAGGACCCGACGCTCGCTGATTTGAATGGGGTCGCCCGTTTGCGGGTTGCGCCCCGGGCGCTGTCGCTTGTCGCGGAGGACGAAGTTGCCAAAGCCGGAGATCTTGATCTTCTCCCCTTTGCCCAGCGTGTCTTTCATGACGTCGAACACCATGTCGACGATGTCGGCGGACTCCTTCTTCGAGAAGCCACCCACTTTCGTGTACAGCGCCTGGACGATTTCGGCTTTCGTCATTCCCCGCCTCGGTCTTGATGAGTTGTGGCCCCGCTTTTTCCGCCTGCAGCTCCCAAGAAAGGGCGGTGCAGGCGGCTATGCAGCGCCTAGGTGGTTGATACTACCCACCTATCGCGGGGACACCCAAGCGTTTTTGTGTTTGGGGTAGCCGATGCCGGGCCCATGGCGGCCCCGGCACATTTGGTGGGGAATCAGGCGACGAGACGTTCGTCGCTGGCGTGGGAGGGGGCCGGGGGCGGCACGCTGTCGGCGATGGCCGGAACGGCGCGACGCCGAGACGCCTGCTCGGAGACCACGAGGGTGGCCACGTAGCCGTAGCCAAAGGCGAACAGCATGGCGAAGGGCGTGGCGAACCAGTGCCCGGTCTGCACCGAGGCAATGGTGCTGCCGCAGGACAGCGCGCAGAGCCCCATCTCGATGAGAGGGAGGTCGGCCCGGGCCCGGTACCGCGGCGACATGGCGCCGGAGGCACCGGCCTTGGGCGTGCGAACGAACTCGCCGGCCATGGACCTGAGGCCCTCGATGACTGCCTTGGACAGGTGCGGGGCGAGGCCGGCGCCCAGCGCAAGCAATGCCGGCAGGTTGGCCAAGGCTTGGCGGCGCGAGCGACCCTGAGCGCTTTCGGCCATGGAGTAGAACGCGGCCAGCGAGCCGGTGGTGCCGATGCACAGCGGCAAGTCGATGAGCAGCATGGTGCGGACGTTGGTGGCCGGCATCAGGATGAGCGCCGGCAGGAGCAGCACGCTCAAGAACACCATGAGGGGGTAGGCGAAGTGCGGCGTCATGTGGAAAAACGCCTCGATGCGCTGCGACACGGAGAGCTCCGAGCGCATGACGCGACCCATGAGCTTTCGCGCCGTCTGCACGGTGCCTTTGGCCCAGCGGAACTGCTGCGCACGGAAGGCGCTCACGTCCTCGGGGAGCTCTGCGGGGCTCACCACGTTCTCGCGGTAGATGAAGCGCCAGCCCTTGAGCTGCGCCCGGTAGGACAGGTCCAAGTCCTCGGTGAGCGTGTCGTGCTCCCAGCCGCCGGCAGACTCGATGGCGGCCTTGCGCCACATGCCGCCCGTCCCGGAGAAGTTGAACAACCAGCCGGCGGCCGCGCGGGCGCGGTTTTCGACCAAGTGGTGTCCGTCGAGCATCAGAGCCTGGACGCGCGTCAGCAGTGTGGCCTCGCGGTTCAGGTGGCCCCAGCGGGCTTGCACCATGCCGATGCCCGGATCGTCGAAGTGCGGCACCAGCTTCTGGAGGAAGTCGGCGTTGGGCAGGAAGTCCGCGTCGAAGATGCCGACGAGTTCGCCTTTGGCCACCTTGAGGCCCGCGTCGAGCGCGCCGGCCTTGTACCCCGAGCGGTCGACCCGGTGGATGTACACGATGTCGAGGCCGGTCTCCCGCAGCTCTGCGACCTTTTCGCGGGTAATGGTGCGGGTTTCGTCGGTGGAATCGTCGAGAACCTGGATCTCGAGCTTCTCGCGCGGGTACACGATGCGCGACACGTGGTCGAGCAGGCGGCTCGCCACCGTGGCCTCGTTGTACAGCGGCAGCTGGATCGTCACGTGCGGGACGTCGGCGGGGGCGACGTCGGCGGGGAGCTCCCGTGCCTCGTTGGCCATGGCCTGCAGCTTTTTGCGGTACCGGATGCAGGTGATCACCAGGTGCGAGCGGTGAAGGCCATACATCGAGAGCAGGAGGAGGACCACGAAGTACGCGGTGCAGAGGATCCAATGCATAGCGTGGACTTAAGCACCGCCAGAGCCTGCAGGTTGTCAGTGACCTGTAATTCGTTGCACGGATTTGTCTCGATCGCCGGTGGCCTGTCTTGCCACGAATCACGAGTGTCTTCCGTGGGTTACGGATTGTCTCCGGCGCGTGCTGTCCGCGCGACAAGTCTGAAGCCTCGCAGGAGAACGCGAGACCCCCTTCGCGCGTGTCTCGCGCGTATCCGTGCCCATGCGGACGAATCGATACGGCCGAATGTCGCGCTAGCTAGAACAGGTCCGCCGCGAAGACACCGCCCAAACTGAGCAGGTAAATCGCGTAGGTGCCGCCGCCCGGCAGGGTGTTGTCGGCCACCAGCTGCGTGTTGAGGCCGTTGTTGTTCGCCGTCGACGAGATGCCATCGTTGGCGGCGACGGACGGGGAAAACGCGAGGCCACCCGTGACGCCGACTTTGGGGATCAGGGAGAAGTTGGGGGCGAGGGGGATGGAGACACCCGCGCCAAGCCCCGCCTCGATGGCGCCGTAGGTTGCCGAAGGAATCACCTGCGTGCCGTTGAGCCCTTTGCGCTCGGAGCCCGGGTAGGTGATGAAGCGGATGTTGGAGATGGCTTCGCCATAGAAGCCGAGCTTCGTGCCCGAGGTGGTGAACGAGAAGAGCGCACCGCCAAAAATGCTGCTGGACCCGCCATCGGCGGTGGCCGTGCTGGACACCCCTCCGACGCGGGACGTTGCGTCCTTG
>JBIKNA010000406.1:0-6728 GCA_044358965.1 Polyangiaceae bacterium
CAGGGGCTGTGTCCTCCACGACGTAGAGCGAGCGCCGATAGTGAATCGTCAGATTGCGTGTGAGCTTGCGCTGCTCCTTCCATCTGAAAACTTCATCGAGATTGTCCTCGCTGCGCATATCGCTGCCGGGTCTGCCCGAACGACGCGCAGGGTCGGCACATGTCGCACAAAAACCTTCAGTGCCCCCTCGATGCGTTTGCACCGCGGTTTTCGCGGTGGATCACGCAAGGTCCATGGCAGAGGTCGGTCCTGCCGACGGCGGCGGCGGCGGCGACGGCGCGGCGGCGGACGCGGTCGTCAGCTCGCGGTGACGCGGCGCTTGGTCGTCTTCTTGGCGGAGGCGGGCGCGGCGGCGCGCACGCGCGTACCGAGGAGCGCCTCGAGCGCTCGCGCGGCCTGGGGTAGACTCTGGTGATGGCCGCCGACGACTCGCAGCCCCGTCTAGAAGAGCGACTGGCCGCCATCGAGGCCCAGGCCGCCAAGGACCGTGAGGAACTCGCGCGCCTGCGTTCGCAAGTTGCGGCCAACAGAGACTCGCCGGTCGTCGCGCCCCCCCCCGCTCGGCGCGCTACACCGGGTCAGGCACCGAAATCTTCCAGCACGCTCAGGTCCATCGCGTGGGTCCTGGGCTTTGCTGCCGGTGCAACAGTGACCTATGCCACCGTTGTGTACGAGCTCCACTGGCACTGGGCGTTCGGGATACTGCTGGCCCCGATCGGCGGCGTCGTGGTGATTCTTCTCGGCGAGTCTGGGGCGACCGTCTAGCGGCCTGCAAGTGAGACACGCCCTCATGTCCGTTTCCGGCTGTCGACTTGACCAAGTAGGGGGCGCTGCGGATACCTTGGGCGCGTGGCCACCACCGAGCAGCGTGCGCCGCTGCGCAGCAAGCTCTTCATCAGCTCGGCGGTCCTTGCGCTGATGGCCAGCTTGCCGTTCCCCATCAACATCGCGCTAGTCGCCATGGCGTTCGATTCACGGCAAAACCGCTGGGCCTTCGATGCGGCAGTGCCATTCGTCGGGATTCAGCTCATCCTCGGAACCTGCGCCGCCGTGCTCGGCGTCGTGCAGCTGGCCCGCAGCTTCCGCCGGGGCAGTGCCATCTTCCCTGTCATCGTCGCCACCGGTGTGACAGATCACGAGTGAGTCCTCACGGCCGCGCTGCGCTTCCCGTTTCGTGCTAACCGGGGGTCATGGGCTGGAGCGAGCGCAAGGACGGATGCCTGGACGGGGACGGTCCGGCGGACGCCATCTCGACCTGCTTCAAAGGCATCGCGCAGGAGGCAAAGCGACGAACAGGCGGCTTGCCTACCGGCTTGAGCTTGCTGCACGCGTTCGTGTGCGCCCTCAATCTCGACGGCTCACTTGCACCCTTCTACGCGGAAAAGTCGCGGGTGGTTGCGCTGGTCGTGAGCCACGCTGGCCAGCGTCTCCGGGTCGATGGCACCGAGGCGGAGCCGTGGATCGTCGCGGAGTTCTACGAAGCACTCGACGAGGTGGCCGAGAGCTACGTCAATTCCTGGAATCGGCCGCCCCAGCTCCATGAGCTGCTGCACTACGTCGGCACCCAACTCGCAGACCTCGATCCGCCCGACACGACGTACACGTCCGACGCGGAGCCGTGGGATCTCCTCGGCAACGCGAAGTTCCGCATCAGCAAAGAGCACAAGAGTCGGGACCGCTCGCCGGCACCGGCGGTCCCAGACGCTCCCCCGCAGGGCCGCGTGAAGCATCCAAAGTTCGGCGATGGTGTCATCATTGCCGAAGAGGGTGACCGTCTCACGATCCAGTTCGAGTATGAGCGTCGCGTACTGCTACGGTCGTTCGTGACGCGGGTCGCCTGACCCAATCGGCGCCACGGGTGCGCACATGCGCACGCCGCGTTGGCCGCGAGGCGTCTAGACGCCTCGCGGGTCGACCGCGATATTCCGAAGGAGACCAGGGCCCGACGTGGCCGCCCCAAAAGCCCTCGGCCAGGAGCGTGTTGCACTGGCAACAACCCCTGGACTACGTAACCCCCGATTACGCGCCCAGTGCCCCTCCCGGTCGTCTGGCACAACGTGGGCCACCCCTTGGAAGGCGTGAACGGACGTGAGGGGTTCGGGGGACAGCGAGATATTGTCTCGCCTCTAGATGCCTTGTTTGTGTGGGGAGTACGGCTCGTTATTGACGCAGTTGAAGCACGCTCGCTGTGGCGCGGGGCACTGCCAAAAGTGTGAACACCATCAAAGCTACTCGGCCGCCACGGAGGCCTCAACGGGAATAGGAATAGGACGAACGATGCACAAGCAAGTAGGTCCGTTGCTGCGCATTACCCTCTCACAGGTCCCCGGTTCATCCAGGTTCGGTCCGGCGGTGGTGCAGGCGCCCCCAGCAGGTACGCCGTGGCATCCAACACCTGCGTCCGGATCGCAAGGTGCAGGGGGTATTGTGGCCGGAACCAATACGGAATCAACCTTGATGGCCGACTGCTCTGGCGTCGGCGCCGTGCAGGCCATTAGACCTAGAAGGACGAAACCGGGAAGAAGGATGACAGTGGTGAAAGCGATGCGATTCATGCGCGCAAGTGTAAGTGGAGCGCATTGGGACGACAACCCGATAGCTCGACCCGGAGCGTTGGTAGTCCAAAAGCACTTCCCGCGAACAACCCCTGGGCTACGTAACCCCTGAGTACGCGCCCATTGCCGAGCCGCGCCACTCCCGGTCGTCTGGCACAACGCGAGCCACGTTTTGGAAGGCGTGAACGGACGTGAGCAAGTCCAAAGGACGCAGGCGCCCAGGGCGGTGCGTCTTGCGGAAGCGCCGCAACATGCCCGCAGAGCCCCCACGGGAGCAAACAGGCGAAGTGGGCGCCGGGTGCGCCCTACCTACGCCCCGCCCGCCTTGGCGGCTGCGCCGTGGCGATGAACTTGAGGTCCGGGTACTTCTCCACCGCGCGGTGCACCATCCACTCGCTGGCGAACAGCAAGATGGGACGAAGCTCCACGTCTTTGACGAGCAGCATGCCCTCGCGGCGCTCGAAGGCCACCGGGTCGAAGGTGCCTTCGATCCAGCGGGCGTAGCTGAAGCTGAGCGGATCGTACAAGGGCTCGGCGGCGTATTCGCTCTTGAGTCGGTGCGCCACCACGTCGAACTGCAAGGGACCGACGGTGCCCAAGATGGGCTCGGCGTCGTTTTCGTCGCGCTGGAACAACAAGAGCACGGCGCCCTCGTCGGCCAGCTCTTCGAGGCCCTTCTTGAGCTGCTTGCGCTTCATTGGGTCTTTGGCTCGCACGCGCACGAAGTGCTCGGGCGAAAAGCGCGGAATGCCCGGGTACTCGATGTTGGGGCCGGTGGTCAGGCTGTCGCCGATGCGCAAGATGCCTGGGTCCCACAGGCCGAGCACGTCGCCGGCGTAGGCTTGGTCGACGGTGACGCGCTCTTGGGCCAAGAAGTTGAGCGAGCGGCTCAGGGTGATCTTCTTGCCGGTGCGCGGGTGCACCACGTCCATGCCGCGCTCGAACATGCCCGAGCAGATGCGCAAGAAGGCGATGCGGTCCCGATGGTTCGGGTCCATGTTTGCTTGGATCTTGAACACGAAGCCCGAGAAGAAGTCCTCGTCGGGCGCGATGGAGCGGTCTTCGAGCGTGCCCTGCACCTTGACCTGGCCTTTGCGCCCGGTGGGCGAAGGCGCAAGGTCCATGAGGCTGCGCAAGAACGGCTCGACGCCAAAGTTGCTCATGGCGCTGCCCCAGAACACCGGGGTGATCTTGCCGGCCAAGAACGCGTCGCGGTCGAAGGCGTTGCCCGCCTCGGCCAAGAGCGCGAGCTCGCCCAACACGTCGCCGGCGATGGCGTCGCCCACGAGCTCCTTGAGCTGTGCGTCGTCGAGCTGACCGTGGGTCATCTCGGCGCGCTCGCCTTCGGTCTCGGCGCGCTCGAACTGGTAGAACTCGCGGGTCTGCCGATCGATGACGCCCTTGAACCTGTCGCCCATGCCCACGGGCCAGGTGCGGGGCGAGGCCGGGATGCCCAAGATGCGCTCGATCTCGTCGAGCAAATCGAGCGGCTCCTTGCCGTGGCGGTCGAGCTTGTTGATGAAGGTGACGATGGGGATGCCCCGCATCTTGCACACTTCGAAGAGCTTGATGGTCTGCGGCTCGACGCCTTTGACGCAGTCGAGCAACATGACCGCGCAGTCGACTGCCGCGAGCGTGCGGTAGGTGTCTTCGCTGAAGTCGTTGTGACCCGGGGTGTCGAGCAGGTTGAAGTGCACGCCGGCGTAGTCGAACTGGAGCACGCTGGTGGAGATGGAGATGCCGCGCTCTTTTTCGAGCGCCATCCAGTCGCTGGTGGCGTGCCGCGTAGCCCGCTTGGACTTGACGGCACCCGCCAGGTGAATGGCTCCGCCGTAAAGAAGGAGCTTTTCGGTCAGGGTTGTCTTGCCCGCGTCGGGGTGGCTGATGATCGCGAAGGTGCGCCGCCTTGCGATCTCGCGCTTCTGTTGGGGGTCCATGCGGGTCTTGGTGCAAGCGATTCGCACTTTTTCGCGGGTTTCGCAAGAGCTTGCGGCACGCGGAAGGCCCGGATGGGCGTAGAATGGCCACACGTTGCCCATGAACAAGTCGCCCTCTGCCGTGCCCCCTTCCGAGTTGAAAGACGTGGTGAACGCGCTGCTCGAGAGCTACGAGAGCGACCCCCGCGGCACCCACGTGGGCCGGCGGTACCTGCCCTCGCGGGCCGAAATCGAGCAAATCATCGAGCTTTTGCTGCAGCTGTTCTACCCCGGGTACTTTGGCGCCCAAGACCTCACCCAGCACAACCTGGCCTACCAAACGGGCATGCTGGTCTCCACGCTGCAAGACAAGCTGGGCGCCCAAATCGAGTGCTGCTTGTGCGCCGCCGAAGAAGAAGAGAGCGCCGCCCAGGGGCCCGATGTGCCCCGCTGCCGAAACAAGGGGTTCGAGGTCACCCGGGCATTCTTGCGCAGCCTGCCAACCATTCGGCACAAGCTGCTGCTCGACGTCACCGCCACGTTCGAAGGTGACCCCGCGGCGGGCTCCCTCGACGAGATCATCTTGGCGTACCCGGGCCTGCTGGCCGTCACCGTGTACCGCGTGGCCCACGAGCTCCACACGTTGGGTGTGCCGCTCATGCCCCGCATCATGAGCGAGTGGGCGCACACCAAGACCGGAGCCGACATCCATCCCGGCGCCCGCATCGGCGAGCGCTTCTTCATCGACCACGCCACCGGCGTTGTCGTGGGCGAAACCACGGACATCGGCGCCGGGGTCAAGCTCTACCAAGGCGTCACGTTGGGAGCACTCTCGCTGCCCCGCGATGCGAGCGGCCGCATCGTCCGCGGCGAGAAGCGGCACCCCAGCGTCGAAGACGACGTGACCGTGTACGCCAACGCCACGGTGCTCGGCGGCAAGACCGTGCTCGGCCAGGGCAGCGTGGTGGGCGGCTCGGTCTTCGTGACCAAGAGCGTCCCCGCGGGCCAGCGCATCGCGCTCGAAGCCCCCAAAGTCCGCGTGGGCGGCCAAGCCCCTGCGTCCCCGCAGCCCCCCGAAGCAGACCTGGACATCTGACGGGTCGGCAGCCCTTTGCCATGGACGGCGACGTCCGCGCATGTAGGCAAAGGCGCGAGTCTCACGTGCCTCTCCGTCGCATGGTCCATGCGTTGCCTCGCCCAACTGGCTGCTAGTGCATTGCGCATGACGCAAATGGACGTTCAAGGCGCCGATCATCAAGACCTCTGGCGCGTGCAACTCGCCTCCGGCGAGCTCCGCGAAATGAGCCTCGATGATCTCGATGCGGCGTTCGAGCAGGGCGTCCTGTCCGCGCGTAGCCCCGTGCTCGCCCCCGGCGCCAGCGAGTGGAGTTCGCTTGGCGTTGTCGCCGGCCTCGCCGACGACGAGCCCGCCCAAGAGAGCCAGGTCAACAGCCTCACGCCGTTCGCACTTTCGCCGACCCAAGACGTGGGCATCACGCCCGCGCCCCAGGTGCTCCCGCAAGATCTCGCCGATCTCGACGAGCAAGCCTTCTCGCCCAAGAAAGGCCGCGTCATCGGCTTCATGGTCGCGGGGCTTTGCGTGCTCGCCCTCGGAGGCGTCGGCCTCACGCGTGTCGTCAGCTCCGGCGCCGTCAAGAGCGCGGCCACGGGTGCACAAATCACGGGCTCCCTGGCCCAAGAGCCCAAAGCCGACAAGCCCGCCGACGAGGCAGCCCCCAGCACCAAGCTCAGCGACGACCAAAAGCAGAAGCTCATCGAGGCCGACAAAGCCCGTGAAGCCAAGCAGCGCGCCAAAGCCCCCGTCGCCGCCCCTGGCCGCAAAGCCCCCGCCGGCCCCCGCACCAAAGAAGGCAACCCGTTCCACAACGGCGGCGACAAGTACGATCCGCTCAACGGCGCGCTGTAAAAGCAGGCGGCACGCCAAGTTCACGCGAACGCCAAGGGCGACAGGGCCCAAGCGCCCCGGGCCCGCGCCTCGCTTTCCCTTTCGCCCTCGGTCGTTGGCACAACGGCGCTGTGCTTACCGAGCGAGCACGAGCGCTGCTGCACGCTTGCCGGACTCGAAGGCGCCCCGAACCGTGGCCGGGTGATCTCGAGATACGGCCTCCCCTGCAAAGAACACGCGAGTGCCAATGGGCTCCGCGAGGGCTTCTCGATGTTTCGGCGTCGAACCCAGCGCCATGTGCGAGTACGCCCCGAGGGCGTACAGGTCTTTACCCCAGCGCGTGACGCGCCT
>JBIKNA010000079.1:0-21838 GCA_044358965.1 Polyangiaceae bacterium
CCCTCGGTGCTTACGACCCTGTTGCTGTTGATGGTGGCCTGCGACAAGGGACCGCCGGAGCCCATTCGCAGCGAGCCCGCGGCCACCACCACCACCAGCAAGGTCGCAAACCCAGACAAGGGCGACAAAGACCAGGGCCAGGAGCAGGGGGGCGCAAGGCGCGCGCCGCCGGCCGCCGCCGCCGCCAATGGCGACCCGTTGAATGGCACCTTTACGCTGGCCCAGGCCGTCAAGGACATCAAGGGACAAGGGCCCCTCATCGCCACCATCGACACGAGCAAGGGCACACTGCAGTGCCGCTTGTACGACGACAAAGCACCGAACACCGTGGCCAACTTCATTGGGCTTGCCACGGGCAAGCGGACCTGGCGCGATCCCAAGACCAAGCAGTGGGTCAACAAGCCCGCCTACGACGGCACGACCTTCCATCGGGTCATCAAGGGCTTCATGATCCAGGGCGGCGACGCCAATGGCAACGGCAGCGGGGAGCCAGGGTACGTGATCCCCGACGAGGTCTGGCCGGGGGCGGTCCACGACCGTGCGGGCCTCTTGTGCATGGCCAACCGCGGACCGGACACCAACGGCGCGCAGTTTTTCATCACGGACGCCAAGGCCGCCCACCTCGACAGTGGCTACACCATCTTTGGCGAGTGCGCCCCGGTGGACGTGGTCCACGAGATCGCCCAGGCGCCCACCGGGCCTCGGGACGCCCCGCTCAGCCCCATCACCATCAAGAGCGTCAGCATTTCCAAAGACAAACCCGCGACGCACGGCAAGGACGACAAGGGCGCCGCAAAGTGAGCGCCCCGTGCGTGCGATCCGCGCCCGGGGCCTTTCGTGCGGCCCAGGGGACGTTGTGCGCCTCTCCTCAATGACCGAAGCCGAAGCGTAGCGCTCCGGTGGCGAGGATGTGGCCATCCATGGCCTGGTCAACCTCGCGGCGCGTGAGCCCCTCGCGCAGGTCCATTGGGGTGTCCACGGCGACGATGCGCATGGTGTAGCGGCGACCCTCGCCGCGCGCGGGGCATGGCCCGCTGTACCGCGTGACTTCGAGATCATTGCGACCAAAGCGCGCGCCCTCGGGCAGGGCATCGTGGGCGAGCTGCGAGACGCTGGGCGCCACGTGGTAAAGCAGCATCAAGGTCCGCTGTTCCGCGTCGCTCGACTGCTCCTCGAGCAGCAACACCAGCGACTGCGCGCCGTTGGGGGGCGCGCTCCAACGAAGGCCAGGCAGCGTTTCGTTGCCGTCGCAGCTGTACTCGAGGGGAAGTTGAGCGCCGTCGCGAACAACAGAGCTCGTGATAGTGAGGGTCTCGATGGCGCGACCAGGCGCCGGGCGCGGCTCGATGTTTGGTTTGGCACACGCAGCCAAGAGGGTGACGAGAACTGCGCCCCGGGAGAGCAGCGAGCACTTGCTAGGCGTCGGTGGATGCACGGTGATGCTCAATCGGGTTGGTAGATGATGCCGCGGTCGTGTTCGTAGAATTTGCTGTACTGCGCGCGCTCGAAGGTCACGGCGCCAAATAGGTTCCACGCAACGGCCCATGCCGCCAGGGCGGGGAATGCTCCCTTGAGCGGACGCTGACTGGCGGCCACCATCAGCATCACGAACAAGGCGTAGTCGTTGGAGAACCGGTAGCCGAACTGTGACCAGCCAGTGTTCTGGTACAGCAGGTTCATGACCAAGGGCCCGACGGCGCCGGCGGCGCAGGCCCAATAGGTGAAGCTGCGCGACCTCGGCCAGAGCGCGAGCAAGTAAAACGGCGACGTGAACCACAACGGGAGCCCGTGAAGGTTGACCTTGAAAGGGACCCCAGGCTCGAAGCCGCCCTTGGGGGCCAAGTAGGGCAGGTTGCTCAGGACACAACCCAGGTTTTTGCCGAGGTAGTGAACGTCGAACAAACCCCATCGGGACAAGCGCGCCCCGCGTACCCAAGGCAGATGCTCATGCCCAAAAGCTGCGGGGCTCGGGTTGCCAAAGCGCGTCTGGTTGAGCCACGAGGCCAGCGCAAGCGAGGCCACCACGGGCACGGAGAAAAGCACGATGCGTCGTACCAGGGCGCCCTTGTCGATCTCCGACAGCAGTGCCCCAACGCCCGTAAAGGGGCCGCTACCGCGGCGACTCGCCCGAATGGCCTCGAGCAGGAAAAAGACCGCGGTCAGCGCCATGGTTGGCCTCGTCATCCAGATGAGCGCCATCATGAACCCTGCGACGAGGGGGCGCTCCGCGTCCGTGGCGAATAGTATGTATAGCGCACATACGCCGACGCCGACGACGTGGCCGGCGAACCAGACTGTCCCCTGCACCGAGGTGAAGAAGTACACGGTGCCAAAGGCGAACACGGCGGACAGAACCCAGTTTTGCACCTCGGTGCGCTCTATCCTGCCGCTTCGTCGCAGCTTCTCGAGCACCAGGAACAGCACCGCCGGCCCCACGCCCGCAAGCCACACGATGAACTGGGCGTCGCGAAAGTTCTCCGGTGAGCCCGCAAGCCAAACCAGCGGCGCCATGAGCGCAGCGGGGAAGGGCGGAAAGCTGATGAACGTCTTGCCTTGGAACTCGGCAAAATCGTTGCCCATGGCGTAGGCCGGCGCGCCGTAACGTAGGTCGTGCCTGCCGTGTAGCCACGCGTCGGCCAGGTGGGCGAAGTGGTTGAACGGCGTGTGCGTGAACATGCGGTCCCCGGCAATGATGCCGAAGACCGCCACCACCAGGACGTAGAGGGCCGCGGCGAGCAACATGCGTCGCTTGCGCCCTCCCTCCGCCAACCACGACGAGAGTCCTTGGTTTGCGCGTCCCTGGCTGCCCTCAGGCGGCTGCTTGGCGGACGCTTGTGCTTCGGGTACGGACGGGACCTCGGACGGCGACGCATCGGCGGGGGTTGCGTCGGTAACCGCGGCGTCGGTAACCGCGGCGTCGGCGGCTGGGGCGTCCGCCACATCGGCGGAGCCTCGCTGCTCGCTTTCCTCATTCGTTGAGACGACTTCCGCCATGACCTTTGGCGCAAACTAGCAGCGAACTGGGCCATTCGGACACTGCGCGGGCGTACCTGCGAAACAGTTTACGCGTTGGGCCGCGCAACCGCGAATCATCGGTGGCGGTCCAAACCGCGAGATCGGCGAAACCGCGCCGAATGTGCAGGGCTCCCGTTGGCACGAAGGCTGCTACGAAGAGCGCAGAGGCCGCCGCAACTTCCCGCGGTGGCCCCTCCGAAAGAACCATGGCGCTCCTTCTCGACGAACTTTCTTCCACCCGCGATCCGAAGGCCGTGGCGATCCTCGCCAAGACCATCCACCGAGAGCTTCGGGCCTCGGGTTATGGTCCCCGAGAGGTCATGTCGCTCGCGAGCGAGCTGCTCGGACTCGTGGTGGCGGAGATTCGCGGCCAGCGCGGCGCCGACTAAGCGTTCCAGCGCCCGCCCGGTATTGGCCCATAACAATCGTTGGCGGCGCTTTTCGCCGCGGGGGCCTTTGCGCCCTTGGGCGCATGCGGTCGTTGCCGGACGCTTGCAGACTCCAAGTGAACGCCGATCCCGACGGCCCCTGCTCCGGGGGCTCCGCGGCTCGGTGAGGCGCGTGTCCGCGCCCCGGGAGGCCAAAGCCAGCCTCGGCGGGGCGTCATGGCTCCTTTTTTCTCGCTACGCCACGGCCAATCGCACCGGCGCTGGGCCGCAAAGAGCCGGCGAGCGTCGGCAAGCGCTCATATAAGCGCTTGCGGGCCACGATGTTTTCCGTCGACTTGTTGACACTGTTGCACCGTTCGCCCGACAATCACGCCTTGCAGATCGCCTGAAGTTTGGGCGCGGACAGTTTCATAAAACTGACTGACCAACACTGCCGGCTCCGCGAGGAACGATGTTCTCGATCATCATCAGCGAAAAGGGCGGAGCTGAGCGCCGCGAGACGTTCGACAAGAACGAGATCAACGTTGGCCGCGTGCAGGGCAACGATCTCATGTTGCCCAAGGGCAATGTCTCGAAGCATCACGCGCGCCTGTTGTTCCGCGACGGCCGGTTCATCGTCACGGACCTGAAGAGCACCAACGGCACATACGTCAATGGCCGGAAGATTGCTCAGGCCACCATCGTCCGCGAGGGCGACAAGATCTACATCGGAGACTTTGTCATTCGACTCGAAGCGCAAGGGCAGGGCGATGCCCCGGCCGCCCCTGCCGAGGACGAGTCCATTCGCACGCTCGCGCGGGATCAGCCCTCGGGCCCGGCGCCTGGTTTCGCGCCGCCCCCGCAGCAAGCGCCGGCGGCCCCCGCGCCCCGTCCCGCAACCATGAACGCGGGCCCGGCAGCAACGCTCAAGGCCGCGACGCACCCCCCCAATGCTCCGTTGCCGCGCCCCGGCGCCGCCAAGCCCGAGGCAGCCGAAGCTGCCGGACGCACGCCCGAACCAGGCGAAGCAGAGCCCGTGGCGGCCCCGGTGCCGCCCAAGCCCCGGCCGTCCATTGCGCCAGCGGCGCCGCCGATTCCCGATGCAGGTCCGGGCCCAGTGGTCCCGCCGCGGGTGGGGCCAAGCATCGGCGCCGCGCGCGCCGGTGTCACCATGCCCCTTGGGGGCATGGGCGCGCCTCCGCGTGCCGCCTCGGTTGCCCCGCCTCCGGTCCCGCCGCAGCCGCCTCCGCCGTCGGCTGCCCCGCCCACCGCGCCGCCGCCTCCGGTGGCGCCGCCTCCGGCCCCCGCTCCCGTGACTGCCGCCCCCGCGCCGATCATTCAGGCGGCACCGGTGCCGGTCCAGGCCACGCCGGCAGCGGCGCCCGCGGTGCGCCCGGTCACTTCACCTCCTCCGCGTCCGTCTAAAGAGCAGGCTGGCCGTCGCTTGGCCATGCAGATGCTCCTTGACCGCATCGGCGAGGCCGTCGACTTGGCGCAGCTTCAGGCTGCGGTGCTCGTACCCGACGCACTGTCGCAGCAGATCGAGCGTGCGGCGCGCGATCAAGCTGCCGCCATGCGCACCGAAGGGGAAGCGCCCGAGGGCATCGACCCGGATGCGCTCGCCCGGGATGCACACCGCGAGCTCGTGGCGCTCGGCCCTCTGTCGGCACTGCTCGAAGACGACGATGTCTCCGAGGTGCACTGCGCCCGCTTCGACCAAGTGGTCGTCGTGCGCGGCGCGCAGACACAAATGTCGGAGCTTGCGTTCTCGTCCGAGGACGCGCTGGCCCGAACCGTTCGCCGACTGTGCGCCGCCGCGGGGGCCAATCTCGACGGCAGCGAGTCTTTTGTCGAACGTAGGCACCCACGTGGGCGCTTCGTTGCGGTGTTGCCACCGGCATCCCCTGCTTCATTCACCTTCCGCAAGCGCCGCCGCTTCGATCAGTCCCTGGAAGACCTCGTCCGCGCACAGTGCATGGGGCGCCCGGTGGCAACGTTCCTCGAAGCATGCGTGCAAGGGCGCGCCAACGTGCTCGTGGTCGGGCAATCGTCGGAGCTGCTGGGCGCACTGGTCACGGCCAGCGCCCCGCAAGACCGCATTGCCGTTGTCAGCGACACCGAGGAGTTCTCTGCGCCGCACGCACACATCATTGCGACGTATGCTCAGGACGAGCGGGCTCATGGCGAGGCCGCCGTTCGCGCTGCCGCACGCATGCGCACGGACCGCTTGGTCGTCACCCGCCTCGGCGGCGCCATCGCCCAGGCCACCATCGAGAGCATCATGGCGGGGACGTCCGGTGTGCTTGCCGGGGTCGTGGCACCTACGCTTCGTCAGGCCACATCGCGGCTCGTGTCGCAGTTGCTGATGGCCCGTCCGGGCTTGCCCATCGAGGCCGCCCGGGAAGCCATCAGCGAGGTCTTCGACGTTGCCGTCGAGCTCGGCCGCGCCGACAACGGCAAAGAGCGCGTGGTGCGGGTCTCCGAGATGTCGGGCACCGACCCCAAGGGCGTTGCGCTCAAAGACATCTTCGCGGCCGCTGGCGATGGCGAGGCGTTGGCCACCGGGTCCACTCCCCGCATCGCCGGTGAATTGGCCTCTCGTGGGGTCAAGGTCGACCCGCAGGTCTTCAAGCGCCGCTGACGCGCGGGGCTCGGGCCTCTCACGCTGAGTCCCGCTCCCGCTCCCGAACTCGCACCATTCCGAGCGGGTTCGGGCTGCTGCGAGCGTGAGCGGGGCTCGGGGCTTTGGGGTCGGGGCTTTGGGGGCTCGGCGGGCTGGCCGCCTGGGCATTTGTGACAACGCGCTCTAGCCTTCGCCCGGAGCACCGCCCGCGGTGGCCTGCGATGCTCGTCCGGGCGCGCCGTAGGTTGGCCGATGCGTGCTAGCGGGCGTCGGCTTGGTCGGCGCGTTTCTGCATCTTGCGGTGCACGATGCGCTTCTTGAGCGGTCCCAGGTGGTCGATCATGAGCTCGCCCTGCAGGTGGTCGAACTCGTGCTGAATGGCCACGGCCAGAAGCCCCTCGGCCTCGAGCTCGAAGGGTTTGCCATCGCGATCGAGTGCCCGAACACGAACCCGCGCCGCGCGATCGATGTCTTCTTGTACGCCCGGAAAGCTGAGGCAACCCTCGGTCCAGGTGATGTCACCTTCGCGCTCTAGGATCTCGGGATTGATGAACACCCGGAGATCGCTCGGCTGGTCCTGCTCGGCGATGTCGATGACGAACAGCTGAAGCGCCACGCCGATTTGTGTGGCTGCGAGCCCCACGCCCGGCGCCGCGTACATGGTTTCTGCCATGTCGTCGACCAAGGCCTTGATCTCGTCGGTGATGGCCGTGATGGGGGCGCCCTTTTCCCGGAGGCGCTTGTCTGGGTAGTGGAGGATGGTGCGAATCATGGGGCCGAGCCAGTTGCCCTGCAGTGTAGTGCCTGGAGGCCTATCGCGAAAGGGCGGCCGCTGCACTTTCGAGCACGGCGGTTGCTCGGCGCGTGGTTGGGCACGCCAGCGCGCGGGCCGCCCTGGCCTTCAAGGGGTCGCGTGGCCGGTCGGACCATTCCTCGGAATCACTCTTCGCCGTAGCGAATGCGGCCGTGGACGTAGGCATCCTCGCCCACGAGCTCCCAGCTCGGGGACTCGATGCGCGGGGCCTCTTTGGGCGTGGCCGGGCCCGCCCAATCGACGGCGCCGGGGCGGCCTCGGGGACCAAGCAGAATGGGGGCCAAAAACGCGTGCATTTCGTCTGCCAGCTGCGTGGCCAAGATGCTGCCCGCCAGCTCTGCGCCACCCTCGAGCATGAGACGCACAATCCCGCGCTCTGCGAGCAGGGTCATGGCTTCGCGAATGTCGAGTCGGCCCTCGGTGGACCGTGCGGAGCGAAGGACGATGACACCGTGCTCCCGGAGCGTGGCCTCCCGCGACGCGTCAGCGTCCTCGCCGCAGACGATCCATGTAGGAAACTGCGCGGCGCTGGTGACGAGCCGGGATTCGACGGGCACCCGCAGGTTGGTGTCGAACACCACACGCGTTGGGGTCTTGCCGGGCACGTCCCGGACCGTCAGCCGCGGGTCATCGGCAATCGCTGTCCCGATGCCCACGCCGACGGCGTCTTGCTCGCCACGGAGGGCATGCACCTTGGCCCGGGCAACGGAGCCCGTGACCCACTTGGAGGCACCTGTGCGCGTGGCGATGCGTCCGTCGAGGGACAGCGCGAGCTTGAGCGAGACGTAGGGCAAGCCGCTGGTGATGTGCTTGCGCCAGGGGCGAATGAGCTGTTCGGCCTCTGCCTGCGCCACGCCGACGGTGACCTCGATGCCCGCGGCCCGGAGCCTCTCGGCGCCGCGGCCGGTGACGTGTGGGTTGGGGTCGTGGCAGCCGATGACAACGCGCCGCACCTTGGAAGCGATGATGGCTTCGGTGCAGGGCGGCGTGCGACCGTGGTGGTTGCATGGCTCCAGCGTGACGTACAGCGTGGCGCCCTCGGCGTTGCCTTTGGCCTCGGCGAGGGCTGCGATCTCGGCGTGGGGCCCGCCAGCCTGCACGTGGTGCCCGGCGGCAATGATGGCGTCGTCTTTGACGACCACAGCGCCCACCTGCGGGTTGGGCGACGGCGAGTCTTTGCGCGCATGCTCGAGCGCGGCGCGCATATGGGACGTATCGCTGTCGATGGCGGAGGGGGTCGTCATGTGTTGCTGCCTCCGTCGGGGCCCTTGGCTTGGGCCAGCCGGTCGAGCTCCGTGCGAAACTCTTCGATGTCGCGGAACGAACGATAGACGCTCGCGAAGCGTACGTAAGCGATGTCGTCGGTTCCCCTCAGGCGGATCATGACCTTTTCGCCCACGCTGAGGGACTGGACCTCTTTGTCGCCCGAGTCGATGAGCTCGCGTTCAACCTCATCGGTGATCTGCTCCATGCGCTCGAGCGGGACGTTGCGTTTTTCGCAGGCCCGGCGGACCCCGGATAGAACTTTCTGGCGGTCGAAAAGCTCCCGACGACCGTCTTTCTTGACGATCATGGGCAGGACGTCCTCGATACGCTCGTATGTCGTGAAGCGCCGCTCACAGCGCTCGCACTCTCGGCGCCGCCGAATGACATCGCCGGTGGCGGCCGCCCGGGAATCTGTGACCTTGCTCTCCAGGTGGGAGCAAAATGGGCACTTCATGGGAAGTACACCTGTATACACCAGGCGCAGGCTCTTGTGCGCGGCATTCACGGCCTGGCTTTTTGCGCCGCAGTCCGGCCGGCGGCCGGGCTAACATCGGGGTTCCGTGAGGCTCGGCGTTCGGACAGCCCTGATGGTGCTCTTTGTGCTGGGGATCACCGCGGCCTGCAGCACCATTCCCGACGAGGACCTGGCCTGCGAAGAGGCCTTGGCCCACGCCACCGAGTGCTGCGACCGCCTCGATGTGCTTCGGTTCAATTGCGAGACGGCGACGGGGTGCACGCAGTCGCGCCCAGACCTGCGAGGGCAAACCGCCGACTGTCTGCGCGCATCCTCCTGCGAAAGCTTGCGCAGCAGCGGCACCTGCGACCGCTTGCGCCAGGCGTCGTTGGTCCCTGCCTTTGGCGGCGTGAGTTCGGCCTTCGACAAGGTGTGCCAATGAGGCTCCAACAACGGCTGTGGTGGTTGCTCGTGTTGCCCACCTTGGGAGCCGTGTACCTGGGGCGGCCCGCGCGTGCCGACCAGCCGGGCTCCGTCGCCCTCGGCGAGCCCGTGGCAAGTGCTTCGGTGTCCGTTCAAATGCCCGCGGCGCCTGCAGCACCTGCCAGCGCAGCACCTGCCAGCGCAGCACCTGCGAGCGCAGCACCTGCGAGCGCAGCACCTGCCAGCGCAGCACCTGCCAGCGCATCTGGCCCAACGGTTCCACCTTCGGATGCCAATGAGTCTCGCGGCGTTTTCCGAGCCGACCTGGGGTTCGCCTACCGTCGTGGCATCGGTACTTCCTACCGAGCGCCCTCGTTGCGCCTCGCGTACGGCAGTCAGACTCAGGATCGCGCGCTTTATGGCGTGGCCGATCTGCTCTTGTTCGGGACCACTGACGCTGGGCTCGCGGTTCGGGACATCAAGTTGGGCGGCATGGTCGAGTTCCGCGTGCAGTCCTTCCTTCGGCTCGAGTTGGGCGGCAGCTTGGGGTACCTCTTCGTCGATCGTTTGTCGCGCGACGAGACCCTGTACGCACCGGGCATCGAGGCCTTTGTCGGCATGAACCTCGACGTGTTCAGCTTCCGGCCGCGAGACGATTCGGGCATCTTCGTTGGGGCGCGCGTCCATGGCGGCGCGCACCTGGGGGGCGCCACGCCGTGGGGGCCGACGCTCTCGCTCGGTATGCGCTACTAACCCCTAGAGAGGGTAGCCGGGCCGCTCGATGAGCCCTGCATCGGCGCTCGCCTTGCCGGTGCCCAAGCCAGCCGGAGCCCCCGGCGTTGAACGCGCTCTAGGGCTTTCGGCTGGGCCGCTTCGAGGGCGTATCGTTCGGGTCGGGCGGAGCGCTGGGCTTCTTGCTCTGCGCCTTGGCCGGCTCGGGGGTCTCGGACTTGGCCCCCTCGCCATCTTTCGGGGCATCGTCCGAGGCGGCATCGTGCGATTCGTCGTCCGCGTCGCTGAACAGGTCTTCGATGTCTTCGGCCTGCGACACGCTGACAGTGGGCCCATCGTCGTCGCTATCGGCCGGCGGCGCCGGTGGCGGGAGCGCATCTTTGGGGGCCGGCTCGGCCTTGGCGTTGCCCTTGGTCTTGGCTTTGCTCTCCCCCTCGGGAACGATGGCTTCGAGCTCACCCGAGTACCGAAGCGTTTGACGCTTCGGTTCGCCATCTTTGATGACGGGTTTCGGGCTCTCGCCGGCGAGGGCCGTACGGACCTTTACGAGGGATGCGAACGTTTCGCGTCGGAGTTGTCCGAGCTCGGCTTCGAGGCGCGAGAAGCTGTCGACGAGACCCATGGTGGCGCCGAGGGCCGTCGTGGTCTCGTCTTGCCGTGCCTGTGTGGTCTCCCGCTGGGTCTCGAGTTCGGCCTCTGCGCGGCTCCGCGCCGCTTCGGCGCGCTTGCGCCCTTCTTCGGCGTCTCGGGAACGACTTTCGAGCTCGTTCAGCACCACCCGTAGCTCTTCGAGCTGCCGGTGCAGCTCCGCAGCCGCCTCTTTGGACCGGTCGCGCTCGGCTTCGGCGTCCGCTCGCTTCGTCTTGGTCTGCGCAAGTTCGTCTTCACGTTCGCGCAGGCTTTGCTGGAGGGCTGTCTTCTCGGCGCTGCCGCGCTCGACCTGGCCCTGGAGGCTAGCCAAGAGGCCGGCGAGCTTGTTCTTCTGGGAGCCGTTGTCGTCGGCATTTTTTCGAAGCTCCGCGAGCTCCTTGATCACGCGTTCGAGCTCGTTCCGCGCCTCTTTCTCGCGTGCAACGGCCAAGGTCAGGTCCGCCTCGACGATGCCCAAACGAGCCGCAAGCTGCGCGTTTTTGCTGCGCTCGACGGCGACTTCTTGGGACGATGCCTCGAGACGTTCGAGGTCTTCGGCCCGCTCGGAGTTGTGTTGCGCGAGTTCGTGCTGCGCCTCGGCGAGACGGGACTGCACTTCGGAGAGCTGGCGCCGCAACGCTGCGGCGGCACCCGCCGAGTGGCCGCCGGAGGCTACGGAGCCGGGGGGCGGGAACGTTGTCTTGCGCGTGGAGTCGGGGTCCGAGCGGGGGTCACTCTTCGACACCGTGACCTCGTCGCGGACTGGCTGTTGCTTCTTCATGTCTTCCCCAAGCAAGACCGAGCCTATCCGATGGCCACCCGGGAGGCCAAGGGGCAGGGCTGGTGGCGGGGAATGCCATTGGTTTGTGGGCGAAGACCCTCGCGCTACGCCGAAGGCTCTATCTTTTGGACCCGTCGGCGGTGTCGCTCGTTGTCTTCCGGGAGCGTCGCCAGCCAGATGGTCAGAATGTCTTCGGCAAGCCCTTGGGCGATGACCCGTGCGCCCAGCGACAGCACGTTGGTGTCGTTGTGGAGTCGGCTCAGGCGCGCCGTATAGGTATCGGTGCAGTTGACCGCGCGGACACCCGCGTGACGGTTTGCGGCGATGGCCATGCCCACTCCGGTGCCGCACACGAGCAGGCCACGATCGTGGCTGCCCTGCTGCAGTGCCTTGGCGACTTGGTGTGCGTAGTCCGGGTAGTCCGTGGACTCGGGGCCGTTGGTGCCCAGGTCGGTGACCGTGTGGCCAAGGCGTTCGAGCACGGTCTTGAGCTCGTTCTTGAGGCCAAAACCTCCGTGGTCTGCGGCGACGATGATGCGCACGGCTTACCCTTCGAACTGCGAAAGAGCCAAGGTGCAGTTGGTGCCACCGAAGCCGAAGGAGTTGTTGAGCGCGTGACGCACGCGTCGCTCGCGGGCCGTGCCTGGCACGTAGTCGAGCGGGCAGTCGGGATCAGGATCGGTCAGGTTGATGGTGGGCGGGATCCGCCCTTCGGCGATGGCGAGGGCACAGACCGCGCTCTCGACGGCGCCAGCGGCGCCAAGCAGGTGGCCCATCATGGACTTGGTGGAGCTGACCCACACCTTCTTGTCGGTGGCGTGAGCCCCAAACACCGCGGTGATGGCCTGCGTCTCGGCCACGTCGCCGACCGGCGTCGACGTGCCGTGCGCATTGATGTAGTCGATGTCCGAAGGGGACAGCTTGGCGTCCCGGAGCGCCATGCGCATGGAGCGCTGGGCACCCTCGCCACCCGGAGCCGGTTGCGTCAGGTGGTTGGCGTCGCTGGACGCTCCGTAGCCCGAAATCTCGCAGTAGATCCTGGCGCCGCGCTTCTTGGCGCGCGTCAGGCTTTCAAGGATGAGAATGGCCGAGCCCTCGCCACACAGGAATCCGTCACGGCCCTTGTCGAACGGTCGGCTCGCAGATGCCGGATCGTCATTGCGACGCGACAGCGCGAACATGGCCTCGAAGCCGCCGATGCCGACGGGGGTCACCGTTGCCTCGGCGCCACCTGCCACCATGACGTCGCAACGTCCGCGCCGAATCCACTCGGCCGCCTCGCCGATGGCGTGGGCGCCGCTCGAGCACGCACTCGTGGTGCAGTAGCTCGGGCCTCGGAGGTGATGCGCCATGGAGATCTGACCGGCGGCCAGATTGGCGATGATGCCGGGAATGGAGTACGGGCTGATCTTCTGCGGTCCTTTCTCGAGCAAGAGCTGCTTGGTCTTCTCGAGGGTGTGTAGACCCCCCAGGCCAACCCCGACGAAACAGCCCGCCGTGTCGCGCTCCTCGTCGGCGAGCTCGAGCTTGGCGTCGTCGATGGCAAGCTTCGCGGCGCCCATGGCGAACTCCGTGAAGCGATCCATCTCCTTCAGCTTCTTCTTCTCGATGAAGCGAGTGCCGTCCCAGCCCTTGACCTCGGCGGCGATGCGCACGCGAAACGCACTCGCATCGAACAAGGTGATTGGACCGGCGCCGGTTCTGCCCTCGAGCAGCGCCCCCCACGTCTCGCGGGTGCCAATGGCGACAGGGGTGACGAGACCAATGCCAGTAACGACAACGCGTTCCATCGCTCGTGAACGTAGTACGCGCCTTCTCGATTGTCACGGGTCGCCCCGGCAAGTTCCGCTGCGCAAAAACGCCTGCGCAGCAGCTTGCGCGCTTGCGGCAACCTCTTCGTCTGGTCGCATTGCCCTGCTCGGGTTTCCGGCACCGGTCGGGGCGAGGCTCTTCGGAGCCAACCGCCCGCCAAGGGCAAATACAGACGACAAATAAGAAAAAGACCGGATACAGCCTCGTGCGCCCTGGGGCGCGCTGCACCGGCCGAACATTCGGCAAAGCGAAAAACAGGGCCGTGTTTGCTGCACGACCCTGCTTTGGTTGGTTGTTACTTCTTGGCGTGCTTTTCGATGTAGTCGATGGCGTCCTGGACGGTACGGATCTTCTCCGTGTCTTCGTCCGGGATGTCGATCTCGAATGCTTCTTCGAACGCCAACACGAGCTCAACCAAGCCCAACGAGTCCGCACCGAGATCCTCGATGAAGGTCGATTCCGGCTTGATGTCTTTTTCGTCGACGTCGAGCTGCTCTTTGATGATGCGCTTGACTTCGGCGGGAATGTCCTGGGCCATGGGAGCCATCTAACAGAAAATGTTCGGAGGGAAACGCAAAATGTGCCCGGCGTCGAACGAGGGCACAGGTGCGTAGGCGATTACACGTACATGCCGCCGTTGATACGAAGGACCTGCCCGGTGACATACGCAGCTTCGTCGCTGGCCAAGTAGACGCAGGCCGAGGCGATGTCCTGGCCGTTGCCCGTGCGTCCAAGGGGAATCAGCTTGAGCAGCTGCTCGCGCATGGCGTCGGTCATACCGCTCGTCATGTCCGTATCGATGTACCCGGGGGCGATGGCGTTGACGGTGATGTTGCGGGAGGCGTACTCCCGGGCAATGGACTTCATGGCGCCGAGGATGGCGGCCTTGCTGGCGGCGTAGGCTGTCTGGCCCACGTTGCCCATTTCGGCGACCACGCTCGACATGAAGATGATGCGGCCGGTCTTGGCCTTCATCATCGGGCGGGTGGCGCAGCGCGCGGTTGTGAGTGCGCCTTTCACGTTGGTGGCGAAGAGCTTGTCGACGTCCTCGTCTTTCAGCCGCAGCAGCAGGCCGTCGATGGCGATGCCGGCGTTGGCAACCAAGATGTCCAGGCGCCCGTGGCGCTTGACGAGATCTTCGATGGCCTTCTCGACGGCGGCGCCGTCGGCCACATCAAAGCCAACGATCTCGGCTTTGCCACCTTTGGCCGAGATCTCCGCCGCGACCTCTTGGGCCTGGGCTTCGCCACGGTTGTAGTTGATGACAACCAGCGCGCCCTGGGCGCCCAGCGCCAATGCGCAGGCGCGTCCGATGCCGCGAGACCCACCGGTGACGAGCGCTACTTTTCCATCGAGCTTGAACATCTTGTGAGGGTCCCTTTGGTTCGATCCGTTACGCCTCGAAGAACGCCTGTGCTGCGTTCATCGTCTCGCGGTTGCCAACGCTGTGCACGGCCAGGTCTTTGGCGATGCGCTTGACCAAGCCCGACAGCACCTTGCCGGGACCGATCTCGAGGGCTTTGGTGATGCCCTCGGCGCGCATGAACTCCACGGCCTGCTGCCAGCGGACGGCGCCGTCGACTTGCCGCACCAAGAGCTCCTTGACCCGGTGCGCGTCCGCGTTGGGGCGCGCATCGAAGTTGGCCACCACGGGAAATGCCGGGTTTTGGAGCGAAACCTCCCCAAGACGCGTCTCGACAACCTTTGCGGCCGGCAACATCAGGGCGCAGTGAAAGGGGGCCGACACCTTGAGCGGGATGGCCTTGCCGCGTTCGGCGGAGACGAGCTCCGAGACGCGCCCCACGGCGGCCTTGTGGCCGGCCACGACGATCTGCCCCGGCGCGTTGAAGTTGGCACAGCTGACCACCTCACCTTGGGCGGCCTGCTCGCACAGGGTGGCCAAGCGATCGGGCTCGACGCCCATGATGGCGGCCATGGCGCCCACGTCGGCGGGGACGGACTCCTGCATGGCTTGGCCGCGGGCGCGCACCAACCGTACGGCGTCTTCGAGGGTAAGGGCGCCCGCTGCCACCAAGGCCGAGTACTCGCCGAGCGAATGGCCGGCTGCGAAGCGAGGCGCCGGCAGGTTCGGGTACTGCTCTTTGAGCGCTGCCAAGATGGCGATGCTGACGGTGACGATGGCCGGCTGCGCGTTGGCCGTCATGGTCAGGACGTCTTCGGGGCCCTCGAGAACAAGGCGGCTCAGCGGCTCGCCAAGGGCCGCGTCGGCCCGCTCGAAGACTTGCCGGGCCGCGACGGAGGACTCCATCACGTCTTTGCCCATGCCCACGAACTGCGCGCCCTGCCCAGGAAAAAGCCACGCCCATTGCATGAGGCGGGGGATAGCGCACCTTTGGCCGTGGCTCAAGGACGGGGGCGCCTGTTGTTCCTGCAAATGGGGCGATTCTCTTGGGCCGCGCCGGGGCCATGGGTACACTCATGGGTGATGTTGCGGTCTCTTGTTTCCCGTGGCGTGTCCTTCGCTTGCCTGGGCGTCGCGGTCGTCGCCTGCTCCACCACCGTTGGCGTCAAAGACGTCTACTTGTCCGTAGACCAGGATGGTGCCCGAAAACGCGCGGAGTTCTTCACCGACTCGGACAGCATTTACTGCGTCGTCGAGCTCAGCTCGGCCCGCAGCGGCGTGACCCTCGATGTGCTCATTCGGCAGATCAGCCGCATCGACCTCACGTCTGGCGAGGAGGGAAACGTGAGCCGCGTGCTTGCCGCATCGGACCAGCCGGTGAGCAAAGGAACCGCGCAGCGTGTTGCGATCCCTCTCGAGCGTCCGGAGCTCGAAGACAAAGACGCGGCAGAGGCCACCACGGCGCCGCCGTTCTCCGCGGGCAACTACCAGTGCGAAGTGGCCATCGACGGTGCGCCCCAGGCGCCGGTGCCGTTTCGCATCTCGCTTGCCCAGTGTCCCGCCTCCGAGATCAAGGACGCCACGTTCTGCCTCGGATTCTACAAGTCTGGAACCAAGTGCCGACGCTACGGTGACACGTCCAAAGAGGGCGCAAGCTGCACCTGCGAGGGCTCCACCAAAAAGTGGAAGTGCGGCTGATGTGGCGCAGCCCCCGCAGCGTGCTGCTCGGCGTCTGCGCTTGCATGCTCGTCCTCGGGGCCTGCTTCGACTCCGGGGGCGACTACAAGGGCGGTGGTCGCTATGGCGGCGGCGGCGGTGCAGCATCCGATGCCGCCCGCGGCGATGACGCTTCGCTGGAGACCGAGGCGGGGACCGATGCTGCGGTGGAGCCCGCGGACGCCCAATCCCCAAGGGACACCGGCGCGCCCGCGGTCGATGCCGGCACCGGCTGAGGGGCGGGTCTTCGGGGCCGGTCTTCGGGGTAGGCCACTATCCCGGTTGCGTGATGCGGGCCCCAGCGGGGCCTTGGCAGCTACAGGGTGACGACGGCGCCGCCCCAGGAAATGCCAGCCCCAAGGGCGCACATCAAGACGCGATCTCCGGGGCTCAGCTTGCCGCTGCGGATGTTCTCGTCGAGCAAAATAGGTATCGAGGCGCTCGAGGTGTTGCCCACGCGGTCGATGTTGATGAGCACCCGTTCGCGCTCGACCCCGAGCTTGCCAACCACGAAATCGATGATCCGAAGGTTGGCCTGGTGTGGGCACACCCAATCGACCTCGGTTGCCGGCAAGCCCACGCTGTCGAGCGCGTCTTTGCTTGCGGAGTACAGGTTTTTGACGGCCACCTTGAAGATGTCCTGACCCTTCATGTGAACCTTGTGGAGGTTCTCCTCGAGGACCTTCTGGTTCATGGGGGACTCGCTGCCGCCGCCCGGGATCATCAGCGATCGGGCCAGCGTGCCGTCGGAGTGAACCTTGGTGGCCAAGAGGCCCTGGGGGCGCCCTTTGGCCGTTGCGCCGGCGGCAGGCCCCAGCACCACAGCGCCCGCGCCGTCGCCGAAGAGCACGCAGGTGCCTCGGTCTTTCCAGTCGATGACCCGGGACAAGAGCTCCACGCCGACAACGAGCACGTTGCGCGCAGCGCCGCTGCGAATGAAGCTGTCGCCAATGGACAGGCCGTAGAGAAAGCCTGCGCAGGCTGCGCTGAGGTCCATGGACGGGCAGTTGCCCGCGCCCAGCTTCTGTTGCACGAAGACGGCTGTGGCGGGCATGGGCATGTCTGGGGTGACGGTGGCCACCAAGATCAGGTCCAGGTCCGTGGCCGCGAGTCCGGCGGCCTCCAGCGCGGCTTTGGCCGCCGCGGTGGCCATGTCGCTGGTGACGACACCCTCGGGCGCAATGTGCCGGGTCCGTATGCCCGTGCGCTCGACGATCCACTCGTCGCTGGTGTCGACCATCTTCTCGAGGTCCGCGTTGGTGCGAACGATGGGCGGTAGATAGTGACCGGTGCCGAGAATGCGCGAAGCGGGCGTTTGGTGGGTCATGGGGAAGAGGCGCCGTGGTTCGGATCGGGCGGATGACCCGTTGGCTGCGCCGCGCTGCGTTGTAGCAGGACCGTCATGACCTCGCCGTGACAAAACGCCGAAAGCGGCGGACGTGACGAATCACGACCAGCCGCTTCCTGCTGCAAAAAACGCTTCGCACCCGTGGTGCCAAGGCCGCCTTCTTAGGCCTCGCGGCCGACGGTCCCCGGCCTACGCGGCCCGAGCTAGCTGGCTTTGGCCTTGGACTTGGCCGCGCCGACGTCTTTGCCCTTGTAGAACCCGCAGGACGCGCACGCGCGGTGCGGGACCATGGGCTCGCCGCAGTTGGCGCAAGGAATGAGGTTGGGCGCCACGACCTTGTCGTGATTCGCACGTCGGATGTTGCGCTTTGAGCGGGTGGTTCGTCGCTTGGGAACTGCCACGGCAGCTTCTCCTTGAGATTGAGGGACCGGAGGAACTATCGCAATGTGGGCCGTTAGCCCACAAGAATCGTGCGGAGCCTATCGTTTTGCCGGCTTGAACGCCATGAGCGGCGCCAAACGAGGGTCGATGGCTGGGGTTTCGGGCGCCGCGTCTTTGGGCGCAGGCACGCCCTCGCAGTCTTCGGCGCAGAGGGGAATCATGGGCGTTTCGAGCACGAGCTCGTCGTGGATGAGCGCATCGAGCACCACGCACTCGCCGTCGTAGGTCATGACGTCGAGTTCGTCGGGACTGAGCTCGGCGTCCTCGTCGTCGCTTGGGGTGGTGGTGACGCTGGACTCGAGAACCAAAAGGCCCGTGAGGTCTTTGTCGACGGTGAAGTTGAAGGGCTTGAGGCACCGGGCGCAAGGCGCCTGCAGCTCCGCGGTGAGATGGCCGCGCAGCACGATGTCTTTGCCGCTTCGGGAAAGCCGCACGGAGACGGTGCCTGGGGCTCCGGACGAGGTGGCCTCGTGGTCTTCGAGCTCGCCGCGCACCCAATCGGGACGAACCTCGAAGCTGAAGTCTTTGCCGACCACATCGATGTTGGCCGCGGGAATCTCGAATTCGTGGGAAGGCATGGAAGGCTCGTATCTCGGGGGCGGGCGATATCCCACACGCCTGTGAACCGCGCAACCTCAATCGCAGTTGCGCCGCCCAGCTACGCGGCTGCTGCGAAGCGAGGGTTTCACCTGCGGGGAGGGGGCTGGCCCGCCGGCTTCCGGCATCAGTATTTCTCGCGGGCATTTGCAGGATCCAGGTCCGGTGGTAACCCTCTCGGGCGCCCGGGATCGGGCTTTGCTTGTTGACTCATCAAGTGGATGAACCACTCAAGGAGCCTACGACCGCATCATGCAACGTGCACCTGCCCCCAAGAAGACCACCCGCCTCAAGCAGCTCGTGACACAAAAGGAGCTCGCGTTCCTGATGGAGGCGCACAACGGGCTCTCCGCCAAGATCGCCGAGGAGGCCGGCTTCGATGGCATCTGGGGTAGCGGCTTGTCCATCTCCGCCGCCCTTGGCGTTCGCGACAACAACGAAGCCAGCTGGACGCAGGTGCTCGAGGTCGTCGAGTTCATGAGCGACGCCACCAAGGTTCCCATCTTGCTCGATGGCGACACCGGCTACGGCAACTTCAACAGCATGCGCCGCTTGGTGCACAAGCTCGAGCAGCGCGGCATCGCCGGCGTATGCATCGAAGACAAGCTGTTCCCCAAGACCAACAGCTTCATCCGCGGTTCCGCGCAGCCCCTGGCCGACGCCGAAGAGTTCGCCGGCAAGATCCGCGCGGCAAAAGAAGCGCAAAACGACCCGGACTTTGTGGTCGTGGCCCGGGTCGAGGCGCTCATCGCCGGGCACGGTCTTCAAGAGGCTTTGCGTCGCGCGGAGCTGTACCGCCTGGCCGGGGCCGACGCGATCCTCATGCACAGTGCCCAGCGGCACCCGAACGAGATCTTGGCATTCAAGAAAGAGTGGGGCGACCGCTTGCCGGTCGTGATCGTGCCAACCAAGTACTACACGACGCCCACCGAGGCCTTCCGCGAGGCGGGCATGAGCGTGGTGATCTGGGCCAACCATCTCATGCGGTCGGCGCTCACTGCCATGCAGGCCACGGCGGCGCAGATCTTCAAAGATCAGCACCTCATGAACGTCGAAGAGAAAGTGGCGCCTCTTGCCGACGTGTTCCGGCTCCAGGGCGAGAACGAGCTCGAAATCGCCGAGAAACTCTACCTGCCCAAGCAGGGGCCCGCCGCCAAGGCCATCGTGCTCGCGGCGTCCCGCGGCGTCGAGCTCGGCGAGCTCACGCTGAACCAGCCCAAGTGCATGGTGCCCGTCAACGGCAAGCCGTTGCTCGAGCAAGTGGCCGCGGCGTATCGCGCGAGCGGCATCAAGGACATCACGGTGGTGCGCGGCTACAAGAAAGACGCCGTCAACGTCATCGGCCTCAACTACGTCGACAACGATGCCTTCGACAAAACCCAGGAGCTTGCGTCGCTCAAGAAGGCCGAGGCCGCCATCGACGGCGTGACCATCGTCTCCTACGGCGACGTCCTGTTCAAAAAGTACATCCCGCAGAAGCTCCTGGACCACGAGGGCGACTTCGTCGTGGCCGTCGATGCCGACTTCCAAGAGAGCAACAACAAGGGGCGCCTGGCCGACTACGCCGTTTGCTCCCAAGCCAACTCCAAGCGCACCATTCTCAGCGACGTCACGCTGAAGGACATGACCAACGACGGCGAGACCAAAGGCATCTGCGGCGAGTGGATGGGCTTCCTAAAGCTGTCGCCCAAGGGCGCCAAGGTCGTCAAAGAAGCGCTTGCTGCGCTCGACGACGCCGCGCTCTCGTCCAAGAAAATGCCCGATCTGCTGCGGCAGCTCATGGCCCAGGGGCACAAAATCGACGTGGTGTACTCCACTGGCGATTGGCTCGACGTGGACAGCTTGGCGGACGTCCTCCGGGGGAGCGCCTTCGCATGATTTCCGCCGAGACCTTCATCGAGACGGCCAACAAGGCAGGCTTTTCGCTCTACACGGGCGTGCCTTGCTCGTACCTCAAGCCCTTCATCAACTACGTCATCGACTCGGACAAGCTGGCCTACATGGGCGCCGCCAACGAAGGCGATGCCGTGGCCATCGCCAGCGGCGCCGAGATGTGCGGCAAGCGTGCCGTGGTCATGTTCCAGAACTCGGGCTTCGGGAACACCGTCAACCCGCTCACCTCGCTCAACGCCATCTTCAAGGTGCCGGTGCTCATCATCGCCACCCTGCGCGGCGAGCCGGGCGGCCCCCACGACGAACCCCAGCACGATCTGATGGGGCAGATCACCACGGGCCTCTTCGACCTCATGCAGATCCCGTGGGAGTACTTTCCCACGAGTGACGCCGAGGTGGCCGGGTGCATCGAGCGCGCGGTGGGTCACATGAACAAGACCCGCTTGCCGTACGCGCTGGTCATGAAAAAGGACAGCGTCGCGGACCACAAGCTCAAGAGCAAGCCGGTGCCGCGTGGCGTGGGCGAGCCCTTGGCGCACGGGTATGCGTGGCCCGCCGAGCTGCCCTCCCGGGCCGATGTGCTCCGCGCCGTGCAAGCCAGCGCCAAGCCCACGGATGCCATCGTGGCCACCACGGGCTTCACCGGCCGCGAACTCTATGCGCTCGATGATCGCCCCAGTCAGCTCTACATGGTGGGATCCATGGGGTGCGCTTCTACCTTTGGCCTCGGCATCGCATGGGCCAAGCCCGATCGCCGCGTCATCGTGCTCGATGGCGACGGCGCGGCGCTGATGCGCCTTGGGGCCTTCGCCACGCTTGGTTACGAGCGCCCCAAGAACTTGGTGCACGTGCTGCTCGACAACGAGGTGCACGAGTCCACCGGTGCGCAGACCACCGTGGCCCACTCGGTGGACCTGGCGCAGATCGCCCGGGCCGCGGGGTACCCCAAGGTGCTGCGCGCCGGCACGGCACAAGAGGTCCAAGACATCTTGGCCCAAGACACCCAAGAACTCACCTTCGTGCACGCCAAGATCAAGAAGGGCACGCCCAGTGATCTGCCGCGCCCCAAGGTCACACCAGTGCAGGTGGCCGAGCGCTTCCGCGCGTTCTTGGCCCAAGGAGCCTCGTGAGCAGCATTCCCATGAAGCTCCTGAACCCGGGGCCTGTCACGCTGACCAAACGCGTGCGCGCGGCCTTCGATTGCCCCGACGTGTGTCACCGCGAGACCGAGTTCGCGACGCTCACCAAGGGCGTCATCGACAAGCTGTCGCGGGTGTACCCTGCGGGGCAGGCTTCGCACGTGCCGGTGCTGCTCAGCGGCTCGGGCACCGCCGCCGTCGAGGCCCTCTTGGGCTCGCTCACTCCCAAAGATGGCCGCACCCTCGTGGTGGCCAACGGCGTCTACGGCGAGCGCGCGGCGGCCATGCTCAAGGCCCAGGGCAAAGCCTTCGACATGGTGCAGAGCCCCTGGCTCGAGGCCATGAACCTTGCCGAGGTCGAGAGCAAGCTCAAGGCTGGCGGCTACACACACGTGTTCGCCGTGCACCACGAGACCACCACCG
>JBIKNA010000407.1:0-6668 GCA_044358965.1 Polyangiaceae bacterium
ACGTGTTTGGCCCGAAATCCTGCCTGAACCAGCTGCGCCGCGAGCACGGCGCCCACATCGAGATCGTCGTCGACCACGAGCACACTGGTGGGGGCGGGGGAGTTACTCATGACGAAGCCAGACCACCACGGTTGTACCATGCCCGACGCGGCTTCGAAGTGAGATGCGGCCATTGTGGGCCTCCACCACACGCCGCGCAAAGGCCAGGCCGAGCCCCGAGCCCTGCGGCTTGGTTGTGAAAAAGTCGTCGAAGGCGCGCTCACGGGTGGCCTCGCTCATGCCTGGCCCATCGTCTTCGAAGGCGACGGTGACACCGGCGGACTCGGCTTCGTGCGAGAGACGCACCGTAAGGGCGCCCTGCTCGCCCAGCGCATCGAATGCGTTGCGGATCAGGTTCTCGAACACCGATGCCAAGAGCTCTTGGTCCACGAGACAATTTGGCGTTGCGGCACCCAGGTGCGCGTGCACCGTGATGCCTGGCGGCTTGGGGACGTTTGCCAGGGCGCCCTCGAGCACCGGCCGGAGCGGCTGGTCGCACAACACCGGCTCGATGCGTGACATGCGTCCGTAGGTGTCCACAATCGCGGTGAGCCGGTCGACCTGGCGCAGCGCGCGCTGCAAATGTGCCCCCGCAGGCTGATCGCCCTCCATGAGCTGCAGGCTCCCCCGCAAAGCACCGAGAGGATTCTTGAGATCATGGGCCATCTGCGCCGAGAAGCGGCCCAACGTTGCCATGTGCGCGAGACGTTCTTTGCGCAGGGCCGCGTCGACGATCCATCGCCGGCTTGCCAGCACGAGCAATAGCCCCACGAGCACCGTACCCAAGATGAAGAGCGACGCGATGGTGCCGCTGTTTTGCACCGCGGCCAAGTACACGATGGCCCCAAGGCCCAGCGTGGCCAACGCATAGGTCGAAGCCCTGGATGCGCTACTTTGCTCGAAGACGCGGAAGTCCAGCGTCACCAAGCCGAGCGGCAGGGTGCTGATCAAGATGCCCACGCTGCCCAGCTGCGGCGTGCCTGGCAGGAAGGCGTCGAGCTCTTCGGTGGCTCCAAAGAGGGTGCCCACGATGGTCGAGCCCAAGATCAACCGCGTCCGCCACTCTTCGCGCGGGTCCGTGTTGCGCTGCAAGTGTGCGACCAGTGCGATGATCTCGAAGGCCGCGGACGGAATGGCCGCGGAGAAGAGCGCAATGGCCCAGGCCGGTGAGCCCACAAACGAGCGCAAAGGGGGCCATACCAATGCAATGGCGCTGGTGGCGGCCAGGGCTCCGGTCAGCGCATACACAAGGGCCAGTGGGTACCGGAGCGCCCGGCGGCGTCCCACGAAGCGGAGCACGAAGTCCAAGGCCAAGGGTGCTGTCCACGGGGAGAGCCCATGGTCGATGAGGCTAAAGACTTCGCGATGTGTGAGCCCATGGAGCAACGCCGCCAAGGTCCACCCAGCCACATCGAAACACAGTAGGGCAAGGGCCCGGGCCAGCGGGTTTCGTTGGCCACGCGTCAGACACAGCAACGCCAGCACCAGCTGACTTGTCGCCGACAGGAGCTGAAGCCATTGGCCGCCGGTCATGGGTAGGTCCGCGAGGTACGACGCGCGGCACCGTGGAGCCCACCGCCCGTGGTCCTCGACTGTCGCCGATTTCTTGGCGGGAGGTCACGAACGAATTGTGCTCCGGCCCAAATCAGTGGCTCATGACCTGTGCGTACACGTTGCGCGGGGCCGCGGCGTTGTTCCGGCTTGCGTAGTTTTTGGCCTGCACGAAGGTGATCAATGCGACGGCCACTGCGAGCAGGATCATCCCCGCGCCGGTCATGGCAGCCCGCATCGTGCCGTTGTGCCTTGGTGCAGGCATGGCCATCACGCGGGCCGTGGGCGTGGGCCGGTCGGCCATCACGATGGGCATGGGCGCCGTCTGCGTGCTGCCCACAGGGATCACTCCGGAGGCCGCATGTTGCTGCATGAACGACGTGTCTAGGGTGGCGTCGACGATCTCGTACTGCCCGGTGACGATGATGGCCGTCTGGGCGCCCGAGGAATCCGCGCCGGAGGCATCGGGGTAGGCGGCCAGGATCTCGTCGACCAGAGCCTGCGCGCTCCCGGTGCGCTGCGCGGGATCACGGGCGAGCAGCCGGTCCACCACGCTGGCGAGCGCCTCGGGAACCCACGGGGCCACGTCACGCAATAGCGGGACCGGCCGCGAGAGCAACTGCACCAGGTTCGCGTGCGGCGAGCCCATGTCTTGGTGCGGGGGACGGCCGGCCAACATCTCGAACATGACGGCGCCCACGGACCAGAGATCTGCCCGAGCGTCGATGTTGGCGCGACCCTCGGCTTGCTCTGGGGCCATGTAGATGACGGTGCCGATGGGCATGGTGCCGGTCAGGCCGTTCTCGACATCGCTGCGCATGTCCGCGCTCATCAGCTTGGAGACACCGAAGTCGAGCAGCTTGACGAGCAGCGTACCGTCGTCCCGCGCGGCCAGGAACACGTTGCCGGGCTTGATGTCCCGGTGCAACACGCCGGCGGCGTGGGCCTTGACCAGTGCTCGGCCAAGCTGAAGACCAACCCGGGCGGCGACGCGCAAATCCAGGCGACCCTCCCGCCCGAGGCGTGCCTCGAGGTCTTCGCCGCGCACGTGCTCCATGGCGATGTACAGGCCCATGCTCTCGTCCACACCCATGTCGAGCACCTGCGGAACGTGCTCGCTCTCGATGGCCGACGCGGCCAAGGCTTCACGGCGGAAGCGGGTCACGAACTCACGGTTCTGCAAGAGCGTGGGGGCGGCAATCTTCACGGCCAACCGGCGCCCCAGTTCCACGTGCCTCGCCTCGTACACCGTGCCCATGCCACCGCGACCAATGATGCGATCGAGGCGATACTTGCCTGCGACAACGTGTCCGAGCACGGAGACGGAAGGGGAGGGGGAGCGCATGGGGGGCAGCGATGGATACGTTGCCGCCGCGGAAATCTCCCCCGACCTCGAAAAGCTGAGCGTGCCGGCCATGCTCTCCGGGTGTGCAAAGAGCGGGCCGTCTGTCTCCCTGGGGATACGCCAGTTATTTCGTACGGTTCCCGAATACCATGGGGGCAGAAATGGGTTCCCGTGGCAGAAACTTTACCCAGGATCCCGCACTACCACCTACACGAGGCCCAGCCGAAGTCGGGCAGGTCGGGCGAGAGAGCTGGCGGGCAATCGTTCGCTTAATGTGAATGTTTGCGCGAAGGCGCCCTGCCGGCCCCCCTCTGTCAGAGGGCCGCGGAACGCGTGGCGACACACGGTCGTGGCGCCCCAAAGCGAGGTGCCGACGTGCTCTCCTCTCGAAGCCGGACAGCCGAACCCCCGCGCGCCACGGTGCAGAGGCGCTGAGGTTTACTCTTCGTCGCTCTGTTGCAGCTTGGCGAGCACGGCCAAGTCTTCGAGAGTGGATGTGTCGCCTTGGGTTTGGGTGTTGCCGCTCGCAACCTCTTTGAGCAACCGGCGCATGATCTTGCCGCTGCGGGTCTTGGGCAAGGCGTCGGTGAAGCGGATTTGCTCGGGCCTGGCGAACTTCCCGATTTCCTTGTCGATGTGTTCCGTGAGCTTGTCTTTGGTGGCCTTGTCTGCCGGCGCGCCGTTCTTGAGCGTGACGAACACGACAAGGGCTTGCCCCTTGAGTTCGTCGGGTTTGCCCACGGCGGCGGCCTCGGCCACCAGGGGGTGGCTCACCAAGGCACTTTCGATCTCTGCGGTGCCGATGCGGTGTCCGGCCACGTTCAAGACGTCGTCGATGCGACCGACGACCCAGAAGTAGCCGTCCTCGTCTCGGCGCGCGCCATCTCCAGTGAAGTAGAGGCCCGGCATTTGCTCCCAGTACGCGCTCTTCCAACGGGCTTCGTCGCCGTAGAGCGTGCGGGCCATGGACGGCCAAGGCTTCCGGATCACGAGCTTGCCACCCTCGTTCGCTTTGCACTCTGCCGCGTCGTCTTTGACCACGGCGATGTCGACGCCGAAGGCCGGCAATCCCGTGGCTCCGGGTTTGGAGAAACACGCGCCCGGCATGGTGGTGAGCATGATGCTGCCCGTTTCCGTTTGCCACCACGTGTCGACGATGGGGCATCGGTCTTGGCCAATGACACGGTGGTACCAGGTCCACGCCTCGGGGTTGATTGGCTCACCCACGCTGCCCAAAAGCCGTAGCGACGACAGATCGGACTTGGCGGGCCACTCGTCTCCGGCGCGGATAAAGGCTCGGATGGCTGTGGGCGCCGTGTACAGGATCGTGACGCCGTGGCGCTCGATGATCTGCCAGAAGCGGCCCCAGTCGGGGAAGTTGGGCGCGCCTTCGTACATCAGGCACGAGGCACCGCAAGAAAGCGGGCCGTACACGATGTAGCTGTGTCCCGTGACCCAGCCTACGTCGGCGGTGCACCAGTACAGGTCCGACTCTTTGAGATCGAACACGTACTTGCTGGTGACGTGCGCACCAGCAAGGTACCCGGCGCTGGTGTGGAGCACGCCCTTGGGTTTGCCGGTGGAACCCGAGGTGTACAAGATGAACAGGGGGTTCTCGGCGTCGAAGGCCTCGGGCGTCTTGGCGGCTTTTTGCGCTTCGGGGCTTGCGGTGCGGCCCGTGGCGTCGTCCCACCACACGTCCCGGCCTTCGGTCATCTGCACCGGGGCGCGCTCGGCGCCGATGCGCCGCAGCACGACCACCTTCTCGATGGTGGGGCTTTGGACCACGGCGTCGTCGGCCATCTTCTTGAGCGGCACCACGGTGCCGCGGCGGTACGCGCCATCTTGCGTGATGAGCACCTTGGCCTTGCAGTCGTTGATGCGGTCGCGCAAGGCTTCGGCGCTGAAGCCACCAAACACCACGGAGTGCGTGGCGCCCAAACGCGCGCAGGACAGCATGGCGATGGCGGCCTCGGGCACCATGCCCATGTAGATCATCACGCGGTCGCCTGCGCGCACGCCAAGGTCGAACAAAACCTGCGTGAAGCGCACGACCTCGCGGTGCAACTCGAAGTAGGTGAGCGTTCGGGTGTCGCCGGGCTCGCCTTCGAAGATGATGGCCGCCTTGGTGCGCGCGGCCGTGTGCAGGTGGCGATCGAGGCAGCTCTCGGAGACGTTGAGCTTTGCCCCCACGAAGAACTTGGCCGAGGGCAGGTTCCACTCGCAGAACGTCTTGAAGGGTTCGCGGAACACCAGGTCTTGGGTCTCGCTGCGCCAGAAGCCTTCCGGGTCCTCGAGGGACCGCGCGTGCATGGTGGCGTATTCGGCGTGCGTCTGAATGCGGGCACGCCCCCGGAACGTGTCGGAGGGGACAAAGCGGCGGGTCTCTTTGAGACGCGATTCGATGCTGTCGGACATGGTGAACCCCGGGTCTTGGGCCGGGCCACAAAGGCCCGTGCCCCCCCGAGCCTAGAGCAATTCTCCGCAGAAAAGAGGGCCTTATTGGGGGCGTGGACGGGGCAGGCGCAACAGCGCCCAAATGCCCAGCGCACCCGCCACGGAAAGTCCGACGGCCATGGCCACTTTGGCGCTGCGGGCCTCCGGGGCCACGGCGAACCTGGTGAGCACCAGGCCTACCAAGTTGTTGGTGCCGTGGGCCAGCATAGGAACCCCCAGGTGGCCAAAGCGTTCGCGCAAGAAGCCAAGCAGCAGGCCAGCGGCGGCGGCGTAGAGCCCCTGCCGCAGGTCCATATGGAAGAGGCCAAAGAGCGCAGAGGACAAACCGATGGCCCCCACGAGCCCCAGCCGGCGGCGGAGCCGGGCTTGGACGTAACCGCGGAAGAAGAGCTCTTCGGCCAGGGCGGGCAGCGCCGCCAGGCAAAGCAACGAAAGGCCAAAGGCCATCGATGGTGCGCCGAGCAGGCTGCGCTGGATGGCGCCAAGGGCACCCGAGTCTGCGTGCCCCAGCAGCTCGGAGGTGACCGCAAAGGACAGGCTGAGCGCAGTGAGTGTGCCTGCGGCGATGAGGGTGGCCGAAAGGGGCATCTTTACCCCACGCTCGAACCCGAGGGCCTGCAGGGTGTTGCCGCGCGACGCCCACGCGAAGGCCACGGCCACCGTCAGGAGCGCGACGCTCGTGACGGCGGCGGAGGCGCAGATCCCTTGGAGCGACAGGCCTTGCTCTGTCATGGCGCGGGGAAACACCATCAGCAGCAGCACGTTGAGGACCAACACCACGAACACCGCGACCACGAACGCGATCGCGACGGGCCACAGCGGCGGCTTTTGCGAGTTTATGGCCTCGGAGGAACTCAAGGGAACGCGGTGCTCGGAGGGAACGCGGTGCTCGGAGGGAACGCGGTGCTCGGAGGGAACGACTGACGGCAAACGGGAGCTTTGCCGGACGCGAGCAAAGACTATCCCAAAGGCCCGCACTGCGGGGGAGCGGCGCACCTGGCGCGGCCGAACGCGCGCAAGGTGCGTTCGGCGCAGCCTGCTTGCAAAGGGCATGGATGGTACGGTCACCGGGCACATGGCATCTTCGTCCAACGCCACTCCGCCGTCGCAACGTGACCCTCTCGAGCGACTGCTCCGCAGTCACCGTCGCATCGAAGAGGAGCTGTCCCGCTTGGGGCATGCCCTCGACGGCCCCGAGGGTGACGCCGAGGTTGTGCTGGCCGAGACCTTGGCCTTCTTCGAGCGCAATGTGCGAAGGCACGAGATGGACGAGGAA
>JBIKNA010000559.1:0-4315 GCA_044358965.1 Polyangiaceae bacterium
CCTCGAGCAGATGTACAACGTGTTTCCCTTCGATAACTCCATCTCGAAGATGCAGCTGTCCGGTGGAGAGGTTCAAGAGCTCTTTGACTTCGTGGCACGCCGTTCGGCCCGCCGAGGATGCTCTTCTCAGGCTCAAATTGCTGGCGCCCGCGTCCGGCTCAACTGCGCCGGCTGCAACCGCGCCGACGTGGCGATCCCCTGCACGACCAACGAGGATTGCGGTGGCGATGCAGAGTGCACCAACGGGACGTGCAAGCGCGACTCCTGCGCCGAGAATGTGTACATCGGCTATCTCCAAAAGCGTGATGGTTCGCGCTTCTACTGCACGAATGACTCCGAATGCCCGGATGCTCTGCCCGGTCAGTGCGATCTCAGCGGACCTCGGGGCCTTTGTCTCTCATCCATCAAGAAGACGAACCGGTACGAGTTTGCCACCAGCAACTATCTGGCGACCGGCGGCTCCGGCTTTCGTGTGCTTCAGCGCAACACCACGCAGGTCGACACCAAGGTGCAACAGCGCGACGCGCTCATCGACTACCTACGCGCTGGGCGGCCCTGCGGCTATGACAAGAACGCTGGCACGGCCGACGGCTTGCGCGCCTGCGCCAACGACGGTGACTGCGGGGGCGAAGGCTTCGTGTGTGCCTGCGCGGGCAACAGCACTGCAGCCGGCGCGGGCAACCAACTCAGCTGTAGCACCAGCGCGTCTTGCGACCCGAGCATAGGTCGTTGCGTCCGCGCAGACTGCCGCAACACCGTTGCACAGTTTCACCTGCGGCGATGCGAGGGCGCCCCCAACGCCATGGCATGTCAGGCGCTCGTCAACCCATGCACCCTGGGCGGCGAGTCCTGCAAGTTCCTCGCTTGCATAGACCAAGGCCTCGGCAACTTCTCCGATGGCCGACTGGAGATGCTCGGACGATGAACGCGCGAAACGTGCTTCTACTCCTTGTCGCAGGCGGCCTTGCGGTCACCAGCGGGACATCGTGCAGCGACGGCTTCCCCATCAAGCGCAGCACGTCACAGCTCACTGTAGCCATCGAGAGCCCGCAGGCACGGGGGACCCGGGCGTCTCCATTGCCGCTGTCGCTCGACGTCCCCGGCACCTTCAAGGTTCGCATCTCGGCACTTCGCGCCGACGGCAGCTTGGACACCGACTTCAACGGTGCGGTGCGGCTCTCGGCCAAGCCAGGCGCCGTGCAGAGCGTCAGCGGCGAGGGCACCACGGGCCGTAGTGTGGCACTGCGGGGCGGTGTATCGGCACTCGTCGACGTGAATGTTGCGGGGGCCTTCGGTGAGATGCGCATCATCGCCGAAGACCTGGGCTACGAGCCGGTAGACCCACTCCGCAACCCGCCACCGGCCTGCGCCGATGGCAAAGACAACGACGGCGATGGCCTCGTCGACTTCCCGGCGGATCCAGGCTGCGAGGCGGCCAACGATGATACCGAAGCCGGCGGCAGCTACGCCGGTGGTAGCAGCGACGCCGTGTGGTACGAGCTACCGCGCATCGCCGATGTTCGTGGCGCGGCCCAGGGCGGAACCACCACGGCATTCCCGAAGCAGCAGCTTCAGGTGGCCACGGGCTACGACCCATTTTTGGCAACCTTTCGCTACGACGTGGTCGTAACACGCATCGCCAGCGACGGATTTTTCTTCACTGATCTCGACGATCTGGTGGACCCGAACGATCCGAACAAGCCACGCAACGACGGCAAGGCGCGCCGTGGCTACTCGTCGCTCTATTCCTTCAACTTCAATCCGCCGCCAGGCATGCGCGTTTGTGATCGGCTCCGGAGCATCAGTGGCACCGCCACCGAGTTCTTTGGCATGACGCAGATCGCGTTCCCTACGTGGACCCTGGAAGAGTGGGATGAGCGCAAGCGCCCCTGCGGAGTTCCTGAGCCCTTTGTCATTCGGCCCGAAGACATCCCCTACGGCAGCAACACCGACCGTACGGTCATGTCCCGAAACGTAGCGGGGCTCGTGAGGGTACGTACCGAGGGAGATCTTCAGGTCACCGTCACGCAAAAGCTCGGGGCCAAGCTGGTGCCCTGCAAGACCGTCGATGGCGGCGGCACGCTCTGCATCCCCGAAACCGACGCCACCAACTGCGACATTAACGGCGACGGACGTATCGACTTCGACACCGAGCCCGAGAAGACCTGCGCCGCGGCGTGTACGGACGACGTCGAGTGTTCGGAGTATTCCAACTTTGCTTCGCGTAGCACCTTTGCCTTCGTGGTCGCCGACAAGAAGAAGAATACGCGGGCAAAGATGCAGGCCGATGGCAGCACCTCGGCCACGTTCCGACCGCAGGATCTTCGAGGCCGACCCATTCGGTCCTTCACCGGAACCCTGCGCTACTTCTCCGGCGGCGCGCAGTACACCATCGAAGCCCGCTGCAGCGACGACATCGTGATTCCCCTCGATGCCGGCATTCCCTCCATGGACAAGGCCTGCGTATCGCCCAGGCAGCTCGTGGATCTCAACTCTGGCTCTCAGTGACCGTTCGATTGCGTCTTTCAAGGATCCTCATGCACCGCTCCGCTAGAACCCTATCGCTTTCCAAGGTCACCCTGGCCCTGTGCGTCTTTTCGGCTCGCACGGCCTACGCGCAAACGGCCCCCACGGGCAGCGCCACGCCATCCACCACCGAGCCGGCAGCCGCGGGTAGTGCGCAGGTCGGAGGCACCCTTTCACCGTCGGCCGCTGGGGCCACCGGCACCGCTGACGCCCCCAAAGGCGATGCACCGCCCCCGGCTGCTGACCCCAAGAGCAGCCCCCTGCCCTTCGACCCCACGGGCACCGCAGGCGCACGCGCCGCGGGCATGGCACCGCCGGGCATGGGCCAGAGCGGCAACTTCATGGATACGCGTCTCACCTGGACCTTCGGTGACGACGACTTCCTGCGCAAGACGGGCGAACTCGTTCCCCTGTCCCCCACCTTCAGCGTGGGCGACCGCTCGCAGTACCGATTGTTCTTCGACAACCTGAACTCGCGTTTTGCCGGCCGCGAAAACCTCACGCACCTTGTCATGTACAAGAAGATGCCGAGCTTCATCGAGAAGCTGACCACCGAGGCCGCCGTCGTGCTCCGCTTCGACATTGGTCAGCTCTCGCAGAACAGCGGCAACCTGAACTCGGCCTTCTACGACTCGGGCTCGTACCTTCGCTTGTTCTACCAAACGGGCAAAGAGCGCGAGGGCCTCTCCGCCGTCTTCTTCCCCCTCGATACCGACCGCTTCCGCTTGGGATATCTCTACGACATCTCTTGGGGCGGCACCGCGGCCAACATCAACCAGTCCATTTTCCCGCGTCTGCAGGGCTCGTCGCCGGGTCTCAAGGTCCAGTACGACGGACCGGGCTTCTATCTCTTCAGCGGCTTCAAGACCGCCACCATCATCCAGCCGCAGCAGGTGTTGCGACCCGGCAGCGAAAGCGAAGTCGAGACCGTGCGCGTCGGCGAGACGAACTTCGGCTTCTTGGCCGGCGGCGGCGTCGACCCACTGCCCAACCTGCGCTTCGACGTCGGCGGCGGCTACTTCCAGCAGGGCAAGTTCGACCTCGAAGACGTTCGGGGCAAAGACGTCTACACCTACGGCGGCTCCGGACGCGCCATCCTGCACCAGAACATGCCGGTGCCGCAGTCCATCGACTTCCAGCTCTATCGCAACGATCCGAACGCGCCGATGACGCTGTTCCGGCCCACCAAGTACGATCCCAACCAGTTCTCCTGGAGCTTGTCGGCGGAAGGCGCGCTCCTGCGTCAGCACCTCAAGGACTTCGACAAGGCCGGCTCCCTCAAGGATCAGTCCGCCACCGCCGTGGCCGTGCAAGCCGTGGTGCAGGCCGGCTACGCGCGCTTCAGCGCCTCGGGCATTTACCGCAACCTGAACTTCGTCGTCCGCAGCGTTCCGGGGTTCATTCCCTTCGAGACCCTGCCCCAGAACTCCGCCACGGATCCGGAGCTCTTCGGAGCCCTGGCCGCGGACTACCACTTCCCCGCGGCGCGGCTCACCCCGCAGATCGGCGGCGGTATGCAGCTGCCCGCCACATTCCGGAGTGAGTTCACCGACGGCGGCATCCCGTCCTCGCGCACCATCGTCGTGCGCTCCCAGGGCGACGAGTCCATCTTGCCGTACAACCAGGGTCGTTCGGCCATTTACCAGGCGCGCTTGAACGTGCGCTGGGACATGTCGGAGCTCTTGGCCTCCAACGTGTGGCTGCAGTTCGTCCGCGACAACAACGCCACCCTCGTGGCCCGGGACCCGGTCGAGGGCACGGCGTCGTTGCGCTCGTTCCAGAGCCCCAA
>JBIKNA010000080.1:0-21706 GCA_044358965.1 Polyangiaceae bacterium
AACGCGACGGGGTCGGCCATGTGCCCAGCCTTAGCACCACAAAAAAAGAGCCGGGACGAGTCCTTGGGGCGCTCACCTCCCAAGAATCCGCCCCGGCCGGGCTCCATGCGTTGCGTCTTTGGGTATGTGCACGGCTCGGGCCAACATGGTTACCCAGTGCTTCCCGAGGTTTCTGCCATGGGGTGGGGCTGGGCCTGGGATTCGGGGTGGATCGACCCATCCATGACGGTGGATGTGGGCACGAATGCGTGAATGCAAGCACTCGAAACCAATACAAAATGACAAAAAATCACAACCGGAGCGGCTCTTCGGGGCGCTCACCTCCCAAAGAACCGCCCCGGCTGCGGGGCTCCATGCGTTGTGCCCAAGAGATGTGCAGCTCTTGGGCCAACACTGGGTTATCCAGAATTCAGACACTTACGTCTTCTTGCGCGCCTCTTTGAGCCGGCCGGGGTGGATCAAATGGTCCTGCCTCCGCATTGCCTCCCGCGCGCCCGGCTAGGGTCCGCTTGTCGAGTCGTGCCAAGCGAGGCTCGTAGGCGCGATGGCCGTTCGACGCCGTGAGGTGCCTCGTTGGTTCCGCGCCGTCGGTTCAGCCCTAGGCCACCTTGGCTTGACTGAGCTTTGCCCGGATCTCGTTCATGTCGAGCGCGCGTACTTTTTCTGCCAGCTCGTCGAGCGCGGCCGCCGGCAACATGCCTGGCTGCGCAAACAACAAGACGCCATCGCGGAACACCATGAGCGTCGGGATCGATCGGATCTGCAGCGAGCCTGCAAGCTCCGCTTCGGTCTCGGTATCGACCTTGGCCCAGATGATGTCGGGGTGACGCGTGGCAGCAGCTTCGAAGATGGGCGCGAAGGCCCGGCAGGGCCCACACCACGCGGCCCAGAAATCGATGAAGACGATGCCTTCTTTCTGAATGTGCTCGGGGAACGACTCCGTGGTCATGACAACTGTGGACATGTGTTTTCTCCTCTGGGGGTGAGAGCCGCCGGTGAAGACGTTGGGTTCGTAACGTTTGCGCAGGCGCTAGCGAAAGCCGCCAGCGAGCAGGAAGCCCATCACCGCGCCATACAGCGTGGAGATGTAGGGGTTGGCCGTGATGGCACAGGTGCCCGAGCGGCAGCCCACCAGACGGTGGTACGCAAAACCAGCTACAGCGCCGCCCAGCACGAAGAGAACGACCTTGAGTCCCATGGGGTTGGCCTTTCGCAGGGTCTTTGCGTCATCGATCACGACGAGAGCCCCTGAAGCACGCGATGGAGGCGCGCAGCAACATCGCGCGCAAGTTCGCCGAGAGCACCGGGCTGCGCGCCCGCGCCAAGGGTAGCCATCGGGTCGACGGCGCCGACCGTGGCGTTGCCGTTGTCGTTTTCGTAGACGACCACGTTGCAAGGCAGCAGCACGCCCACCTTGGGGTCTTGGAGCAACGCCTTGTGCGCCAGGCCCGGATTGCAGGCACCAAGAATGCGATAGCGACGAAACGACACGCCCAGCTTCGCCTTGAGCGTTTCCTGCATGTCGACCTGGGTGATGATCCCAAAGCCTTCGGCCTTGAGCGCATCGGGCAATCGCGCAAGAACCTGGTCGTAGCCGAGTGCCAAGTCTGTCCATGTGCCCTGCGCGAGCTTATCTTCCGTGGTCATGAGCATCACCTGGCCATAAGAGCCAACGGGCTGCCCAAAGGGTTCGCAGGCCCCGCAATAACCCTACCCGCAGGTGCCGTTGTTGCAGGCGCCGCTCATGCAATCACACGGGTGCACACAGGAAGCCCCAGATACCTTGGTCTTCGGGCATGGCTGGCCGGTGCCGGGCTTGCAGCACCGGTCTGCGGGAGCAACATCCCAGGCTGCACCGACGCAAGGCCCCTTGGTGCCATCGGGGCAGGTGGTGCGGCTGTCGGTTTGGACGGCGCCCAGGCTGTCGGCATCGGTCAAACATGCCTGCGAGCTGGTGCGCAGCCGACCACGAAAGACGTTGGCATCGGTGAGCGTGACCCCGCTCATCTTGGCGCCACAGAACAGGGCGTCCGCGCTCGAACTGCCGTCGAGCTTCAGCCCAATCAAGTCTGCGGTGGACAAATCTGCGTCGTCGAGGCGCGCGAACTTGGCCGAGCCACGAAGGACTGCACCGCGAAGTGAGGCATGGGTGAACTGTGAGCGGTCGAGGACGGTGCTGGCTTCGGCGAAGACCGCGTTGTCCATCATCGCCGCCGTGAACGTGGTGTCGATGGCCTGGCACGCAACGCAGTTGACGCGGCTGAGGTTTGCCCCGGCAAAGCTCGCCTGATCGAGGATGACGCCGGTGAGCGTTGCCCCCGTCCAGTTGGAGCGCGGTGCGCTGAGCGGAACCGATGCCGCGTAAGGAACGCCGAAGGTGACTTGGACCCCGGTCATATCGGCATCGGACAAGTCTGCCTCGAACGCTCGCACGTTGGTGAACTGCGCCTTGGTGAAGGTGCTGAAGGGCGCCCTCATGCCAAAGGCCACGCCAAGCCAAACAGAGCCGGTAAAGTCCGCGCGGTTGGCGTTGACCTCCCGAGCGAAACGACCGCCCACGACCCGGCTTTGACCAAAGCGCGCACGCTGGAGGTCCCCGCGCAGAACGTCCACGCTGTCGAGGCGGAAGGTGTCGATGGAGCTGGCCGTCAGCGCCAGGCCATCGACTTGGCTCCCCGCGATGCTGAGGTAGCGAATGGCGCTGTCGGCCAATGACGAGTCGCGCAACACGCTGTTCTCGCTCACGTCGAGGGTGTCGATGGTGCCGTGCTCCATGACGAAGCGGTCGAACAGAACCGTTCCCGCACGAAGGGCCCCCACCCGGGGGCCACTGCCACGCGTGGCGCCGTCGCTGTAGACGCTGACGTTGCGCAACACCATGGGCTCGGCCCCAGAGAAGAAGGTCATGTCGGGCACCTGCCAGGCGACCGGCCGGACACCCCCGGCCTCGGGCGGCACGAGGCGCACGTTCTCTAGGGTGCCCCCTTTCATGAGCAAGCTCATGCCCTGCCCCACCAGATCACCGTCATGCAGACTCGACCCATCGAGCCGAAGCGCCTTGCGACTGAGGTCTGCGGGAGCACCCGCGCGAAACAAGGGCAGGTGAATGTCGGTGCCTGCAAAGGAGATGTTCGGCCGGTCTGCCAGATCATCGACATCGACGAAGGTGTCTACAGCACCGCCAATGACCCCCGCAGACTTGTCGTCCAAGAAGTCCGGCGCAAGTTGCGCGCGTCCGCGGAGGGATCCACCCTGCAACATGCGCACGAAGCTCGACGACACACGCGGGCGATCTGCCAAGAAGACGGGCAGGCCATTGCTCGCGAATGGCACGCCGGTGAAGGTCCCGCGCATGACCGTTTCGGCGCCGCCCGGTCCGTTGGCCTCGAGGCCGGCCATGCGCACATTCTTGAACGAACCTTCCAGCTCGAGGTTCCAAACGGGGTTCCGCCCAGCGAACGTCACATTGTCGAAGGTGCCCTGGAGCACGCAGCCAGCAAAGGGTGCGGGAATGGCCCCGTTGCCTTCGCATCGCGAGTCTTGAAACGTTGTACCCGTGTAGTTTCCGCGGTACCCAAACTCGTTGGCCGACGAACTTAGCCCCGGCCACGCGCCAGTGATCACGCCGTTGCGCAGCTCATTGGTGGCGAACACCAGCCGCGGCGTGCCGCTGGGGCCTCGCTCGGCAAAGGTGTGCAGGTTGTTGTGCGGCAACCCCGACACCCCCGGCCGCGCGTGCCGCAGCTTCACGGTATAACGCCCCGGGGCGAGGGCCAGCTTGCGACACTCTTGCGACGACACGAGACGCAGAAGCTCGTCGCCGCCGCGCCGGGAGAGCGTGAGCTCGTGCGGCTCTTGGTTGTCGTCGCGAAAACAGTACTCGCGCTCGCCCTCGAACAGCACATTCAGGGGGATGCTCAGGGTCCCCAGCTCCTTCGCCCGGGGGTCGTCGGCCGGGAACGACGCCGTGAGGTTTTGGTGGTCGCACAGCGCGTGTACTTTACCGTCATCGAGATCGGCGAGGTTTAGCCCCTGTTGGTCGCCACACTCGAACCTGAGCACATCGTGCTGCGTGGCCACGTTGGCGCTGTCGTCACACCCCGCGGTGGTCCCGAGCAACGACAACACCAACGCAGTTTGGAGAAGGGGTTTCATGGTGAGTACTCGACGGACCTTCGGAGGACAGTAGGAGAAGATGAGTTACGCCGGATACCAGACGCTGACCGTGGGCACGGGGTAGCCCCGAGGCCCCGGGGCGTTCTCGAAGCCAAGGGAGAACAAGTCGTTGTAGCGATCGAGCGCAAAGCGCGTGGCAGCGACACCGCCAAGGGCTTTCACCAAGAGGCCACTCGGCGAGTAGATGTCCAGATCGAACACCGTGCGATCGCCTGGTTGCGACGTGGCCGACAGAATCCAGGCGTAGCCCTTGTCGGACACATCGCAGTCCAGATACTGCACCTCCGGGGCTTTGGAGAGCGCAAGCCACGGGCCTCCAAATGCCGAGATGGGGTTGCCATAGAAGTCCAGCACCTGCGCGCGGCGGGCGCCTTGTTCGAGCACCAGAACCTGTGCCTGGTCGCGAAACGGAGCCACGGCAACAGGTCCCGACAGTTGACCGGCCTGCGAACCACGGCGTCCGAACAGGTGCGCCTGTTGCACATCGGGCCGGGTAAGCGGCATGGTCTCGAAGCCAACCTCGGTGAGCGCCACCAACGTGGACGTGAGCGCGTGAATGCGTGCGTGAAGCAGCGAGGTACCGCGCAGGGCGCCTAGCGCAGCAGGCCTTGGGCCTCCGCGTTCGAAGGCACTGAGCGGCGTGTTCGGATCGAAGGGGTACACCACGAGGGAGCCGCCGTTGTCGGACACCAGTACAACGTGGGTGTCTCCGAGGCCGTGCACCACGTACACCGAGGTGAGCCTGTCGCCACCTGCGGTGCCGTTGAACGGCGGCGCGGACGGCACCACGGACACATCGATGGCCACCTGAGACACGACCGGCGGCGCGCCCACGGGCGTGCCGAAGGCGAGACCCAGAAGGCCGCGCTTCTGCGACACCGACAGGACGGCGGCAGAGCACACCGAAACGTCGCCCGCCGCGGGAATGCACGCAAACGCCGAAGGGCCCGCCGCGGGAGGCACCGACGTTTTGGTCCACTGCCAGCCTGCTCCGGCGCGATCGAGCCTGCGATCGTGCACCAGCTTCTGCATGGACTCGATGGGAATGGCTTTTCCCTCGATCTCGATCTCGACTTCTTGCTCTTGCCCCGGCCGCTTGTCGGCATCGAACGCAACGAGCGCCGTGCCCACCACCCGGTCGGCCAGGTCGAAGAGCTGCACCGTGAGGCTGCAGCGTCCCACCGCGGGCACGCCCTCGAAGGCTTCGAGCTCGGCCACCTCGACGCCGCTGGCGCCATCTTTGGAGAACCGGTCTTCGTTCTTGAACACAGCTACAGAGCCAACGGACAGCGTTGCCGTGTACCGGGCCGCCGCGGGCGGAAAGTATGCGCTCTCGGAGGGCTTCGCGGTGATCCGCACGGTGTGCACGCGTTCGAGATCCGACTTGGTGACTGCCCCCTCGGTGGCCGCAGCGCCCACCGCGAGGCCAAGCTGCACGCCTGTCTCGAGCACGTTGGCCACCTTGAGCGCCCATCCCACCACCGGGATCGCAGCTTCGAGGGCACTCTCGGCAGAGATTGCAGCGACGGCCTCGGCGAGCGCTGCCAGAATACGCGTCGCCGCCCGCGTCAAGAGTGACGACGCTGCGCCGGCGGCCAGGTTCCGCAGCGCCGAGTAGAAGATGCTCACTCCCTCGCGCTTGAGGTAGTCCCAGACCTCTGCGCCAGTGAGCGCACGGACGCCCGAGTTGAGCAGCGCGAGCAACAGCTCTTTTAGGGCATCGAGGCCAACCTCTTTGAGCGCGCTGACGATGGGAGCCTTGACGATCTCTTCGACTTCGCTGCCGCCGGTGCCCGCGATGAGCATGAAGCTCGGCATCATGAAGTCGAGGATGAAGGATCCGAGCGCGCCGCACGCAACGCCCAGTTCGTAGGCGGGTCCCAGCTGCTCCTGGGCCGGAGGTGGCACGCCATCGCCTGCACGAAACGCGAGGGCCGTCGTCCAGAGGGTGCTGCGGCTGGCGCCGGCCGGCAACTCGATGACACTCTCGGCGGTGCTTCGTCCGTTCCACAGCGCCGAGATGCCCGCGTAGAAGGTGGCAGGCACATAGCCAAAACACTCGCTCGTGATGAGAGCTCCGTTCTCGGTGAAATGGGAGACCCCCCAACCGAGCCCAAGGGGCAGCGCGTTGCTGAGCTTGGCTTCGAAACGAGAACTTTGGCCCTCTTGTGCTTCGAGCACGAGCACGCGTCCTTCGCGCTTTTGGCCCTGATGCGCGAACGCGACGGTGCTCTCTTCTTCGGTGAGCCGCGCAGCCCCCAGCGCAGACGTTCGCGCGATGGGCGCGGTGACGGGCACACCTGCCTGGGTGTCGAACTTGCCCACCTTGGCCAACCCGACGTCGTCGTGTATGCGCCGAAGCGTCTCACCGACGGCATTCAGCGTGAAGCGCGCCACATCGGGGTGCGGCTCCCAGGAGTACTCGTACACGGCGTTGCCCTGCGCATCCAACACCGCGCTGCCGTCAGGGTTCTGCAGCGCAACGCGATTGCCCGCAGCGTCTTTGCGATAGATGCCCCGGACCCAGCCGCCGTAGCCCTGCTCGGCCTCTTCGGGCGAGACGGCCCATTGCAACTCGGCGATGCGATCGGACAAAACGCGAAACTCTTGCGTACCCATGGCCAGGGCCAAGACCTGCGCAGCCACATCGGGATCGCACGCCAGCACCGCTGGGTCTTGGAAGATGCACCAAAGCGCTGCGGCGTCTTCGTCCACCACGTGATCTGTGTCGGGCACAAAACTCTGATTGGTGACCGTGCGAGGCACATGCACCGAAAGCGCAACGGGTACCGGCGGCCCGTTGCTGGCAAAGAAGAGCGCCTCGACCACCTGCGCCCCAGCGGTGGATAGCTGCACATTCTCTACAAAGTGCGTAGGGGCTCGCTTGGTGCCTTCGAGCCGTTGGCCCTTCCACCGGGAGAGCGAGGTCTCCGTGTGCCCGGCGAGAGCATGGACCTTGCCCCCCACGCGAATGCCCAGCCTCGCGGTCTGCGCGTCGGTAAAGAGCGCGCTGCCGTTGCCCCGGGTCAAGCGCAGGTGCACGGTCTTGGGGGCCACGGCGGTGCGCCGCTCGGGCAAGGCGCTGTTGTCGCAGCCCGAAAGGCCGGGCAAGAGCGCAGCGCCACCCGACAGGGCGACAAGCCCGAGAGCGTTGCGACGGGAGACGAGGAAGGGATTCAAGAAGAGTGACCTTTACGAAGAGCGCGCTTGCACGATGCAGCCTGAGGAATGCCGGAATCCCGGCCGCGCGAGGGAGCTTACGCTACACGCATCGCGCGGGAGCGCCGGCCTCCATTTCCTGGTCTGCGAGCAACGTGCCAGGTCTTGTTCGCGAACGTGCGCCGCATTGGTGCGGCAAGACGACCTGCTGGCATTGCGGAGCGCCATTTCCGCATGTGTACCGGGACACCGGTGGTACGCGGTACAGCACCTTGCGGGCTCATGTTGGGACGACTGGCCGATGGGCGCCGCGCAGGCACGCCCTAACCCGGCGCCGGCACCGGGCACGCTGCCGCATCGAAGAAGCCCGCGGGGGGTACACGAAGGCCTTGGCCAAACCGAGACCAGTAGTTGACCTGGGCAATGGTGGTGGCCAACACGATGATCTCGCGCGGCGCAAAGTGTTCCTTGAGTTGAGCTTCCAAAGCGGGCTCGAGAACCACGGGGGTGCTCGACAGCGCGACGGCGTACCTGGCCGCCGTTTCGGCGCGAGGCTCGAGATGCGCGGCCGGCAGATCTTTGGCAAGCAACGCATGCAGCTCTGCCGGTGCTAGACCCGCGCGCTTCCAGGTTGCTGCGTTCATGTCGACGCAAAAGGGACAGCCCGCCACAGTCGACGCAACGATGCGCGCTACGGCGAGAAGGCGTGCACCGTCCGCGGCGCCAAAGTCCCGACCGCTGGCCGCCGTTGCTTCGAACACGCCGGCGCCGAAAGCACCTTTGGGAAAGTGCGCGAGCAAGCGCGCGGGCAACGCCTCTTTGCCGGCCAGCCAGTCGGCAAGAAACAGAGCGGGGCGTAGCAGAAGCGGGATGCGCTTGGGCGGAGCGAGCAACGGTGCGGAGCGCAAGGAACTCTCCTTTTGAGAGGTAGGAGCCAGGTTCTCGTGGCTTGGGTTCAGAGTGTCCGGCTTCCATCGACGCTTGGTCGAGCAACAGCGATGGCGCGTTGGACGGCGCCCGAAGAGCCTGGCTGGGTGGGCTCGGTCCCACATATTGCGCGCCGGTAACCCCAGTCTGGGGCACAAATCGACCACCCACGCGCGGCCCGCGCCCAGTCCAGTCAGAGTCTGAAATGCCCGGAACCACTGGAATATTCCAATGTGGGACGACGGCATACTCTGTGCGTACTTACCTGGACACACCCCATCTGGAGGCTCACCAAGATGTCCGCGCTCACCCGTATCCTCGCCCTCGCCGCTCTCGCTCTCCCGCTCATGCACTGCGCTGCCGAGAGCACCGACGACGAGTCCACCGGCGATCAATCCGAGGACGAGCTCCGCGGCCGAGGCAACGAGCGTTGGGTGTACAACGGCCCGCTTCCGCACCTGGTGTCGCCCTCCGTCGTGGTCTCGCAGACCGCGCACACCGCCCGCGTCACCGGCACGCTGCCCGCCGACTTCACCGGTGAGCTGCCCTTCTATGCCGAGCGCTTCGGCGGCAACAAAGTCGTCATCGTGTACCCCATCGCCACGGGTTCGAGCTTCAACGCGCAGCCCAACTCCTACAGCGTCAACCGCGTCTCGCCTTGGGTCAGCAACAACGAGAAGGCTCCCTGGGGCGGATTCCCGTTCATCCCGTACTCCGGCGGCGTGGCGTTCCACGGCCCCATCACCAAAGACGCCACCGGCGAGTGGCGCTTGATCCGTGGCGCGGTGTCCCACGGCTGCAACCGCATGCAGGGCGAACACGTGGTGGAGCTCGCGCACCTCTTCGGTGTCGACATGACCACCGAGATTCGCACCGGCGTCGGCATCACCATCCCGTCGGTGCCCGTCACCGTCATCCGCAAAGAGGACACCTTCGAGGGCAAGCCCGTGGACGTGGACTACCCCGCCCAACCAAGCGTGCGACGCCCCGCCGGTGCGCGCATGTTCAAGACCTGGGACTCCAAGGACTATCCCGCCGTCGTGTGCGCATTCACCAAGACCGACGCCGTGGACGGCAAGGTTCCCGCCAACTACTGCGCCGGCGTCCGCGGCCTCCGCAACGCCCGCAGCTTGTAACAGCTGCGCGTTGCCCCCATGGGCACCGATGCGGGCTACCATCGGTCCATGCGATCCCCCTGGGCTGCCGGACTTCTCGCTGCACTTGTCGCCTGCGGGGGCTCCCCACCTGCGACACAACCGACGGCTCCTCCGGCACCGAGCGCAACCGTAGTGGCCACGCCCGCCGCGCCACCTGCGACGGGCCGTTCGCCATCCAAAGAGATCGCGGCACGCTGGCCGTTCGATGGCGCACCGGACTTGCTGGTGTACGCCGATGCCGAGAGCCTGCTCGTGTCCGGCTTTGCACAACAGATGGTCCCGCGGGTGCTCGACTTGAAGGAGCTGCCCAGGCCCGCAATAGAATGCACGCAAGCCGTGGTCGCGAGCACGAAAGAGATGCTCGTTGGCACAAGCGGCAATACCAAACTCGCCATCCTCCGCGTCGAGGGCAACGCTGTGCGAGACGCGTGCGTGCCCGCCTTCGAGGGAGCCAAAGCAACGACGGTGGCCAACGCCACAGCGTATGCGCTCCCTGGCGACAACGAGCTTCTGGCCTTCCTGCCGGGGTTTGTGTTGCTCGGTTCACGCGCTGCCATCGAACAGGCAGCCACGGGTACCGGCGTGGCGCCACGCGTGACGCTGGGGACCGACGAACACGTGAGCGCGATGTTGCGATCCCAAGGCATCGTGGTGCACGGGGCGCTCGGCACGTCACCACGACGCTTCTTCGTGCATGCAGACGTGACCATGCACTCCGAAGAGGAAGCCGTACAGGTGGAGCGTACCGTCGCCGAGGGCCGCAAGACCCTGAGCCAACGCCTCGGCACCGAGCTCCGGTTGAGCCCCGGCGAACAGCAACTGATCACACGGCTGACGAACGCCGCAACCCTTACGCGAGATGGAGAGCGACTGCGGCTCAAGTTCGAACTTGACGGTCCAGCGGAGACCATCGCCAATGATCTGGCGGCGGTCGCGGGGCTCGCCGTGCGGAGCGTGCGTCAGTACGTGGTGCAGAGCAAGCAGGCCGAAGCCAAGAACACCCTCGTGCACATCGGTCGAGGTCTTGCCATGTGGTGGGAGCGCGAGGACATGGACAAGAACGGTAAGCTGGTGCCGCAGAGCAGCAAGAAGTTGTTCTCTATTGCGCCGACCCCGAAAGACGTCCCCAAAGGCACCAAGTACCAAAGCACCCGAGAGGACTGGAAACCCTGGCGCGAGCTTCGCTTCGAGATGACCTCGCCGCAGTACTACCAATACGAAATCAAAGCGGCCAAAGACGGCAAGAGCGCCGACATCATCGCGCGCGGCGATCTGAACGGCAACGGCAAGCCCTCGGTGTTCGTGCTGCACGTGCAGAGGCGGAGCACAGACAACATGATGGTCGTTGGCCCGAGCATCACCGAGACGGACCCCGACGAATGAGGTGATGCCCATGAGCTGGTCCAGCTTCACACTCGCAGGTGCCGTCGCTGCCTTGGGCACCAAACACGGCAAGGAACGGGTCTTGGGGCCTGCGCTCGACGCGCAGCTTGGGGTCCGCGTCGAGCTTTTGCCACAAATCGATACAGATACGTTCGGCACCTTCACGCGCGAGGTGCCTCGGCAAGGAACCGCCAAAGAAGCCGCCCGTGCGAAGGCGCTCGCCGCCATCGAGGCACACGGGGCCGCCCGGCTGGGCCTTGCCAGCGAAGGCAGCTTTGGTCCTCATCCGGTCATTCCATTCGCCCCCTTGGGGGTAGAGCTGGTGCTGCTGCTGGATCGCGACACCGGGCTCGAGCTCTACGGCATGGATGTGACGCTGGAGACGAACTTCGCTTCGCGGCGGGTGGAGACCCTGGGCGATGCGCGCTCGTTCGCCACGCAGGCCCTCTTTCCTTCGCACGCACTCATTGCCATGGCCGCGCCGCAGGGCGAAGGCGAGCCTGCGCTCGGCATGACCAAAGGCATCGTCGACGCGAGGGAGCTCGACCAAATCGTCGGAGACCTGTTGCGGCGGCACGGTGGCGTGTGGCTCGAGACCGACATGCGAGCGCACCTGAACCCCACACGCATGCAGAGCATCGAGCGGGCGGCGCTGGCACTGGTACGTGCAGCGCAGAGCCATTGCCCGCAATGCGAGCGCCCGGGCTACGTGGCGGTGGAGCGCCTGGGCGGACTTCCTTGCGCCGACTGTGGCGGCCCCACGGAGAAGGCCCGCGCAGAACTCTTTCGATGCGTGGGCTGCGACCACAACGAAGAGCGCCCCCTTCCCGGCGTGACCGAGGCCACGGCCTTCGATTGCCCCTACTGCAACCCCTAAGGGCCCACCAGGCGTCAACGAGCCGCCTGCGACACCTGCACGCCGACGACCGTCACAAGCGCGCGCAACGCGGCCTGCGCATTCTCACGAACCAGCAGAGCTTGGGGGCGGCGGACGCCCCGCTGCTCTGGGATACTTCCACTTGCAGATCTGGCGCCTCGCCGCGAGACTTGTGGCGATGCGACTTCCGACTCCTGTGGTCTCTGTGCTGCTGCTGGCAATGCTCTCGGCGTGCAGCTCGCTCAACCCCCTGCCCGAGCAACAAGCCCGATGTGATCTGCGCCCCAAGGCCGACCAGTGCACCGATTGGCGCGAGTTCAAGGGCGTGTCTCTGGCCACTCAGCAAGGGGTGTGCACGACGCTGACGAAAGCCAAAGGCGGCGGCACGTACACCGCCGACCAGATTTGTGATCTGACGAACTCTTGGGGCGGGTGCCAGACCACCTCGGCCGATGGTTCCAAGCAGACCAACTGGTACTACAAAGGCGAGCAGTACAAGACCATCGAGGATGCCAAGAAGGAGTGCGCGGGGGATCAGTCTTTCGTGAACCCGTAGCGTTCGCGCATGTCGCGCGGAATGACCGGTTGCGGTCTCGGCGAGAGAGTGCGCGCAATGCTGGCGGCTACGCCAGCGCCACCGGCTCCAAGTCCGCAGGCATGCCCAAGAGCTCCAGCTCCGTCAGCCGCGCATATATCTCGACCAGGTTGCCATCAGGGTCTTGGAGCCAGAGTTCATGGAGCGGTGTGCCACGCCACGTTGTGCGTGGAGGCTTGTGCACCGTTGCGCCGAATACGTTCGCAAGTTCGTAGGCGCGCACAACGGCCCCCTTGTCGGCGACGCAAATGCCCAAATGGTAGAGCGTGTCGTGGTGCAGCTCTTTGCCATCGGAAACGAGCAGCACGAAGTTGATGTGCAGGTCTGGGCGTACGAATGTGGCGTACCGATGCGTCCACTCTTTGGGCTGCACGCCCAGCAGCCACGCATAGAAGCGAGCGCTCGCGGGCAGACTCGTCACACGAACGCTGGCGTGAAACTCGACGGACGCAGGGCCCTCGGGCACCTCACGCAAAGCGTCCAGCACCTCGAGACGTGCTTGTATTTGATCGCGGGCGGCACGAAAGCGCTCGAGCATCTGTTCGCGCGGGATCGAAGGGTCCTTGGTGGCCGGGTCCAAAATGGGCCAATGGATCTTGCGCGCGCCCCCCAGAAACACCGGGCACACCTCTTCGGCGCAGAGCGTAATGACGGTGCCAACACGGCCGGCGTCGATGGTCTGCACCGACTTCGAGTGGTGCGTCGACAAGTCCACGCCCACCTCGCGCATGACCTCGATGGCGTAGGGGTTCACGACGGACGGCTCGCTTCCGGCGCTTTGCACTGCGACGCGCTCCCCAAAGAGCTTTCGGGCGAGGCCCTCGGCCATCTGGCTTCGGGCCGAGTTTGCGACACAAAGAAACAAGATGCTGTTGGCGCGATGCATGTTCAGGCCTCGGCGTTAGAACCAACAGGTTCTGGGAAGTAGCGTTTCTGCGCCCACAGCGACACGTTGACCAGCCCAATGAGCACCGGCACCTCTACCAGGGGCCCAATGACCGCCGCAAAGGCCGCGCCGCTGTGGATGCCGAAGCTGGCGATGGCCACGGCAATGGCCAGCTCGAAGTTGTTCGAGGCCGCAGTGAACGAGAGCGTGGCGGTCTGCTTGTAGTCTGCGCCCACGCGTCTGCTCATGAAAAATGAGACCGCAAACATCACCACGAAGTAGATGAGAAGCGGCACTGCGATGCGCAGCACATCGAGCGGCAACTGCACGATGGTCTCGCCCTTGAGCGAGAACATCACGACGATGGTGAAGAGCAGCGAGACCAATGTGATGGGACTGATGCGCGGCACGAACTTCTTTTCGTACCACTCGCGACCCTTGGCCCCCACGAGCACCCGCCGCGTGAGGAACCCCGCCGCGAAGGGCACCCCAAGATAGATGGCCACGCTCTTGGCAACCTCGACGATGGAGATGTTGACGATGGTGCCCTCGAGACCAAGCCAGTTGGGCAACAGCGTGGCAAAGAAGTACGCGTAGACCGAGAAGAACAGCACCTGGAAGATGGAGTTGAACGCCACGAGGCCGGCGCAATACTCCGTGTCGCCTTTGGCAAGGTCGTTCCACACGATGACCATGGCGATGCAGCGGGCCAGGCCGATAAGCACGAGCCCGAGCATGTATTCGGGCTTGTCGCGCAAAAACGCGACGGCCAGTGCAAACATCAAGAATGGGCCCACCAGCCAGTTCTGCACCAGCGACAACGCAAGCACGCGTTTGTTGCGGAACACCTTGCCGAGTTCGTCGTAACGCACCTTGGCCAGTGGCGGGAACATCATCAGGACGAGCCCCACGGCGATGGGCACGGACGTCGTGCCAACGCTGAGACGATTGAGCGTGGTCGTGACCCCGGGCGCGAAGAACCCAAGCGCAACCCCCACCCCCATCGCCAAAAAGATCCAGAGCGTCAGGTAGCGATCGAGAAACGACAGCTTGCCGAGTAGTCCTGCGTGTTCGGTGTGCATGGGTTCTCAGTTTTGCCGCAAGGATGTGCGCTGCTGGCTTGAAGCTGGCCGCGACCGGCACTGCTGGACTCTAGTGGAGCAAACACCCCCATGGGAAAAGACCTCGTGTGTCACGAATTCGTGTCGGTGAATTCGCGGAACCGATACCGGACTTCTACGTATTGGGATGGATGAGTACCCCAGTGCTGACCATCGAGCGCATGACGCACGCCACTTTGCCGACGGCATCGCGCCTACTTTCGGCCCAGCTCGCCGAACACGACATTGAGCTCGGCGAACTTGCCGCGCAGCGCGCCCTTGCGGGCCTTCTCGACGACAGTAGCAGAGGGTTCGTGCTGCTCGCACGCACCAGCGAGACGGTGGGGCTCGCGGTCTGCCCCTTTACGTGGACTGTCGAACACGGAGGTCAGGTCGCCTGGCTGGACGAGCTGTACATTGTGCCGGAGCATCGGGGCCGCGGTTTCGGGCGGGGCCTGTTGCTTCAGGTGGTCGAGGAGTGTCGGCAGGCCGGATGCCTCGCTATCGACCTGGAGGTCGACCAAGAGCACATGAGGGCCGCAGGTCTCTACGAGCGTGAGGGCTTCGTCGCGCTGCCACGGAAGCGATACTCGCGTCGTTTGGCGTGATGGAGGGCGCGGCGTAGCTGCCCCAAAGTCCGTGAAGCTCATCGGGGAGACCGGATGTCCTGCACGCTGCGCCACGGGGGCGCCCTCAGGGCAGCAAACACACGCCACAAGAACCACCAACGATTTCCAACACGGCGGCACCGCCGATGGCAGCGCGCGATGTTGGCTCGGACTCTCGCCTTGACCTCGGGCCGTAGGCGCCTATAGTAAACACTGTTCACATGACCGGCGCCGCAAAATCCAAGAGAGGGGCAGCAGCGCGTGGCGAAGGCGACACGCGAACGCGGCTCATCGCGGCCGCGCGGGATGTCTTCCTCGAAGGCGGCGTGGCCAACTTCTCGCTGCGCGAGGTCGCTCGGCGGGTGGGTGTGTCGGCGCCAGGGGTGTACCGGCATTTCGACGGCAAAGACGCGCTCATCGCGGCCGCCTGTGCCCAGGGCTTCGCGCTCTTCTCGAGCTACCTGGTGCGGGCGCTCGAGGCGCCGGACGCGCTCGCGCGCCTTGTGGCCGCCGGGGAGCAGTATCGCCTGTTTGCGCTGCAAAACAGTCAGGACTATCGCTTCATCTTCATGACTTCGGCCGACGAACTCCACGCCGGGCTGCCGCTCGGAGACCGGCCCAAGGCCACACCGCCGGCGCCGCCAAGCTCCACGTTTCGTTTTCTGATCGACCGCGTGCGCGAATGCATGGACGCGCGCGTGCTGGCCAAAGGTGACGCCGAACGCATGGCTCTGCAGATCTGGGCGCACGTGCATGGGCTTGTATCGCTGCGGCTGTCGGGGCAACTGTCTGCCGTGGGCGACGACCAGGCTTTCGCCGCACTCTACCGCGAGTCCGTGGCAGGCCTTCTTCGCGGCATGCGTCGATGACCCCTTTTTTTGCTTCTGCAGTTAACACTGTTCACAATACAAGCGAAAGCTGCATCGCGACCGTCCGGCGCGCGCCCTAAGCAACGAGGCCCTCCGTGTGACATCCACCATGGTCGGGGCCGTGGTGCTGGCGCGCCCAGGGCAACAGCGAAGATGGTGAGGGCGCGCATAGGGTTGAACCTCCGAGGCAATGGGGTAGCACCTGCTTGCCGACATGCACGCACCTTGGGCGACAATGTAGTTACAATCCTGTGTCTGAGACAAAAGGAAGCAACTTCAGAAGTTTGACGAGGCCCCCGAGGAACGACCCATGACCGCCGCGCCATCGTCGGGTGTGCCACTCCTGGAAGGGGTAAGGGTTTGCAAGCACCTAGACGCGGCACCGATCATGCATCCAATACGGGCATGTTCCCCGCCTCACGGCGCTGGCTCGCGCTGCTCTCTTTGCAAGTCGCTTGTTCGGGCTCGGCGGCCACTGCCGAGACCGTCGCGCCCATCCCGGCCGTCGACGCCGGCACCGACGCAGTGAAAACACCCCCGCCGTCGGAGCAGGACGACCCCGTCCCGGCCGCGCCGATTCAGGTCCGTGTCGACGGGTGGTTCGTGCATTCGCTGCATGCGAACGGCACGGACTGGGTCGCGCTTCTCGAGGCTCCGGTCTTGCTGACGGACGCGTGGGGGCATCCGTCGCGGCTTGTGAGGCTCTACGGCCCCGAGGGCGAACCCCGATGGCAACGCGGGCCGGGTGCAGGGCGCGACCTCATCGACGTGGCCGTGCATCCCTCCGGCGAGCTGACCGTGCTCGAAGCGTCAAGCGAGGGCTGGCTCGTCACGCGTCTCAGTCGCTCTGGTGCAACCCTTGGTACCAAGCAGCTCCACGCCTCCATCGAGCGCGTGACCCATGACAGCGGTCGTCTGGTCGCCGATGGCGAAGGTGCCTTCGTGGGAGTGCGCATCGAAGACCATTCGGTGAGCGCATACCGGCTTAAGTGGGACACAACAGGCTTCAGCGTGGGACCCGGAACCCTCGTCGTCCCTCCGCACATCATGACCCCGGTGGGACTCCACGGCGGAAGCTACGACACCTTTGGGCAACTCTCGGCACACTACGGAGTCTTCGTCGCCGTCGACGACGATGGCGTTGGCTATGTCGGCGTGGGCCACCAGCGACTCGAGAATGGCGCGATGGTCAAGGCCCACGCCAAGACGTTCGGCGAGACGCTCGCGACGGATCCCGATTGGCTCGACGCATTCGTGACCCGCGTGAGCCCAAGTGGAGTCCGCATGGGCACCACGGTGGTGGGGACGCCCAACGACGAGCAACTCTACGCGCTTCGCGCCGGCAAACGCGGCGCCTATGCGCTCGGCCGCAGCGAGCGCTGGAACGCCGAGGGGACCGGCTTCGATGCTCTCGTCGCGCATGTGGACGCGGCGGGCGTCGCAAACGTGCGCACCTTCGACGTCGCCCAGGGAGACATCGCCTTCGACGTGCTCGAGCAAACGGATGGCTCACTGATCGTCGTTGGAGCGAGCGGATATCGTCAAAACCCCAATGGCGCGAGCGTAAGCGAGGAAGCGAGCGCATTCGCGCGGGTGCTGCGCCCCGACGGCACGACGAGCCCCCTCAACGTGCCCACGGGCGCGCGGCACAACCAGGCGCGCTGCGCGCTACCAGCGCCAAACGGCAGGTTCATGGTCGGCGGCATGCAGGACGGTCCTGGTACGCACTCTGCGGACAGTGATCGGTCGCTGTTGCGGGCGAACGGTTGGTTTGGCCTCGGGGCATCGCGGTGACCGGGAGTTGCCCTGTAGTTGGCGATCCGGTGAGCACTGGTGCCAAGACCCCGCGCTAAGCGGGAGCCTCCAAGGGCACGAACGCCGTGGCGCAGCTGGGTACCGCGCGAGCTTCGAGATTTCTGGGTGCCGGCGTAAACTAGGTGCAACGCAAAGGGGGCAACGATGCAGAGGGAGCACGGCATGAACGTCTCGAGTACCGCCGTCCGCGCGGTAGGGTTGGCACTCCTTCTGGCTTGTGTTGGAACAGCTTGCTCCGGAGCCACCACAAGCGCCATCCAGGCCACGGACGCCGGCGCAACGGATGCCACCGCGAGCGATGCCGCGGCCCCCCGCGTAGCGCCCAAGTGCGACACGCTGGCCAAAGCGATCTGCACCCGCATCGAAGCCTGCGCGCCGCAACTCTTCGCCGTTGGCTGGGGCAGCCGCAGCACCTGCGAGGCAAGGCTCACCCCAGACTGCAACAAGAACCTTGCGGCGACGGGCAACGTCGCCACGGAAGCCGACGTGACCGGGTGCGCGGCCACCCTTGCAGGCACCACCTGCGCCGAGCTCTTCGATGGCAAACTTGGCTCTCTGTGCGGTCTGCCGGGCGCACTCGCGGACGGCGCCGCATGCAGCGACAACGGCCAGTGCCAAAGCCGTCGGTGCAAAAAGTCTGCAAAGGGCGACAACTGTGGCACCTGCGACAAGCTTCTAAGTGCCGGCAGCGACTGCGTCGAAGACCAAGACTGCGAGGGCGCGCTCAAGTGCAACGCGAACAAGAAGTGCGCGCTGGTTGCCAAGTTGGGCGAGAGCTGTGAAAGCAGTGCTTGCGCCTTCGGCACCAAGTGTAACGGAGGCAAGTGCGTCACAGCGCTCGGCGCCGGCGCGGCCTGTGTCCGGGTCGGAGAGCAAGACGCTTGCGACATCACCGGCGCGGGCCTCGTGTGCATCTCCGGCAAGTGCACGGCGCTCGTGGTCTCGCAAGAAGGCGGGCCATGCGGTCTTGTGGGCACAACCGGCGGCGTTTGCGCGGGCTATGGCACGTGTTCTGCCGAGATCCCCAAGCAAGGCACCTGCGGGGCACCACGCGATGTCGGGCAGCCTTGCAACGACACCGACAAGTGTCTCGAACCCGCCAAGTGCACCGGCGGCGTTTGCGCCCTGGGCGATCCGAGCGCGTGCAAATAGCCGCGTGGATCTCCGCAAACGCGTACGCGTTTGCAGTGCCTGCAGGACAGGTCATCGTCGGTGGCAGGCCGGGCAGCGGCTTCCGGGGGCGGCCTGCGCTCTAGCTTGGCGCGAGCCCGGCAGTAGCCTGGTATAGGGCGAGGCCCCTGCGCTCTACGGATGAGCGGTCGCCGCCGGCGCCGCCGCCGATGCCTTTGCCCCAGCAGGTTTGCCGGACGCGGCAGGCCCGTCTTTCCATTCGTGAGCGACCAGTTTCCCGTGCTCGGGTTTCTCGCTGCCGCAGAGTTCCTTGGCGTGTTCGATGCTGCTCTTGCGCCCAAAGTCGTCGACAGAGCTATCGGTCCAATAGACCTTCTTCCACGGCTGCGGCACACCGCCAAGGACGTCTTCGGTCTGGCTGCAGGTGCCCAGCGTTGTGGCCGTCACTTCGCACGCCTTGCCAGGGGTCCAGGTGCCCGTCCACGTCGAGCACGTTTCGCTGCTGCTGCGTTCGCTACCCCAAAGGTCCACGCAGTAGTGGGCTGCCTTCACGTCGCAGTGGCCGACGGGTTTGCTGAAGTCCACCGCGTCTTTGCCCGCCGGGGCGACCGCGGGCTTGACGGCAGCAGACGCCGGCGCCGGCGGGGCGTCGGACTTGTCTTTGCTGCAGCCCATCAGCAGGGCCAACGAGGCCCCCAACATCGTGGCAAGGAGTGTGCGACTCATGGTCCTAGAGTACGCGGGGCATTGTTTCTTTGAAGCGCTTCTTGGCGCCGCGGGGAGCTTTTTCGGTGGCATGCGTCCCGCTTGGCATGCGTATCCGTCTGCCGCCTGCGGTCGCTCGGAAGGTGAGCAGGACAACGTATAGGCAAACCCGAAGCCTGAACTGGCCATGCTCGCCGCAGATTTCCCCTCCGCCCTGGACGCTCCCTGGTGGGCGCCGTATGGTCCCAATGTCGTGATCAATTGGCTCTCTCGCGTCGCCGGTGTGCTCACCCTGAGGAACGCAGCACGAATCTGCTTCGTGCTGCTCCTGCTCTCCACTGTTGGATGCGCTTCGCGAGTACGGCACGCACCGGGATACAGCGCGAGAAGCACGATGGAGCTTCAACGGGCGGAGTTCACGTTCGGAAAGAGCAAGCCTTGCTACCGAGGCGATCCGTGCGATCTCTCGCTGCCCGACGGGAGCACGTTTGCGTTTTCCAACGTGGACACCGACAGAAGCTCCCTTTCGGAGTTTCGCCCTCAATTCGATGTAGAGTACCGCGGTTCCCGGGCACGCTGCGCGACCAAGCAGGACTCCGCCGTCTTCGCCTGTTCCATCGTTCCTGCCGAAGAGCCGGGGGTAGCCTACGAGCTCGAGGTGCAGCCCCGCTGCATGAGCGGACGGCTTGTTCGGCGCGACGCGGGTTCGGAAACCGTGAGTCGGCTCGAAACCGACGCCATCAACGTTCTTGGTATGCACACCCCGTTCCGAGAAGTGGCGTTGTTGGACGAAAGCGGCCCAGTCGTTTCCTCGGATTCCGGCCACTTTGGCGGACACGTCGACCTTTACACCCGACGCAATAGGCCCGTCAGGCCAAGCGAACTGCTCGCGGTGGTTGCCTTTCAGTCCATGTTGAGACTGGATGGCCGGCCGTTGGGTTGCATTTAGGTTTGGTGCTCACGCGCGCGGCGCGTCCGGCGCCGCGGCCATCACGAGCCAGGTCTTCGACGGCGCGCTCGACTTGCAAGGGCACGAGCCGCGTGCGTCGGCGGCGGGCCGTGGCGACTCGGAGCAAGCCCGACCATTGATGCCTACATGCCACTTCTCGTGGCTGCGGGGTGGGTCATCACGAGTCTCTTTCGATGTCTCACGACGGACCCCTGCGGCGGCGGACACGAGATCTTTTGGTGCCGACAGGTGCAAGCGCGCTGGCCGCAAGGTCGTCGAAGTAGGCACGTCGGGCCGCATCGCTGGCGAACGGACCGAGATGCGGGAAGAGCCCACCGAAGAAGGCCGGGAAGAGCGACGCCGAGAGCGCGGCCACCGTTCTACGACCAGCCAACTCGGGATCGAGGCCCGGAACGACCTCGACGAGCTGATCGCGGAGGCGCACTGCAATTGGCGTGAACGCCCGAGGAAAGGGACCTGAGTAGTCTTGCTCGGCGAACGCGTGGTGGAGCAGCGCCCGGACAATACCGGGAAAACGAAGGCTGCCCTCGAGCAAGAAGGCGAAAAGGGCGGCGAGGCCAGCGTGAGGGTCCACGGCGACCCTGGCGAGCAGGACATCGGTGTCCTCGACAAAGCTTTGCATGGCCGTCAGGAGCGCCTCGGCGACGAGGGCATCCTTTGAACGGAAGTGGTAGTTCACCGCGGCGAGGTTTGCGCCTGCGGCCTCTGCCACCGCGCGCACCGTGAGGTTCGAGATGCCCCGTCGCTCGATCTCGTCGACCGTCAGCCTTAGGAGGCGTTCGCGGGTCCCCTCGCGGGAGCCGGCCGACTTCGCGGCCCTTGTGGTTCGTTTCATACGTTTGTTTGAACTAGCGCTTGACAGTGTTGGGTGAAAGTCTCATTTTCAAACACGTGTTTGAATCATCCGTTCGCTGCGAAGGCAGCCGTTTCGCTTGGCGACGGCGGGTGATGGCTGCTGCGGCCGCATGCGCTCTCGCGACCCCAGGTGTAGCGACAGGCGCGGAGGAGACTCGTCCGGTGGAGGCGCCGGACGCGACTGCGGCCGAGCCCGACCCATCCCGGCTTGTCACGTCGGCGCCACCACCGCCCACGCCGGTCACCGTGGAGAAGCAAGGTCGGTTCGGCGTGGTCCCGTTCGTCGTTCCGGCGTACCAGCCCGAGACGAGCGGGCTCCTCGGCGCGGCCGCCGTCGTGGTCTACCAGTACGACAAGCCCAGCGTGCGACGTGAATCACGGCTGCTCGTCGCGGGCGCGGTCTCCTTGAAGAAGCAGTATTCGATCATCGCCCAGCCAGATCTCTGGCTCTTGCGTGACGCTCTTCATGTCTCTGGCACCTTGAGCGCCTCTC